>CAZYWA010000006.1:0-43159 GCA_964650975.1 uncultured bacterium
CCGAAGCGGCGCCCGGGCCGTCGCCCCAGCTCGACGTGCCGCCCATGGGCGAGGATCGCTCGCTCACCGTCACCGCCGCCGAGCCGTTCGGCTATCTCGGCACCAGCGTCGCGACCGGGGACCTGAACGGAGACGGCAAGGACGATCTCATCATCGGCTCGCCCGGCTACAACGTGGTGGGCGGGCCGCAGGTCGGCCGCGTGCGCGTCATCTACGGTCGCGGCGTCACGGGCAACGAATCACTCGACGTGACCAATGGCAGCGCCGACCTCACCCTCACCGGCGACATCTCGTACGGCCGCTTCGGCTGGGCGCTCGCGGTGGTCGATCTCAACGCCGACGGCCTTCCCGACCTCGCGGTCTCGCAGCCCACCACCGACGCCCAGAGCTACGGCTACCACGGCCGCGTGCTGGTCTACTTCGGTCAGCCCGGCGGCGGCATCTCGACCTCGCCCGACGTGACGATCTCCTCGGCCGACACCTACACGAACCTGGGCTACCGACTGCTCGGCGCCGATCTCGACGGCGACGGCCATCGCGATCTGGTGATCGCGACACCGTACGATCGCGCGGGTGGCGTCGAGCGCGGGCTGGTGGCGGTGTTCCGCGCCAGCGCGGCCTTCGGCACCGGCACCACGAAAGACGTGAGTGACGCCGACTGGAGCGCAACCGGCGATCAGGACTGGAGCTGGTTCGGGTTCGAGGTGATCGCGGCGAGCTTCGGTACGCCGTCGCATCCGCATCTGGTGGTGGGCGCACCCAAGTACAAGAACGGCGCGACCCAGGGCGCCGGGCGTGTGTACGCGTTCGATCTCTCGGGGCTCGGGAGCCACGGTGCATCCACGGCGCCGGTCTTCACGATCACCGGAGTCGACCAGTTCGACAACATCGGCACCGCGCTCGCCTACGGCGACCCGCGCGGCAACGGACAGAAGCTGCTCGCGATCGGCGCACCCGTCGAGACGCCCAACGCCACGTTGCAGACCGGCTCGGTCTCGCTGGTCTCGATCGACGGCCTGTCGGGCGATTCCAGCCTGGGCTCGCTGCCGGTCGTGACGCGCATCGATGGCGACACGTCGTACGCGCGGCTCGGCGAGCGGCTCGGCTTCGTCGACGTGAACGGCGACGGCGCCGACGAACTGTGGGTCACCGAGCCGGCGCGCCCGTCGGGCCTGAGCGCCTGGGAGGCGGGTGCGGCGTATCTCTTCGCGGGCGGCGCCAGCTTTCCCACGGGAAGCGTGACCGCGAGCGGCACCACCGCGCTCTGGAGCATGCGCGACACCGCGGCGCGCGGGATGTTCGGCTCGGCCCTCGCGTTCCCCGACTTCGACGGCGACGGCTCGCCGGACTTCGCGATCGCGTCGCGGCGCTCGTTCGCGGCCGAAAACGAGGCCGGCATGGTGCGCGTGGTGATGGCGCCCAGGCTCTCGGTCGCCACGGTGCAGCCGACTCAGCTGGGTCTCGCCACCGACCGCAACGTGATCCTCACCGGTGCCCGCTTCCACTCCGCGGGGGCGTCGATCCGTCTGGTGCACGGGGCCAGTGAGATCGTCCCCAGCGTCACGTCCGTGAGCTCGACTCAGATGAACGGCACCGTGACCGTCCCGGCCGACGCCGAGCTGGGTGCCTACGATCTGGTGGTGCGCGACGCTTTCGGCACGGTCACCGTGCCCGGCGCGGTGCAGGTCACGAGCGACCCGGGCCCCGTGGTATGCGGTGTCAGCCGTTTTCCGGGATCCAGTGCTCGCCAGGGTGCTCTTTCGTGGCTGATCGCGGTGGCGGTGCCGGTGGCCTTGGCTCGCGCGCTCCGTCGCCGCCTCCCGGATCGGAGATCCTCGCGAGCGTCCTGACCCGGCGGTTTGCAGTCGTGCCAACCGAAGGTGGCGCCCGGGCGCCATGGATCCGGCCGGAGGGCGCCCGGCAGTGATCTGGCGCCACCCCGGACGCGGCGATCGGGTGAAGCCGATGTGGTCGAAAACGCCACGAAGCAAGCGATTTCCTCGCAACCACGGCCTGCCTGGATCGAGGCCCGCCTCGCCGTACGCGGAGATCCAGAACCGAACCGGGGTTGGTAAGCGAATTGCTACGCACGAGTCCGACATGCCGAACCACACCGAGATGATGCCGATCCGGCCTCGCGCCGTCGTCGCTCCCGAGCCGTTCCATCCAGCGGCCGAAGGGCTGGGCATGCTCACGGTCCTGGAGGGCGGCGACGTCGGATATCGCTTCGGGCTCCGCGCGCAACGCCGCGCTCACCTGCTGGGGCGGTCGGTTCGCTGCGACGTGCCGCTGCCGCACGCCAAGGTGTCGCGACACCACGCACGCATCTTCTTCGAGGTCGATCCGGCGTCCGGCGGCTGGAAGGCGCGGGTCGTCGACCTGGGCAGCACCAACGGTACGTGGCTCAACGGCGATGCCATCCACGACGCGCGGCTAGCGAGTGGCGACGAGCTGCTGGTGGGCAGCGTCAGGCTGGGCGTCGAGCTATACGCGGATGCCGCCGCGGCGGAACGGATGCGGGCCGCGCCGGAAGCCAGGCGACTGGTCCGCGAGCCCCATGCCGCGCGCCGCATGGACCTCAGGTTCCGCGAGCTGGGCGTGGTCGCGAACCGGATGCGACTCGACCACGGGCACTTCTGCGTCGGGGTCCTCCACCTGGGCCACCTCGGTGCTTTGCGGAAGAGCCTCGGCGAGCAGGTCGGCGCCAAGCTCGTGGAGGCCGCGGCGGCCGCGGCCGCGCGCAGCTTGCGCTCCTGCGACGTGGTGGCACGATCGCATGCCGACGAGGTGCTGCTGGTGGTCGAGTGCGCTCATCTCCAGGGCGGTCACCGCGCCGCGGCGCGATCGCTGCAGAGCGTCCGCCACGCGGCGCAGGCCATGTGCGCGCTGGCGGGCGAGCGCCGCACTCACGAGATCGCACCCTCGATGGGGCTGGCGCTCTCGGGCAGCGAGCCCTTCGCCGCCTCGGTGCAGCGCGCCCGCGACGCGCTCGTCACCGCGCTCGCCGTCGACGGCTCGAGCATCGTCGCCGACCCGCAAGTCGTCTACGTGCACTGAGGCCGGTTCTCCCGGCCTGACGAATCGAGCCGGCGGCTCCTCGACGCTCCTCGGTCCCCTGGAGGCCCGCCGGTCCCTCGGCGGGCAAGCGATCGAATGGTGCCCGTTCCAGCGCTCGCGCGCGAGGGACCGCGCGCGCTCCAAACCGCCGCCGGCCGGACTGACGGCGAGGGCCCCAGCCCTCCGGGCACCGATCGAACGAATGCGCCGTGGAGGGTGCCGCGCAGCGGCACCGGCTGTTGCGTTCGCGACACGACCAGAGGCCGATTGCTGTTGCGGCGCCCGCTCGCGCTTCGGTAGAAAGGTAGGCACAACACCGGAGAGCCAGCGTCATGATGTGCCTCCAATGTGGCGACGAAATCGACGCGGGTGTGGCGCTCTGCCCGCTGTGCGGGAAGTCGCCGTACGAGCCGCCGAGCGTCGCGCGGCCCGCGAATTCGCCGGCCAGCAGCTACGCCGACGAGCTGCTCGCCGGTCTCTCCGCTCCCGCGTCGCAAGCCCCGCCGCCCGAGTCGATTCCGATCGCCGACCTCAGTGAAAGCCAGCAGCGCCGCGTCGCGTTCCTCACCCAGAAGCTCGAGAAGGAGCCGAATCAGCCCAAGGCTTTGCTGAACCTGGCGCAGGTGTACGAGGAAGCCGGCGACTTCCCGACCGCGATCACCTACTACAAGGCCTGCCTCGCCGCCGACCACCTGAACGGCTACGCCGCCGGCCGGCTCGCGATCCTCGAGGCGAACCACCCGGGCGCGGGCGACGGCCCGCGCAGCGGCTCCGTGCCGCGCACCGGCGAGGTGGCTGGCGGCACCGGCAGCGGCGCGCTGCGCGACCCTGGGACCGGCTCTGCCCGGCTCCGCGAGCCGCGCACCGGAGACGCGGGCCGCATCGAGCCGCGCCCCACCACCGGTGCTCTGCGCCAGCCCGGCGGCACCGGGCGGGTGCGGCCCGACGCACCCCGGACCGCGCTCGACGCGGGCCGTTCGGACTCCAAGGCGCGCGCGTGGTACGCGCAGCCGATGCTGTGGGTGGGAGTGATCGTGGCACTCGCCGTCGCGGGCGGAGTGGGGGCGTTTTACTTCGAGCGCGCGTCGCATTTCGTGGTGCTGGGCGAGCATCACATCTCGTTCGGAGCCTCGTTCAGCAGGGACGGGCGCTTCCTCGCGGTCTACGAGCCCGACGACCGGCCCGGCATGGAAGCGACGATGTGGGGCTACAGCGGCTCCGGCCAGTCGCACGTGCGAGTGATCTCGGCCTCGGGCTCGGGCGTGATCGCGTCGTTCGCCAAGGCCGCGGTCGCGAAGGAGAGCCCGTCGCCGGTGTGGGGCGGCGCGCGCTACGTCGCGTACCCCACGTCCGGCAGCGACTACTACGATCCGCGGGTCGCGATCGGCGACCTCGAGACCAAGACCACCGGGCTCACCCTCGAGGGCAGCCACGCCGCGATCTCGCCCGACGGACGCTTCGTGGCCTACGAGAAAGGAGTGGGTGTCGCCGAGGACCAGGTGGGCCCCTACCGGAACTACGGCCACTACAAGCCGACTCGTCCCGAGATCTTCGTCTACACGCTGGCGAGCCGCGAGGAGAAGCAGCTCACCACCACCGGTGGCACCAGCCCGGTGTGGTCACCCGACAGCAGCCAGGTCCTCTACCAGCACCAGAGCTTCGGCGAGGTGATGAAGACCGGCATCGCCGTCGACCGCGACGACATGGACGAGGACGGCCGCTACCACCCGCACTCGTACAGTTACAAGAGCAAGCGCTTCCTGGGCGTCGACCTCGACGTGATCCCGCGCGACGGCGGCGAGCCCACCGTGGTGGCCACCGGCGGCTCGAACGCCTACGCCGCGTGGGTGGGCACCGACAACCACACCATCTCGTGGGTCCACTGGGAATCGGAGGCCGAGGACGACGAGTACGGCATGCGCTCGCTCCGCAATTACGGATCGGCCGAGGAGAAGGTGGCGCTCCAGGCGTCGCTGATGCTCGGCAACTCCGCGGGCGGCGCCGGCGACGAGATCCTGGGACCGCAGAAGGACGCGATCCGCCTCGACACCGCCGCCTGGTCTCCCGACGGCCAGCGGCTGGTCTTCGAGCGCGTGGTCGCGGACTCGACGATGATCGTCGCCAACCGTCGCGAGGGCGCCAAGCTCAGCGACTTCAAGGACGAGACCGATCTGCACGTCTACGACCGCGCCACCAAGAGCTCGAAGCGGCTGAACGGCGAGGGCAACCCGCACCGCACCCGGCCGGTGTGGAGCCCCGACGGGAAACGACTCGCCTACACCCTGAACGAGTGGGGGATTCCACGCGTCGAGGTGGCTTCGCTCGGAAAGGTGCTGCCGAAATGAAGCGACGGATCGCTGGCGTCTCGGTTCGCCGCCGTCTGGAGCGCGCGCGGTCCCTCGCGCGCGGGGCAAACCGGGAACGGCACCAGCGGATCGTCGTGGGGCTGGCGCTGGCGGGGCTGGTGCTGCCGGGCTGCAGCAAGCCCGAGCCCGCCTCGCCGATGGCGGCGCAGATGCGCGAGATCGACAAGACCTGGATCAAGTTCGGCGAGGTGCTGGGCGAGAAGGGTGCCTATCACTCGCAGCCGCTGGTCACGCAGGTGGCGGGGATGTTCGCGTCGGACACGATCACCGGCTCCGAGCTCTACCAGTCGATTCCCGGATTCAAGAAGGCCAACGACGACATCATCGAGGCGCTCAAGAAGCTCGACTCCGAGCTCGGCCAGGGCGCGATGTTCGATGTCGCCGGCTCGCGCTCCGACGTCGAGTCGCTGTGCAAGAACTGCCACGGACAGTTCTGGGACAAGACCAAGGCCCGCCGCGCCGGACGGTGATCCGGGCCGGCTGACCCTTGATCATCCCGTACGGCCACGACCAGGCGATTCGTCGCATTCCCTGGGCGTCGATCGCGATCCTCGCGATCAACGTCGCGATGTTCCTGCTCACGCGCGTGACGTTCGGCGGCGAGAACGAGGCGACGCTCGCGGCGCGCGAGGAGCGCCTCGAGACGCTCGAGGCCACGCTCTACCGCCGCTACATCGACGCCGTCCACGATCGGAACTCGAAGAGCGGCGCCGACGAGCAGCCGCTCGCCTGGGACCGGTTCCTGAAGGCGCTCGATCGCGGTCCGGTCGACGGCGTCGAACCGGAGCAGCTCGAGCGCTGGCGCACCGCGCGCGACCAGCTCGAGCGATCGCGGGGCTGGAATCCCGACAAGCAGCTCAACCTGGTGATGGGCCCCGGCTTCAAGCCGTGGACGCTCGTCACCCACATGTTCATGCACGTGAACTGGCTTCACCTGCTCGGCAACATGTGGTTCTTCGCACTGGCGGCGCCGTCGCTCGAGTACCGCTGGGGCGTGCCGGCGTTCCTGGTCCTCTACCTGGGCGGAGGGCTCGCCGCGGCGGCGTCGATGTACCCGGCGCTCCGCGGCACCGAGGAAGGGCTGCTGGGAGCGTCGGGAGCCGTGGCCGCGTGCATGGGCGCCTTCTTCGTCCGGCACTGGAACGCGAAGGTCAAGTTCTTCTGGCTGCGCGGGCTGGGCATGACCTCGCTGCGCTGGGGCGAGCTGTGGATGCCGGCGTGGCTGATGATCGGGTTGTGGCTGATCGAGCAAGCGATGTACGCGTCGGCCCAGGAGGACCTGCACGTCGCGGTGTGGGCGCACATCGGCGGCTTCGGCTACGGCGCCGCGATGGCGCTTGCGGTGCGGCAACTGCGCTGGGAGGCCAAGCTCTTCGACCGCCGCATCCTGCTCGGCGGGCGGCCCGACCCCGACGACAAGGACACCGACATGGCACTCGAGCTGATCGAGAAATGCGCCTGGCGCGACGCCAGCAAGTACTGCGACGCGGCGCTCGCCAAGCATCCCGGGCACACGGTGCTGCTGGCCGTGAAGGCGCGCGCGCTCGGCCATCTGGGCGATCTCGACGAGGCGCGCGCGGCACTCGCCAAGGCGATCGTCAGCGCGCGCGCCACTGGACCCACCGAGCACCTGCTCGACGCGGCCAAGGCGCTGGGCGAGCGCGTCACCACCCTCGGGATCGACCCCGCGCTACAGCAGCTCCTGGGCCGCTGGCTCGAGGACAACGGCGAGCCCGAGGACGCGCTGTGGGTGTACCGCGATCTCGCCGAGTCGCACGTGACCCACGGGCTGGCCCCGAAGGCGCTCTACCGTGTGGCCGACCTCCATCGCACCGCGCGCGGCGACCTCCAGTCGGCCACCAACGCATTCAACACCTTCCTCGAGCGTTACCCCGACCACGCCCTCGCCGCCAACGCCCGCGCCGCGCTCGAGTCGCTCTCCCGTGCCACGCCGGTGCGATAGGCTCTCGTGCGCCTGCAAGGAGGCGCGACGATGAGATCGGTAGCGTTCGGGCAGCGAGTGGCGGCGTGGTGGCTCGGTTCGCTGGTCGTGGTGGGCGCGACGCTCGCCTCGGCGGCGGAGGAGCCGAACCACGATCTGGTTCAGGCGGTGCACGTGGTGCGGACCTTCTACAAGTTCCACCTGAGCCACGACATGGGCTTCACCGAGGACACCGTCGTGAAGCGAAAGGAGTGGCTCTCGCCCGATTTTTACGCGCTCTTGCTCGCCGAGACCCGGAAGCCCAAGGACTCCGGCGAGGCGCCGGTGATCGAGGGCGACCCGTTCACCGACTCGCAGGAGTACCCGAACCGGTTCTCGACGGGCGTCGCGAAGCGCACCGGCGAGGACGAGATCACCGTCGACGTCGAGCTCGCCTGGGTCAAGAAGGTGCGCGAATACCGCCAGTACCACTGGCGGCGCGAGGAAGTCACTCGCGAGGTGGACGCCAACCCGCCGCGCCACATGACCGTGAAGCTCACCCGCGGCCAGCGGCTGTGGCGGATCGCCGACCTGATCTCGAACGACGGCAAGAGCCTGCGTGGACTGCTCGACGCGCACGAGACCCAGCGCCTGCCGGCGAAGCCGCCCGACTGGATGAATCAGCCGGCCGCGGCCGATCCGCTGGCACCCCCCAAGCCCGGCGAGCCCGCGAAACCGTGGCAGCCGAGCGGCGACGCGAAGCCGTGGGAGAGGTGACGCTGGGCGGGGACGTGATCGAGCGCTCGCGCGCGAGGGACCGCGCGCTCTCCAACAGACGCGAGAGGTCCCCTGGAGGCCCGCCGGTCCCTCGGCGGGGGGCGCTCGATCGGTCGCCGGGAGGGCTGCGGTCCCTCGCAGCCGCCGCGCTTGCATCTCGACCGATCGCCACGGACGCGAGGGACCGCCTCCTTCCGATCGGTCGAGCCGATCGCTGGGCTCACTCGCCCGCTGCTCGTGCCGTCAGATGAACCGCCGAGCCCGTCGGGCTCGCGAGCAAGATCCATCCGCCTGGAACCTGGTCGAGACTCTGCTGAGCGAGCCCGTCGAGCGTCAGCGCGGGTGACGCCGAACCCGGGATCCAGATCTCGAACGGGCTCGCGTCCGCGCTCGCATTGACGGTGCCGTCGAGCGTGAGCACGCCCGACGCGGGATCGGACGTAAACGTGATCGTGCCGGGAAAGCGCCGCGGATAGGGACGCGACAGCACCCGCGCGTTCGCCGCGACCAGGCCCACCTCCACGCCGCCCGGATTCGCCGGATCGTCGCAGCGGCTGAGCAGCAAGTTGCCGTTCGCGTCGCCGTGGTCGCCGCTCGGCCACGAGACCCCGTGCGGATCGCCGCACGCACCGCGCCACGACCACCACGCTCCGCCCACCTGGAATTCGTCCTCGAGCGCCGCGTAGCGCGTGGCGTAAACGCCGTCGGGTGCGCCGAACCAGCCCCATTCGCCGGACCAGAACGGCGTCCGGTACGCATCCGCTTCGCGCTGCGCTTCCTCGAAACCGAAGCGCAGCGGGATCACCGGCTTGCCGAAGAGACCGATGTCGGCGCTGATCGACTCGACGTAGATGTGCGGCGCGTAGACGATCTGATCGTCACCGGTGAAGGGCACCGCTTTCTCGATCGGAAACGCCGACCACACGGCGCTCGGCTCGAAGAACACCGGTTTGTGGAAATCGGCGCGCTCGACGGCGCGGATCGCGTCGAGCGCGCGCCGGTGAAACGCGGGCTTTCGGATCTGGATCGTGTAGTCGTAGTCGAGACCCCAGTTGGGCTCGTTGAGCAGGTCGTAGCCGGCCACCGTGGTGTCGTCGCGGAACTCGCGCGCCAGCCACGCCCACGTGTCGATCAGCTCCTGCTCGATGCCGTCACGATCGTTCCAGAAGCTCTCCCACGCGTTCATGACCGCGGGCGCCAGCTCGCGGACCATGAAGCGGCAGCGCGATTTGCCGTCGGTGAAGGTCGCCCACTCGGGAGCGCCGTCCCAGCCTTGATTGGGGGAGAAAGGCGGCGGGCAGGTCTGGTCGACGGCGGTGTTGACGTATTTGCCCCACGCGTCCTGGTGCATGTCGAGGATCACGTAAATGCCGCGATCGCGCGCCCAGCCGACCACCTCGCGAACGCGTGCGAGATAGTCGTCGGACCGGACGCCACGCTCGGGCTCGAGCGCGCTCCAGTGGACGATCAGGCGGATCGAGCTCATGCCGAGGGCGGCGATCTCGTCGAGATCGTGCTCGGTCACACCCGCCGACGAGGGCACACCCGGGTTGCCCTGGAAATAGTCGCCGAGCCCGATCACCGCGACTCCGCGCAGCAGCATGTTGCGGCCGAGCGAGTCCTGGATGCGGCGATCGGCGACGTGCAGGGGAGGGAGCCCGGCGGCGGGTGCGCCCGCGGCTCCTCGCCCTTCGCTGCCGCAGCTTGCCGCCGCGGCCAGCACGACGATCGTGAGCCCGAGGAGCGCTCTCGCGACGATCGTCGGAGGGACGCGCTCCGTCGCGTCCGCGCCGTTCGATGGCGATGCCAGCGCGGACCGGCGGGAGCCGGTCCCTCCCAGGTGCATCGCGTGCTCGATCACCGGACTGGGAGCGCGTAGAGCAGGCCGCCCTTGGTCCAGAGATTGTTCAGTCCGCGGTCGAGGCCGAGCGGCGAGCCCTTGCCGACGTTGCGATCGTAGATCTCGCCGTAGTTGCCGACCTGGCGGATCGCCTCGAGCGCCCACTTCTCGCTCAGCCCGAGCGCCTGGCCCATGCCGGGGATCGAGCCCAGAAGACGCTTCACGTTGGGCGACGGGCTCGACGTGGCGAGATCGGCCGCGTTCTTCGAGGTGATGCCTTGCTCCTCGGCCTCGATCAGCGCCTGCAGCACCCAGCGCACGATGTCTTCCCACTTGGGATCGCCGTGCCGCACCGCCGGGCCGAACGGCTCCTTCGAGATCGTCTCCGGCAGCAGCACTTGCTCACCCGCTGACGGTGCCAGCGTCGCGCGGATCGACGCGAGCGCCGAGAGATCCGTGGTCATCGCGTCGCAGCGTCCGGCGAAATAGGTCTTGGTGAACTCCTCGAACTTCTCGATCACCACCGGTTTCAGCTCGAGCCCGAAGGTGCGCGAGAAATCGGAAAGGTTGAGCTCGGTGGTGGTGCCCGGCTGCACGCACACCGTGGCTCCCTTGAGCTCCTTGGCGCTCTTCACGCCGAGCTTCTTGGGCACCAGAAAACCTTGGCCGTCGTAAAAATCGACGCCCGCGAAGTCGAGCGCCAGCGAGGTGTCGCGGGTGAGTGTCCAGGTGGTGTTCCGCGACAGCACGTCGATCTCGCCCGCCTGCAGCGCGGTGAAGCGCTGCTGCGCGCTGAGCGGCGTGAACTTGACCTTGTTCGCGTCGCCCAGCACCGCCGCCGCGAGCGCGCGGCAGAAATCGGCGTCGAGCCCGACCCACTTCCCCTGACTGTCGGCGATCGAGAATCCCGCGAGCCCGACGTTCACGCCGCACGCCAGCGCCCCGCGCTGCTGGATCGTCTCGAGCGTCCCGGCGCGTGCGGTCGTCGCCGCGACCAGAATCGCCCCGAGCACCGCGGCTCTCTGCCATCTCGGCGGGACGCCTCGCCCGGATCTCGGCCCTCGATTTCCCATCATTCCGGCAGCGTCGCGCCCGAGCCGCCCATCTCCTTCGGCATGTCCTTCATCTTGGGCAAGCCGTCGCGCACCGACAGCACCTTCTCTTCGTAGAAGATGTGCATCGCCGGCTTGAACGGGAACGTGGGGATCTTGGCCGCGAAGATGTCGACCAGACCGAAGGTCGGGTGGTCGCCGAACACGGCGCCGCCGCACGCGGTGCACCACTTGCGATGAGTTTGCGGATTCTTGCTGAACGAGCCCAGCTTGTCGGCACCCTTGGTGATCTTCATCGACTCGGGTTTCCACAGCGAGAACGCGTTGATCGGGCCCGCCGACCACTCCCGGCACGAGTTGCAGTGGCAGTAGCCCATCGCCACTGGCTCGCCGGTCATCGTGAACTGCACGGCACCGCAGAAGCAGCTTCCTGGATAGGACTTCGCGTCGCTCATGAGGATCCTCCGTGAGGTTGGCGGTACGCCTTGGATGGGATCGTAGCGCGGGACCCGCCAGCCTGCATCACTTCGGGTGGTTGCCGAATGGAGGGCTGCGGTCCCTCACAGCCGCAGCGTTCCACCTCGATCCAGCGCTGCGGACGCGAGGGACCGCGTCCCTCCAGGGCTTGGACTCCCTCAATCGATCAATCGAACCGGATCGCCCACGCGCAGCACGCCGCCTTTCAGCACCGAGCAGTTGAGCGCCAGGCTGCCGCCGAACTCACGGTGGATCTTGCGCAGTACCTCGACGTCCTGCACCTGCGTGTCGGGATCGAACGTCGTCATGATGCAGCGCTGGCGCAGATCCTGGATGCCGATCCGTACGTCGCCCGCTTCGAGGATCGAGCCCTCCCATTCGCGCTCGGCCTGCCCTTCGACTCCGGCGATCACGACGTTCGGGCGCAAGCGGCGGTAGTCGTAGCCGAAGGCGTCGAGCGCGCCGTCGGTCGCCACCAGGAGTGGCAGCACGTCGAAGCGCTCCGGCCCGTCCCAGCGCACCAGCTCCGCGGTGTCGTCGCCGGCGGCCGCGCGCACGTCGGCGGCCACGGTGGGATCGGTCCACGGCCGGCCGTCGACCAGCGGCTCGCCGTCTTCGCCGAGGATCGCGTGGTGACCGAGCAGCTTGGGCCGCGATCGCGACGTCACCGTGCGCCCGCGCGCATCGCGAACGTGCACCACCCGGTCTCCCTCGATGCCCAGGGCGGTGACGAGCGCTTGCTCGAGCCGCTCGCCCCCCATCGACTTGACCGGATAGCGCCAGATCTCACGCACGAGCATGGAGAAATCCTCCCAGGGCCTGGGCGCCCGGTTCAGCGTCGCGCTTCATCCTGCGATTCGGCTGGAGGCCCACCGGTCCCCGCTGGGCAGCGATCGATCTGCCCTTCAAAACCCGTTGTCGCGCAGGAACCGCACGTGGTCCCGGCCGCGCGGCGTGAGATCGGTGAACGGCGGTTCGTAGAGCGCCAGCGCGCTCATCAACGCCCCGGTCCGTGAGGTGATCGACGACGAGGTCCACGAAACTCGATCTGATTCGCGGTCAAGCTCTTCAACGAACGACGGAGCCCGTCCGATTCTCCGTTGGCGTCCTTCCGGCTCAGCGTCGCCGGACTTTCGGCTTGGCCGAGGAGCGCGCGCCTCGAATCCGGTCGAGCCCGGTGCGCAGGCGCGATGTCCTTCCGGCGCTCCATCCCTTCGGTGAGCCTAATGAAGCGATCCCGGCTCGTCGTCCTCGTCCAGATCGTCGTCGTCCTCCTCGTCTTCGTTCTCGTTCCACCCGTAATCCGCGAGCGAGCTGGCTTCGAGGACGGCTTCGGCGATCTCCGGGTCGTCGGAATCCGCCAGGTCGGCGAGAATCACGGCGGCTTCCTGTGGACGAAGTTCTCCCACCGCCCCGATCGCGGCCAGAAGCAAGCGCCGGTCGGGGTCGGGGGCCGTGATCAGGCCCAGGACGTGCGGCCAGACCGCCTCGATCTCCCAGGTGCCGGCGGCCACGACCGCTGCGGCATGGATGTCGTGGTCCGCGGTGTCCAGTGACGCCAGGATTTCCTCGTCGAATCCGCGCACGAAACGCGTGCAGAAGATGCCGGTGAGCTTCCACTCGCGGTCGTCGCTCGCGCAGGTGGAGCGGATCGCCTCGACGTGCCACTCGACCGGCGCCCGCACCGACGCCTCCAAGATCCGCCGCCGGACCTCCTTCGAGACGCCCGTGTCCAGATGGAGACTGCGCATCGTCTCTCCGATCTCGCGGAACGTGTCCTCGCCGATCGCGACGAAATCGGGGTCGTCGAAGCCGTCGGTGTCGCAGCTCTCGAGGACGGGGCCGAGCGAGATCGCGGCCGTGGAGCGGACGGCGTCGGGCTGCTCGGCGCTTCGGAGCAGGGCGAGCAAGGCATGAGCCAGTTCGTCGTTGATGACCACCGAATTCCCCGCCAGCTCGGCGGCGAGGACCCGCTGCTCCTCGCCGGCGCGCGGGTCGCGCAACACGTCGAGGAGGTCGGTTGCGGTGTCTTCAGGCCAATCCCAAGGCGGGGTTTCGTCCAGCCGCTTCAGCGCTTTCAGGGTGAGGGTCACCGTCGCCTCGCTTTCTCGACGACCGGCCGGGTCCTCTGGCGGTCGTCACCGCAACGCTATCACCCGTATCGGGGCTTGCTTCAGCGGCTGCGACGCGTGCGCGACGATTTTTCGGTTCGCGCCGCTGTCGAAGCCGACGAGGTCGCGGGAGCCGAGGTCGGAGGAGGCGCCGCGGCGCACACGATGCGCACGTCTTGGGATGCCTGGCCGTCGGTCACCACCAGCGGCCAAGCCCACTCCTCGACGCTCTCCGGCCCGGCGGAGCCGCGCGCCTTCGAGAGATGGTGCACGTCGAGGGCGTACTCGCCGGGCGGGAGGCCGCCGGGGATGTCGAAGAGGCCGGCGTCCCGACCATCCTTGGCCGGGGGCAGCTCGAAGCTTGCGCCGGCCAGCGCCGCGCTGCGGCTGTCCATCGGTCCCGCGGCGGCGCTGGCGTGAGCGCGCACGCCGACCAGCGCTGACCAGCCGCGCCCGACGTTCATCCGATACGCGAACGCGTGGCCCGTGACCGGCATGCCGTCGCGGTCCAGGACGCGGCCGAACGCGCGGACGGGCGGTGCGCCGCCGCTCCGCACCAGGTCGAGCAGAGTCGCGGTTTCGTCGTCGCCCAGGTTCCGGCCGCGCAGCCGCAATGCCAGTGCCAGGGCGAGGTCGGCTTGCGCGGGCGTGGCCTTGGCGAGGTCGATCTCGAGCGGGCGGGTCATCGCGGCGGCGCGCTCGAGGCCGGCGATGGTCACGCCGGCGATCGCCTTCACGATCGCGGGCCAGTGCGCGGATCCGATCGGTGCTCGCTCGCCCGACTCGACCTGGCTGATGTAGCCGTGCGAGACGCCCACGGCTTTCGCCAGCTCTTGCTGGCTCACGCGGGCGGCTTTGCGTTGGGAGCGGAGGTATTTGCCGAAGGCGGTGGCTGTGGAAGGCATGGTGAGAGCTAGTTTACAACAAGCTGACGTGGAACGTTACAAGCAGCGCGAAGAAATAGTTACAGACAGCTAAAGAGTAAGAGAGTTGTGGCCGTGAAAAGATGGATTTTGTGCGGAAAATACGGCGAAAGGACCGTTTTCAGCGCTCGAAGCGGCGTCCGAGGCCCCGCGGATGCGCGGAGCGTCGACCGTGCGCGATCCTCCCGCTGGCCGAGGCTGCGGCTGCGAGGGACCGCAGCCCTCCAGTTGGGCATGGGAAGACGTGGGTCTACCGCGCTGTCGCCGCCGAGCGGCGCAGCATCCAACCGTAGAGCCACACGACCGCGCCGGCGAAGCCGAGCGCTCCCAGCCAAGGCGCGGGCGCGAACTCCTCCGGCACGAGCCCGAGCGGCGCGTCGTTCGAGAATCCGACGATCAGCGCCGCGTTGAGCACGCCCCACAGGCTCTCGCCCACGATCAGGCCCGACGCCACGAGCGTGCCGAGCCGCTCGGCGCGCTCGGGGTTGGCGGAGGCGCGAGCGCGTCCACCGTACCAGTGCGAGATCACCGCGCCCATGACCACCGCGAAGGTCGCCGACATGGGCAGGTAGATGCCGATGCCCACGGCGAGCGGCGGGATGCGCAGCTTTCCCATCGCGCCGAGCGTGGCGTCGAGCACGATCAGGCCGATCCCCACTGCCGCGCCGATCCCGATCATCCGCCACTCGAGGTTGCCGCCGATGACGCCTTGCGCGAGGGCGGAGATGAGCGTCGCCTGAGGCGCCGGCAGCGGATTCGGCGCCACCACGCCCACGTTCGCGGCACCCGCGAAGCCGTACGCCTTGGCGAGCAAGTTGAGGACCGGCGGAATCACCACCGCGCCGGCGGCGACGCCCACGATGAGCGCCACCTGCTGGCGCATCGGCGAGGCGCCGACCAGCTGGCCGGTCTTCAGATCCTGCAGGTTGTCGTTCGAGATCGTGGCGCAAGCGAACACGATCGCGGTCACGAACAGCGCGAACGCGACGAGCGCCGTCCGCGTCTCGGCCGTCGGCCGCACCGCGACCACCAGCGCCGAGGCGCAGAGCACGATCGAGAGAATGCCGACACCGGAGATCGGGCTGTTCGAGGCGCCGATGAGCCCGGCCATGTACCCGCAGATCCCGGCGATCAGGAAACCGCCCAGCAACACGAACGGCACCGCGATGAGCGTCAGCGTCACCGCGTGCGGCGCCAGCACCGTCGAGCGCGCGAACGTGAACGCCAGCCCTCCGGCGACCAGCAAGCAAGCGGCGGTGAGCGCCAGAATCCACGGCGGCGAGAGATCGCGGTCGCGATCGTCGCTCTTCGCATTCGCCGCGCGAGACGCCGCGAGCGTGCTCGCGAGCCCGCCCAGGACCGGCTTCGCGAGCGTGGCGAGCGTGTAGATGGCGGCGATGGCGATCGCGCCGGCGCCGATGAAGCGCACCTGGGTCCGCCAGATCGTCATCGTGTGCGTCGCGAGCGCCACGCCCTCCGCGGCGGGATGCATCAAAGTGAGGGCGGGTACCGCGACGGCCCACGCGATCACCAGGCCGGCGAGCATCGCCATGCCGACCGACAATCCCACCAGATGTCCCGCACCGAGCAGCGCCAGCGACCAGGCGATGTCGTAGCCACTCGACGCCACCGCTCCGGAGCCGCTCCCGAGGCGGAAGAAGCCGGTGACTTCCGCCGCGGCGACGCGCGTGGCGGTCACGATCGCGAGCCCCGCCGACGCCACCGTGCCGAGCGCCACCGCGACCAGCCCTTCGCGCGCCTCTCCGGTCTCGTCCTGCGCGTCGCCGCGGGTGCCCGATCCCACCTTCAGCACCTCGGCGGCCGCGACGCCTTCGGGGTAAGGCAGATCGGAGTTGGTGACCAGCGCGCGCCGCAGCGGGATCGTGAACAAGACGCCCAGCACGCCGCCCGAGAGACAGATGAGAAACGACGGCCAGAACGGAAACCCAGTCCACCAGCCGACGATCACCAGCCCCGGTAGCACGAAGATGATCGCCGAGAGCGTGCCGGCCGCGGACGCGACGGTCTGCACGATGTTGTTCTCGAGGATCGACGAGTCGCGGAACGCACTCAGCACGGCCATCGAGATCACCGCCGCCGGAATCGATGACGCGAACGTGAGCCCCACCTTGAGGCCGAGATAGACGTTGGCCGCGGTGAAGACCGTGGTGATGAGCGCGCCCAGCACCAGGCCGCGCAGCGTCAGCTCGTTGGGCTTCATCGGCGCGATCGCGCGGCCGCCGGGACACGGCCGCGCCCGAACAGCGGATCGAAGAAGACCGAGCGCATGGCGCGCTCGACGCGGGCGAGATCGAGGCCGTGGGGGTCGCGGGCAGCGGCGAGCAGGAAGTTGGTCGAGAGGGTCCAGAACCCGAGCGCCACGTCGGCGGGGTCGACGTCCGGCGGGATCTCGCCCTTCTGCTTGGCGCCGCGGATCACCTCGGCGACTCCTCGCAGGTTCTCCTCGCGCAACCGGATCGCGGCGCCAGGCGTTCCCCAGCCGCAGGTCGCCATCATCGAGGTCGATGCGTAGATCAGCACGAAGTCGAGGTGCGCGCGCATGTGCTCGACCTTGGCGGCGAGCGCGCGCTCGAGGCGTTCGCGCGCCGAGCCGGGGCCGTCGAGGGCGGGCCGCATGGCTCGCGCCAGCTCCTCCGAGCGATCCACGATGAGCCGCTCGAAGAGCGCTTCCTTGCTCTCGAAGAACCCGTAAAGAGTGCCGATCGCGAACTCGGCCTCGCGCGCGATGTCGATCATGCCGGCGTCGTGGAAGCCGTGCCGGGAGATCACTCGCTCCGCGGCGGCCAGGATCGACTCCTCGCGCTCGCGCCGCTCGCGCTCGCGGCGCGCGGCGCCGAAGCCGGGATTCGAGGCGCGCGCGGTGCGAGGCGGCATGCCCGCGACTCTAGCCGAAAAGCCGAGAGCCGCGCCCGCAAATCACGCTCACCGGACGATCACTGGACGACGACTCGTTCGCCTCCGGGCACGCCGATCGGCGGGGAGTCGTCGCCGGCGCGAATCCGGATCTGCGCCGGGCCGAAGCCGTGCCACACGCGGATTTTGTGCGCCTCGGCGAGTGGGGCGCCGTCGAGGCTGCGCATCGTGAAGAGAGCGCCCGCGGGGCCGTAGTCGACACCGTTCCAGCGGGTCGCGAGAAACGCCACGAACGTGGGCGCGCGCGCCACGAAGCCGGCGTGCGCCGCGAGCTCACCCTCGGGCACCGAGAGCGGCTGAGCGCCGCGGTTCACGAGCACCTCGACGTCGGCGGTCGGGTGGACGCCGTCGCCGAACAGGGTTCGAACCACGCCGTGCTCGTCCTTCTGGTAGGAGAGCATCCGCAGCGAGAACGCGAGGGTGTCGAGCGGCGAGAGGATCTCGTAGGTGTTTTTGATTAGTATGTCGAGCGGGTGGCGCCCCTCGCCCCAGCCGCCGTCGCCGCGCAGGAAAGGGTTCTCGATGGCCGCCTCGGCGGTCCGGACGTTGGCGCCGAGCGGCTCGTTCCACCACCAGCCGGGGCCAGGTGGCGGCGTGAAGAGTGGAGTGCGCGCGAACGAGAGCAGGGTCAGCACGTCGTCGCCGGACCCGCGCGACTTCGCCCAGTCGCCGCGCGCTCCGGGAAGCCCCAGGGTCTCGGACTGGTGCCAGAAGAGCGCCACGTCGCCGTGATGCGCGATCTCGAAGAGCGGAAACGGCTCTCCCGGCGCCTCGAAGCGGCCGTCGCTCAGCATCCCCTCGAACCAGTCGAAGGCGCCGAGCGCCCACTCCTGACCATCCTCGGAGCCCACCGGGCCGGTGCGCGCGGCCACCTGCTGCGCGAGATCGCGGTAAGCGGCGACGGCGCTCGCGCGCGTGACCGGTACCGCGTGCGAGGGCGCCTCGGGCAGCGGCAGCGCGGTGGTGGCGTCGAGGAAATAGGCGTTGGGCTGCACCGCGCGATCGACCGCGTCCAGGTTTCGCTCCGCGTATTTCCACTGGCGCTCTGGATGAATTTGCCAGTGTGGCCCGCCCGCCCAGAGGTTCGCCTCGCCGATCGCGTCGGCGGGATCGAAGGTGCGCGAGCGCTTCACCGCCATGTCGTAGTTGTCGTGCAGCGCCACCAGCCAGCCGGCTTGCTCGCCGGCGCGGACCGCGCGCGCGAGGCCGGCGGCGCCGTCGATGGCGTCGTCGGGCGGCCACACGTCGGGGTGCGCGAAGTCGTACCCGCCGCGGCCCCAGCCGGCGAGCTCGAGCAGGTTGCGGTCGATGCCGAGATCGTCGTGGAGGTGGCGGACCAGCTCGACCACTTCGCCGAAGGTGCGGGTCACCGCGTGGACCTCGTGGCCGTCGTGATTGTTCACCGCATCGGCCGCGAAGCCGTGCTCGAGGAAGACCTTGGTGAGGAGGGCGCCGGGCAGGCGCGCCAGGTTGGGCCGGTCCGAGAGGCGCTCGGTCCACGAGGGCGAGGGCGCGCGGCGCGCGCGCGCGAGGGCGGCGCAGCGTGCCGCGGCATCGTCGGTGGTGGCGGGACAGACGCTCAGGTACGTGGCACCCCGCGTCCGGTAGAGCGCGGTGAAATCGTGGCGTGGCGCGCGATGGACGACCACTTCGGCGTCGAGGTCGCCGAAGCTCAGCACCCACGCGGTCCCGTTCTGGCGGGCCGCGATCATCGGCATCACCAGGCCGCCGGGTCCGCGATTCACTCCGAACGTCCAGCGTCCGGTGGCGGCCGCGTCGAGGCGGCGTCCGTCGCCGACCGGAAGCAGCAGCGCATTCGGAGCCGTGGCCGGCAGCAGGAACGAGGCCGCGAGCACGCTGGGCTGAGTGGCGTGGGGCACGTCGCAGCGCCGCTCGAGGGTGGTGCCGCCTTCGATGAGCGCCAGCGTGCAGTGCAGCGCGTCCGGTGTGGCGAACCAGAGATCGATCCGGTCGGGCGCGACCGCGACGTCGCGGAGCGGAGGGCGGTGTCGCGAAGTGGGAGCGAAGGTCTCGTGCGGGTGACCGGAGGTGACCTGGTATTCCCCGGTGCGCGGCGACACGCTCACCACCATCGACGTGCTCTCGATCGTGCAGCTCGGAAAACCCAGGTGCCGGCGCAGCCAGCCCAGGTGCTGCGACGTGGGCTCCGGCTCGCCGCCGCTTGCCGCCACCGCGGAGGCGAGTATCAAGAGGCTCGCGACGAGCAGAGCCCGTCGCGGCGTCGTCGAGTGGTGCATCGGTTCGGCCTCGCGCGCGAGGGACCGCGCGCGCTCCAAACAGCATCCCGGCGATTCCGGTTGGAGCGCCACCGGTCCCTCGGTGGCGAGCGAACGAACGGATGCACGGCTCGCCGTCATGCGCGTCCGAGGGTGGTGCGCTTCACCTGCTTGCGCATGAAATCGGGTGCGATCGCGCGCACCACGTAACCGGTCTGGATGCCGCGTGGCACGGTGATCTCGTGGGATCCGCGAGCGAGCGCCGCGAAGGTCGCGTCCACCACGCGCTCGGGTCGGATCATCGAGCGCTTCGCGACGGCGGGCATGCGGGCGAGCATCTCCGCGTCGAAGAACTCGGTGTCGACCGCTCCCGGGCACACCGTCAGCACGTGCACGCCGAACTCGTCGAGCTCCATCGACAGTGCCTCCGCGAGCCCGACCATCGCGAACTTCGACGCCGCGTAGGCACTCTCGTCGGGCACGCCGATGTGACCGGCCACCGACGCGATGAACACGATCCATCCGCGGCGGCGCTCGACCATCGACGGCGCCAGCGCCTTGGTGAAGTAGACGCTGCCCAGGAAGTTGGTGCGCATCATCCGCTCGATGTCGTCCAAGTCCCAGTCGAGGAAGCGCGCGTGGCGGCCGTAGCCGGCGTTGTTGACGAGGATGTCGATGGCGCCCCAGGTGGCGCGAGCGCGCTCGGCCGTCGCGAAGGCGGCATCGCGATCGGCTACGTCGCATGCGAGCACCATGGCCTCGCGACCGAGCCCCCGGACCTCCGCCGCGACCGCCTCCAGCTTATCGGCCTGGCGCGCCACCAGCGCCACGCGCGCGCCGCGCCGCGCCAGCTCGAGCGCGATCAGCCGGCCCATGCCCTGCGAGGCGCCGGTGACCAGCGCGGAAGTGCCCTGAAAAGACTCGATCTTGGCCATCGTCGACCTCGCGTGTGTGTGGTGCGGTTTAGCACCTTGCGGTAAGGGCCTATGGCTGACTGCGGCACGTGGTGAGTCCGGAGGGACGCGGTCCCTCGCGTCCGCAGCGATCGATCGAGATGAAGCGCTTCGGCTGCGAGGGACCGCAGCCCTCCGCGGATCGCGATCGTTGGCGGGGTCCCCCAGGTCGCGGCCCGTGCGCGGACCCGCCCCCGCTTGGTAAACTCCCTGGGTCTGTTTTCGCCCCCTCGGGAGCCCACATCGATGAGATCCGTCACCTTCCGAGTCGCGCTCGCCGTCGCGCTGCTCGCCGGCTGCGTTCACACCCCCGATCCCAACCCCGGTCCGCTCGGGAAGCACGTCGACGTGTTCATCGGCACGGGCGGCGCACCGTGGGTGGAAGGGATGTTGTTTCCGGGCGCCACCACTCCGTTCGGACTGGTGCGCCTGAGCCCCGACACGTGCCTGCCGGGCGGGCTCGTCATCGGCGGCATGGCCACGGCCGGTTACTGGACGGGCAACTCGTCCACGTTCGGATTCAGCCACACGCGCCTTTCCGGCACCGGATCGGCGGCGGGCGGGCAGTTCCGCGTGCGGCCGTCGGTGGGCGACGCAACCCCGATCGGCCGCAACCAGAATCCACTCACCATGTCGCACGCCGACGAGAAGGCGGCGCCTGGCTACTACGGCACGTGGCTTCCGGACATCTCGACGCTGGTCGAGCTCACCGCGACCACGCACGTGGGCGTGCACCGCTACACGTTCTCGCCGGGCGCCGAGGGTCATCTGTGGATCGACCTGGCGAGCAATCTCGACGACGGCCGCACCACGGAAGGCCACGTCGAGATTCACCCGGGCGATCAGGAGGTGGTCGGCCAGTCGCGGCTCTTCGACGGCTTCTCGCACGGCCTGCTCACGTATTTCGTGGCCCAGTTCTCGGAGCCGTTCTCGAGCTACGCCACCTGGACCGGCAACGATCTCAGCAACGGCCGCGCCACCACCGATGGTGACGACGTGGGCGCCGACGTGGCGTTCGCTCCGCCCTCCTCCACGACCACCGGCGCCGTGGTCGAGGTGAAGCTGGGCTTGAGCTTCGTGTCGCTCGACAACGCGCGCGCCAACCTGGAAGCGGAGACGTCCGGGCAGAATTTCGATCAGATCCACGCGGCCGCGCGCGATCTGTGGGAAGCGGCGCTCGGCAAGATCGCGGTGGAGAGCGCGGACGACTCGGTGCTTACGGTCTTTTACAGCGCGCTCTACCACTCGCTCGCCATGCCCACGAACTTCACCGACGTGAACGGCCAGTACCTGGGCTTTCACGAGCAGATCGGCCAGGCGGACGACTTCACGTACCGCACCGACATGTCGATCTGGGACACGTTCCGCGTCGAGACCGCGCTGCTCAACCTGATCGCGCCCGACATCCAGCGCGATTCGCTGAAGAGCCTGGTGCGGATGGCGCGAATCGGCGGCTCGCTGCCGCGCTGGCCGTCGGGCGACGATTACACCGGATCGATGTTCGGGAGCCCCACCGACATGCTGGTCGCCGAGGCCTATCTGAAAGGGCTCACCGACTTCGAGGCCGACGAGGCGTATTCCTACATGCGGCTCACGGCGCTCGGCGACCCGCCGCCGGGAGCGGACGGACGCGACGGCAACACCCAGTGCTTGGCGCATGGTTACTGCGCCAACGACGAGATCGATCAGGCCGTGAGCCGGACGCTCGAGTACGCGTGGGCCGACGCCGCCGTGAGCGGGCTGGCGCACGCGCTGGGCCACGAGGACGATGCGGCGCTCTTCGCCGATCACGCCCAGCACTACCGCAACATCTGGAACCCGGAAACCAAGTATTTCGACCAGCGCAACGCCGACGGCAGCTACTTCACGCCGCTCTTGCCGGACATGAACACCTACGTGGACGCGCTGTTCGGCAACTACTACGTGCATGGCTACACCGAGGGCAGCCCCAAGGAATGGCGCTGGAGCGCGCCGCAGGATCCGCAAGGGATGATCGGCCTCTTCGGCACCGATTACTTCGTGAGCGAGCTCGACTCGTTCATGGCCAACGCGAGCCCCAGTCGCGCCGCGCTCTACCCCGGCGCCGATTACTGGGCCGGCAACCAGCACGACATCCACGCGCCTTATCTCTTCGACGAGGCTGGCCGCGCCGACCTCACGCAAAAGTGGGTGCGCTGGGCGCTCACCACCCGCTACGGCGACACCACCGACGGCCTCGACGGCAACGACGACGGCGGCACGCTTTCCGCGTGGTACGTGGTCTCGGCGATGGGCTTCTATCCGGTGGGCGGCACCGACAAGTACTGGATCGGCGCCCCGATCGTGGATCGCGCCGAGCTCACGCTACCGAGCGGCCAGGAGCTGATCGTGATCGCCGACAACCAGTCGGCGGCGAATCTCTACGTGCAGAGCGTGACCCTGAACGGCACGCCGCTCTGTCAGCCGATCTTCCACCACGCCGACATCGCGAACGGCGCCACGTTCCACTTCGTGATGGGGCCGGATCCGGCACCGGGCGGCGGGTATTCGTGCGGGTGATGGCGCCGTAACGATCGCGATCGACGCCACGGGCCGGAGGGCTGCGGTCCCTCGCAGCCGCGGCGTCACAGCGCGATCGATCGCTGCGGACGCGAGGGACCGCGTCCCTCCGAACGAGCTCAATCCAACTCGGGCTGATGGTGCCATAACCCTCGCGCGATCGAGCGCTCGCCACCGGGGACCGGTGGCGCTTCAGCTGGAACCGCGAGATGCCGTTGCCGTTTGGAGGGCGCGCGGTCCCTCGCGCGCCAGCGCTCAATCGAGCTCGACGCGGTTGCTCGCGCTCGGCGGCCCCGCGACGAGCCACGCTCTGTGCAGTCCACCATGACGCCCGGTGTAGATGACGCCGAGCTTTCTGCGATTGGGATCGAAGAACCAGCTCGGCATCGCGACGCCGCAGCCGGTGGGCGAGTGGGCGATCGGGTTCCCGGCGAACTTGGTCCACGAGGTGAAGTCGGCGCTGCGCGCGACGCCCCAGCCGTAGCGGCCGTGGTGCTTCTCGTCGCAAGTGGCGGCGCCGGAGGCGCCCTCGTAGACCATGTAGAGATGCGCGCCGTCGCTCAGCACGTCGGCGTGGCCGATGCCCACGCCGTCCCAGGATCCGGGCTCGCCCGGGTAGAGCGCCGGGCTCGCGAATCGCGATAGGGTCGGCCTCGAGAGCGGTGCTCCCGGCTCACTGGTGACCGCGAAGCCGCGAAAGAGCTCGGCGATGGCGTTTGGCCCTCGCCAGCCGTGGTACCAGACGAACCAGCGGTCGAAGTAGAAGTTGAGGCTGGGTGTCCCGGTGTTGACCGATTCCCAGAAGACCGACGGGTCGTGGGGGACCAGCAATCCCTTGCGCTGGAAGGTCACGAAATCGGTCGACGTGGCGAGATACACATCGGGCATCGACCCCGATTTGCGCGCCTCGTAAACCATGTAGACGGTGCCGTTCCGGTAGACGACGCCCGGCGAGTAGGCGTCGACGGTCTCCGGCGGGCCGTCGAGAACGTGCTGCACGCGCTTGAAGCGATCGCCGTCGGTGGACGTGGCGAGCGCGATCCTCGCGACGTTCTTGCCGTCGATCTCCCGGTAATACAGGTAGAACTTCCCGTTCGCGAAGAACGAGCTGTTCTCCGACAACGTTTCCTCGTTTTCCGCGCGAAACACGTGCGGGAACGAAAACGCGGGATCGGCGTCGAAGTGCGCGTGGCCCGACCAGAGCTCGGCGGGACCCACCACGGGATCGTGATCCGCGGGCGGAACGGCCAGCTGCGGAGCGGGCGTTCGCGGCGCCGCGAACGAGCCCGTGCAGGAGAGGAGCAGCAACGTCGCGACGGCGCTCGCGGCCCGCGGCGAGCCGGCTCGGGGGGCTGCCGGAACAGGCTCCCGAAGAAGTCTCCGCGCCACGGTTTCCTCAGGAAATGCGCGCCGGGATGATCACCATCGTGTGACCGTCCCACTGCAGCCGCTTCTGGAGCGAGAGCGCCGTCTCGTTGTGCAGGATCCGCTGATACCAGCGCTCTTTCTGGAAGATCACCTTGCCGGCGAAGAACACGGTCTTGGGGAACTCGCGGAGAATCGACATGCAGAGCTTCTCGGCCTCTTCGACCGGATCGATACCGACCGCGTAGCGGTAGACCGCGGGCATCCCCAGGTTGTGCGCGAACTCGACATACCGCTCGAGCGTCTGGACGGTCCGTTCCTTGAGCCCGTCCACGGTGCCCTCGCCCTTGAACGCACCCGAGTCCACGACACCGACCGACACGAACACCAGGTTCTTGTAGTGCCCGGGAAACGCGCGGAACAGGTTGAGCACCGTGTGGATGCCGAGCCCGCCGTAGCTGGCGACCAGCACCGCCGCGGTGGGCTTGTCGGGATTGGGCTCGGGCGGCGCTTCACGGGTGGAGGGCGGCAGATCGCGCAGCGATGCGAACAGATCCTCGACCACCTTGTTGAGCGCGCGGTAGTGGCTGCGGATCTGGTAGCAAAAGAGCACCAGCGCGCCGGTGACCGCGAGGGTGATCCAGCCGCCCTCGCGAAACTTCTCGATCACCGTGATCACTAGGATCACCGCGCACAGCAGAAAGGCCGCGCTGAAGAGCAATAGATTGCGCTTCCGCCCCACCCGCTGCGGCGGGTGCTGCCACCACATCTTGAGCATGCCGAACATCGAAAGCGAAAAGGTCAGGAACACGTTGATGCTGTACATGACCACGATCTTGCCGACGTTGCCGTGGGTGTAGAGCAGCGCCGCGAGCGCCGAGGTACCCATGAGCACGATGCCGTCTTGCGTGGTGAGGCGCTCCGAAACCGCGGCGAAGCGGCGCGGCACCCACGAGTCGACCGCCATGTTGGCGAGCACCCGCGGCCCGTCGAGGAAGCCCGCTTGCGCCGCGACCACCAGCAGCGCGCCCTCGGTGATGAGCGTGAACACGACGGCGGTGCGGGCGAACGGCATTCCGGCCGTCACGCCCTCGATGAGCACCGCGTTCATCGTCTTCCCCTCCTCGTGGTGCACGTTCCAGAGGAGGTAGCAAAGCAAGAGGCCGGTGGCGGTGAAGGCGAGCGACGTCGCCATGTAGAGCATGGTGCGCTTCGCCGTGGGAACGCGCGGCTCGCGCATGATCTGCAAGCCGTTCGAGACCGCCTCGATCCCGGTGTAGGTGCCGCCGCCCAGCGAGTACGCGTGGGCGAAGAGCAGCATCATTCCGCCCAGGCCCAGCGTGGTCCAGCCGTGCTGGAAGCCCTGACCGAGCTCCGCGGCCTTCGCGGGCGCTTCCGGAAGATGGAGCGCGATCCCGACCACGATGAGCAGCACGTGGGTGATCACGAACGCCACGAAGATCGGCGCCAGGACCAGCACCGATTCCTTGACGCCGCGGATGTTGAGCGTGGTGAGGCCGATGATGGTCACGATCTCCATCGGCATCTTCCACGCCAGCCACGCTTCGGGCAGGAAGCTGAAGAGCGCGTCGCCGGCGGCCGCGATCGACACCGTGATCGTCAGGACGTAGTCGACCAGCAGCGCGCCGCCGGAAACGACGCCCACGCGCTCGCCCAAGAGCTTGGTGGCCACGACGTAGCCGCCGCCGCCGGTCGGAAAGTGCTCGATGATCCGGCTGTAGGCGGCCGAGATCAGGAACACCGTCGTGGCCATCAGCGCGGCCAGTCCGAGCGCGAGATAGATGTGCTCGCCGAGGGTGCGGAACGCCTCCTCCGGACCGTAGGCCGACGAGGAGAGCCCGTCCGCGCCGAGCCCGACCCAGGCCAGGAACGGGATCAGCGACAGGCGATGGAAGAGCGAGGTGTCGGAAAGATCGCGCGGCGCGCCGATCAGGATCCGGCGCAGCGAGATCGCCGCGCCGTGCCTAGACGGTGGCTCGCCGTCGGGCGGGACGTCGGTGGAGCCGGAGGGTGCGTCGTGCTGCTCGTTCTCGGGCATTTCGGTCACCCGCGGCGTCGCGGGAGCCGCGACGCGGGATCGAGAAAGCGCGGCAACATGGCCGAAGCGTGGGGCGGCGGGAAGAGATCTCGAGGGAGGTCCCGGGAGGGCGCTGGCACTCCCGGGCCAGTTTTAGCGCGAGAATCTCTCAACGATTCGATTCGCGCTTCGCGGCGCGCCGCTGTCGGCCGCGGGGAGCGTCGAGAGCCTCGCCCCAGCGCGCGAGAAAGGCGCTCACGAAGGCCTGTGCCTGTGCTGCCTCGACCGCGAGCGCCCCGAGCGCCATCGCGACGGTGAGCGCCAGGTGGTAGCCCTCGGAGCGCGACGCCACCGCGCGCTGATATGCGGGATGGGCCTCGTTCACCCACACGGTCGACTCGGCGAGGCGGCCCAGCTCGTGCGAGTCGGGGCGGCTCTCGAACTGGATGCTCCGGCCGTAGCGCATCGGGCGCTTCGGTCCGGCGCGGGCGGGAAGCACGCCTTGGCCGGCCGGCTCCGCTTTCGGGAGGCGGTCGCGGTGACGGTGCTTCGTCGCCGCGATCGTCGCGGCCGCCGTCATCGATCCCGCCGTTCGACGTGTTCGACGGTTTGGCGTCGGCGACGTCGGCGGCTTGCGGCGCGTCGGGAAGCGGCAACTCGCCAGGATGGGTTGCGACCGGCAGCGGCGTCCCGGCGTCGTCTGGCTTCCCGATCGGCAGCTTCTTCTGCCCGCCCCGGTAGCGCTCGACGAGCGTCGCCAGCAACGGAAAGTCGTCGGCGAGATCGACCAGCACCGTTTGCAGATCGCGCTCGAGAGGGCGGGTCTTGCGGCGCCGCGAGTCCTCGTCGGCGTCGCGCGTCTCGCCCCATTCGAGGAGCTGCGCCGAGACGGCTTCCTGGATCGCCTTGCGGTACGAAAGGTACGCGGCGCCGCGTGGGCCCGTGCGCAGGAAATCGGCCTTGTTGAGCGTCAGGCAATCGGCGAGTGGCGGCACCTCGATCAGCCCGCCGACCAGATCGGGGGTCGCCGGCGAGAGGCCGAGCCAGTCCCAGCCGCGCTTGATGACCTTGCCGAGCGTGCTCACCGCGACGCCACGTCGATCCTCGGCGAGTGGCTCCGACGCGCGCGCCAGGAAACCCGACGCCGAGGCCTTGCGTTTGCGGCCCACGCGGATCGCCAGCGCCCAGCGTTCGCCTTGCTCGTGGGCGCTCGCCACCGTGCGTCCGTTCACCTCGAACACCACGCCGCATGGATAGTGCCGCGCGAGCATGTCGCGGAAAACGCCGTCGAGCAGCGGCTCGAAGTGATGCTGGATGGTGCTCTCGATGTAGCCCGCTTCGAGGAGCGGCGAGAGCGGGTTCTTGAGCTTGAGCCGCACCGCGGTGCCACGCTCGGCCGCGACGAGGCCCAGCGGCGGCACCCACCGCCAAGGTGCCTTGTGCCGCGACGTGCTGGCTGGCGCGCCGCGTTTCGGTCACCACCTCCTCGCACGCGAGCAATCCGAGCTTGATGCCGACGCCCGCGAAGCCGATTCCCTGGCCGCGCGACTTGGTGCTCGCCGCGAGATCGTGGAAGTGCCGCAGATCGCGTCGCACCATTCCCGACCCGTCGTCGAGCACCGTGAGCGTCGGCCCGGCCGGATCGGTGACGAACGAGATCCGCGCCGCCCCGGAATCGAGCGAGTTGGCGATGATCTCGGTGAGGATCGTCTCTTCGAGCGCGCCGGGATAAGCGTCGCGGAGATCCTCGAGCAGATGAAGCAGATCGACGCGCGTCTCACCCATGGCGAGGGACCGTTCGAGGCGAGGTGCCTCGGTGCACGCTCAGAAATACCCCTCGACGATCGGCTCGCGGGGCAGCGCGGGCCACACCGCGTCGAGCTCGGCGCGAGTGGCGTCGTCGAGCGGGACGTCGCCGGCGCTGAGTGTGTCGTCGAGTTGCTCGGGGCGGCTGGCGCCGACGATCGCGGCCGTGAGCCCTGGTTGGTCGAGCACCCAGCGGATCGCCGCTTGCGCGAGGTTGCGGCCGCGGGCAGTGAGGCTCTCGCGCAGGTGCGAGACCGCTTCCAGCATCTCCGCGTGCCAGTAGCGCCGCTGGTAGCGCTCCGCGGCGTCGCCCAGCGTGAAGCGCGTGCCTTCCTCGGGTTTCCAGTCGGCGCCGCTCGTGCCGGTCGCGCGATAGCGGCCGGAAAGCACTCCCGACGCGAGCGGTGTGTACGCGATCACGCCGAGCTCTTGATCGCGGCAGAGCGGCAAGAGCTCGATCTCGGGATCGCGGAACAGCAGGTTGTAGCGAGGCTGGAGGCACGAGAAGCGGTGCAAGCCGAGCCGGTCGCTGGTGCCGAGCGCCATCGCGAGCCGCCACGCGGGGAAGTTCGAGGCACCGACGTAGCGCGCTTTGCCCGAGCGCACCACGTCGTCGAGCGCGCGCATCGTCTCCTCGATCGGCGTCGCCGCGTCGAAGGCGTGGCACTGGTAGAGATCGATGTAGTCGGTCTTGAGACGCCGCAAGCTCGCGTCGATGGCGTCGAGGATGTGCCTTCGAGAGAGGCCTTGATCGCGCGGTCCCGGGCCGACCGGCATGCGGCACTTGGTGGCGAGCACGAAGCGCTGGCGCTTGCCGGCGAGCCAGCGCCCGACGATTTCCTCGGTGATGCCTGGGTTCACCACGCCGATCGGATACGAGTCGGCGGTGTCGATGAAGTCGACGCCCAGCTCCGCGGCGCGGTCGAGGATGCGGAACGCAGTGGGCTCGTCGACCTGCGAGCCGAACACCATCGTGCCGAGACAGATCTCGCTCACCGAGAGCCCGGTGCTTCCCATGCGGCGCTGTTTCATGGTTGCGAATCTACGAGAGCGACGCGGCTTCGTGAAGCTCGAGCAGTCTGGAACCTGCGTCCCTCGCGGCCCCAGCGTTTCATCGTGATCGAGTGCTGCGGACGCGAGGGACCGCGTCCCTCCGACTGCAGAGCCGTTTGCGCCGATCTGCGGCGAGCGCTAGCCTCGAAGAGCCTTCCCTTGCGCCGCCGTTCGAGCTCGAAGTGCCCGTTTCCATTCCCCTCGATCGCCCTTCCGATTCGCTCGTGCGGCCGCCGCCGGCCGCGCCGGACGAGGCGCGCTCAGCGCGAGCCGACGCGAGCCCCGCCACCTACGATCAGATCGCCGCGGAGCTGCGCGTGGAGCTCAAGCGTGTGATCGGCGCCGAGCGGCTGAAGGAGCTGCACCGCCGCAGCCCGTGGCGCCACGCGGCGGTGGCGTTGCAGCAACTCGCGATCGGCGCGCTGGCGGTCACGGCGATCCTGCGCTGGCCCGAGCGTGCGTGGGTGTGGATCCCGGCGTCGATGGCGATCGGCTTCGTGGTGTTCACGTTCACGGTGCTGCTCCACGAGGTGGTGCACCGGGCTGTGTTCACCGAGGCCGGCTCGCGCTGGAATCGGCTGCTCGGGCATCTCTATGCCGCGCCCAGCGGGCTCTCGCAGTCGCAGTTCACGCGCTGGCACCTCGATCATCACGAGTGGTTGGGCACGCCGAGCCGCGATCCCAAGCGGCGCGAGCTGACGCCGAAGATCGTGAAGCGCTGGTACAAGGCGCTCTATCTGACGCCCGCGCTCTTCCCGATCTACTTTCGAGCGGCGCGGCGCGCCGCCGCGGAGTACGATCCGGCCTTGACCATGGCGATCGCTCGCGAGCGAAAAGTCGCGATCGGCCTGCATCTCGGCATCCTGGCGCTCGTCTGGTGGGGGCTCGGCTTCGAGATGGCGGCCAAGCTCCAGCTCATCCCCGTGTTCGTGGTGTTCCCGGTGGCGTTCACGATCAATCGGCTGGGCCAGCACTACGACGTCGATCCGTCGAGCCCGGCCCGCTGGGGAACGCTGATGCGCCGCAGCCCGTGGCTCTGGGATCGGCTCTATCTGTGGTCGAACCATCACCTCGAGCATCACTATTTCCCGGGCGTGCCGTTTTACCGATTGCCGGCGCTGCGCGCGGCGCTCGATCCGTGGTTCCGCGAGCACGGCGTGCCGGAGCGCGGCTACGCGGAGCTGCTCTGGAGCTGGCTCGGCCGAAACGCCGTTCCGCACACCGACTGGGCGATGGCGCGCCGATGAAGCCGATGGAACGAGTTCCCGAGCCCGAGCTGATGGACGAGGCGGAGCAGGCGCGCGCCTACGCGGAGGCCGACTTCTCCGAGCCGCACGACGCATTTGTGCGCCATTTTCGCGAGCGCTGTCCCGATTTCGCGGGCGGCGAAGTGGTGGATCTGGGCTGCGGTCCGGGCGATGTCACCGCGCGCTTCGCCCGCGCCTTTCCCGCAGCCCGGATTCTGGGAGTGGACGGCTCGGCGGCGATGCTCGACGCCGGCCGCCACGCGCTCGCCGGCGACCCGGTGCTGGCGCGCATCGTGTTCCGCCAGATGCGGCTGCCGAGCGGCGGCATCGCGGCGCATCGCTACGAAGCGGTGATCTCGAACAGCCTGCTCCACCACGTGGCCGATCCCCGCGTGCTGTGGGACGCCGTGAGATCCGCGGCGCAACCGGGAGCCGCGATCCAGGTGATGGACCTCTCGCGCCCCGAGGATCGCGCCGCGGCGGATGCGCTCGTTGCTCGCCACGCGGCCGACGCTCCGGAAGTTCTGAAGCGGGACTTCCTGGCTTCGCTGCTCGCGGCCTATCGCCCCGAGGAGATCCGTCGCCAGCTCGACGGCGCCGGGCTGGGGCAGCTGACGATCGAGCCGGTGAGCGATCGGCATCTGTTGATCTGGGGGCGCGCGACGTGAGCCTGCTTCGCTCGTTGCGCGACCGGTTGCGCGGCACCGGCGGTGGCTCCGGGGCCGGCGACGCCACGTCGCCTACTCCGCCATACCAGCCCGCGGCTCCTGCGTCTCCGCGGCCGGCGCCGCCGCCCCGCACCGATCCGGCGTGTCATCCCGGCGATCTCGACGCCGTGAAGCGCGCCAGCACGCCGCGCGGCCGGCTCTTGATCGTGAACCACTGGGCCACCTGGTGCCCGCCGTGCGTCGACGAGCTGCCACTCCTGGCCGAGCTGGCGAAGCGCCTCGACGGCCGCGCCGACCTGGTGGGGATCTCGTGGGACCGCTTCGAGAACCCCGGCCCGCCCGAGGAAGCCGCTCGCGAGGTGGCTACCTTCGCCGGCGATCACGGGATCCCGTACGACACGATCCTCTTCACCGGCACGCCCGACGAGCTCTTCGACGGCGTCGGCCTCGGGTGGCGATTCATCCCGCAGACCTTCGTCCTCGCCGCCGACGGCACCTGCGTCCGCCACATCCAGGGCGAGCTCACCGCCGCCGACGTGGAAGCGCTGGTGCAGCTCACGACCCAGTGAAAGCCGGCCGAGCCTCGGCTCGGGGTAGTGCATTCGTTTGCGATCGATCTGGAGGCGGCGTGGCAGCGGGCGCTCGCCCCGGGGTGCTCGAGGCCGAGCGTCGCGGTGATGTCGTCGTCGCGATGAAGTGGGCGCGAGGCCGAATGCAGGCCGGCCTGCCCTCGGCGTCGATGCGATGGCCGGCCGTGCCCCGGGGCGGGCGCCCGCTGCCGCGCCGCCAAACGGACACCCGCGCCGAACCCAAACGGATGCAATGCTTCGACTTGGCGCGCGGTTTACAGCTCTGGAACTGCTGTGCTACGTTCCCCCAACTAGCGAAATTGGAACGAAAAATGCTTGTCCTGCCGGGGCGGGACGGCGCAGCGTTGGCGAGGAACGACCATGGCCTTGTTGAAGGCGAAGAAGGAAGAGCTGATCTCGAGCTACCGGGTCCACGAGACCGACACCGGGTCGCCCGAGGTTCAGATCGCGCTCCTGAGTGAGCGCATCACCTACTTGAACGACCACTTCAAGACCCACGAGAAGGACCACGGCTCGCGCCGCGGTCTCCTCAAGTTGGTCGGACAGCGGCGCCGGCACCTGGAATACCTGAAGCGCACTCGGCCGGAGCGCTACCGCGAAGTCATCGGCCGGCTCGGCATCCGGAAGTAACGATGTCCGGGCTCCCGGGCCTCGGCGGGTCGCCGGGGCAATGGGCCGTCGGTGGGCGTTCGCCCACTGGCGTGAACCCGCAAACTTTCCAATTGGGCGATTCTCTCGGAGTGAGGAGCGTGCTCGATCTCGGCTCGACCCGCGTCGCGGGCGGAGTGGCGATCGAGGAGGTTCCTCGCTCCGAGTGCCGCCCTGCTCCAGACGAGGGGAGACACTCATGACGATTCACCGATACGAAGTCGAGCTGGCCGGGCGCACGTTCTCGATCGAGACCGGGCGGCTCGCGAAGCAGTCCGACGGCGCGGTGCTGTGCCGTTACGGCGACACGATGGTGCTGGTGGCGGTGGTGGGAGCGAAGGACGCCAAGCCCGGCGTCGACTTCCTGCCGCTCACCGTCGACTACCGCGAAATGACCTACGCCGCCGGCAAGATCCCTGGCGGCTTCTTCAAGCGCGAGGGACGACCGACCGAGAAGGAAATCCTGACCGCGCGTCTCATCGATCGCCCGATCCGCCCGCTCTTCCCCGAGGGCTACAACTTCGAGCTCCAGGTGCACTGCATCGTGCTCTCGGCGGACAAGGACAACGATCCCGACACCGTCGCGCTCATCGGAACCTCCGCGGCGCTCACGCTCTCCGGCATCCCGTTCCAGGGTCCGGTCGCGGGCGTTCGGGTGGGCCGGATCGGCGGGAAGCTGGTGCTCAATCCCAAGATCTCGACCCTCGGCGACAGCGATCTCAGCTTGGTGGTCGCCGGCGGCCGCCAGGGCATCACGATGGTCGAGGGCGGTGGCCGCGAAGTCGACGAGGCCACGGTGCTCGAGGCGCTGTTCTTCGGTCAGGACGCGCTCAAGCAACTGCTCGACATGCAGGATCAGCTGCGCGCGGCCGCCGGGAAACCGGTGCGCAACTTCAATCCGCCGGCGCGCGACGAAGCGCTCGCCGCGCGGGTGAAGTCGGTCGCCGCGCCGGGCCTGCTCGAAGCGGTGCGCGTGACCGGCAAGCAGGACCGCTACGAGCGCTACGGAGCCGTGAAGGCGGCGGTGCTCGAGGCGCTCGCGGCGCAGTTCCCCGATCGCGAGAAGGAGATCAAGGTCGAGTTCGAGGAGCTCAAGTACGTGATGGTGCGGAAGCACATGCGCGACTCGAAGATCCGCCTCGACGGCCGCGGTCTCACCGACATCCGCCCCATCAGCTGCGAAGTGGCGCTCTTGCCGCGCACCCACGGCTCGGCGCTCTTCACTCGCGGTGAGACCCAAGCGCTCGCGATCGCGACGCTCGGCTCGTCGCGCGACGAGCAGCGCGTCGAGGCGCTTTCCGGCGAGAGCTTCAAGCGCTTCATGCTGCACTACAAGTTCCCGCCCTTCAGCGTGGGCGAGGTCCGGCCCATCCGCGGACCGTCGCGCCGCGAGATCGGTCACGGCGCGCTCGCCGAGCGCGCGCTGGTTTCGGTGCTGCCCAGCGAGGACGCTTTCCCGTACACGGTGCGGATCGTGTCCGAGGTGCTCGAGTCGAACGGCTCGTCGTCGATGGCGACGGTCTGCGGCGGCTGCTTGTCGATGATGGACGCGGGCGTGCCGGTCACCGCGCCGGTCGCGGGCATCGCGATGGGCCTGGTGAAGGAAGAGGGCGAGTTCCTGGTGCTCTCCGACATCCTCGGTGACGAGGATCACCTGGGCGACATGGACTTCAAGGTCGCCGGCACCGGCAAGGGCGTCACCGCGGTGCAGATGGACATCAAGTGCGACGGCGTCGACAAGGCCATCATGGGCAAGGCGCTGCAGCAGGCCCGTGAAGGCCGGCTCCACATCCTCAAGAAGATGACCGAAGGGCTGGCCGAGCCGCGGAAGCAGATCTCGCCTTACGCGCCACGCATCACCAGCATCCAGATCGCGCCGGAGCGCATCAAGGACATCATCGGCCCAGGAGGCCGCAACATCCGCAAGATCCAGGACGACACTGGCGCGGTGCTGGAGGTCGAGAACGACGGCACCGTGAAGATCTTCGCCGCCGACACCGCCATGGCGGAGGCCGCGATCGCGAAGATCAAGGCGCACACCCAGGACGCGGAGATCGGCAAGATCTACCACGGTGTGGTGCGGCGGATCATGGACTTCGGCGCGTTCGTCGAGATCCTGCCGGGGGTCGACGGACTGGTGCACATCTCGCAGCTCGCGCCCAATCGCGTGCAGAGCGTCACCGACGTGTGCAAGGAAGGCGACCAGATGCTGGTCAAGGTCCTCGACATCGATCGGCAGGGAAAGATCCGGCTGAGCCGCAAGGAAGCGATGGCGGAATCCGGGGATGGCGGCTGACGCCGCGCACGGCGTGGCGCTTCGCGTCCGGCGGGTGCGCGCCGCCGGACGCGTGCCGCTGCCCAAGTACATGACCGCGGACGCGGCGGGCATGGATCTCGCCGCGGATCTGGATTCGCCGGTAGTGCTCGCACCCGGTGAGCGCCGCGCGATTCCCAGCGGCTTCGTCTTCGAAGTACCGCCCGGCTACGAGTTGCAGGTGCGGCCGCGCTCCGGGCTGGCACTCAAGCACGGGCTCACGCTGCCCAACAGCCCGGGCACCGTGGACGCGGATTTCCGCGGCGAGGTGCAAGTGATCCTCGCGAACGGCGGCAGCGAGCCGGTCGAGATCACGCCGGGCATGCGCATCGCGCAAGCGGTGCTCGCTCCGGTGGTGCGCGCCCTCGTCAGCGAAGTCGACGATCTCACCGACACCGCGCGCGGCGCGGGCGGCTTCGGTCACACCGGAAGCTGAGCGCTCGCAACGGGCCAGCGCGATGCGCGCCGTCGAGCGATTCACCGCCAAGCTCGCGCAGAGCCTCGCCGACCGGACGTTCATCCAGCTCGCACTCTCCGGCCCGCTGGCGGCGGGAGCGACCCGCATCGCCGGAAAGCCCGTCGAGCTCAAGCGCGGCGCGCACGTCTCGTTCACGATCCGCTTTCCGACCAAGGACGTGACCGAGAACGTGGCGCAGGGCGAAGTGGTCGCGTGGGTCGAAGCGCGCGTGCCGAGCCAGTTCCGGAGCGCGCTCCTCTCCACCACTGCCAAGGACTGGCAACTTCACGTCGCCGCCGACGGAGCGGAGCGGCTGGCCGGCCATCCACCGGCGAGCCAGGTCGTGCCCGCGCCGGCGCACAACCGCGCCAAGACCACCCTCCTCGACGCCTCGGCGAATCCGTGGCTCGCGGCGCTGGGGATCGTCGACGAACGGGGAGCGGTGCGGCCGTCGAAGGCGGCGAAGCACGCGCAGATCCGCCGCTACGTCGAGATCCTCTCGCATCTGGTGAAGGAGTGTGGCGAGCTGCCGCGAGAGGGGCTCACGGTCGTCGATGTCGGTTCCGGAAAAGGGAACCTCACGTTCGCCGCGTGGCATCTCTTCCATCGCGTCCTCGGGCACGGCGTGCGAGTCATCGGCGTCGAGGCGCGCGCCGAGCTGACCCAGGAAGCGGAGCGCGTGGCGCGAGATGCCGGTGCCGAAGGGCTCGAGTTCGTGGCCGGAGTCGCGGATTCGGTCGAGCTTCCGCGCGCCGACGTGCTGATCGCGCTGCACGCGTGCGATACGGCCACCGACGACGCGATCCGGCGTGGCATCGACGCGCGCGCGCGGCTCATCGTGGTAGCTCCGTGCTGCCATCGCGAGCTGCGACCGCAGCTCGGGCGTCCCGAGCCGCTTGAAGCGGCACTCCGCCACGGCATCATGGAGGAGCGGTTCGCCGAATGGGCGACCGATGCGCTGCGGGCGCTCTTCCTCGAGTGGGCCGGCTACCAGACGCGCATGATCGAGTTCGTGGGCTCGGAGCACACGCCCAAGAACTTGATGCTCGCGGGCGTTCGCCGCGGTGAGCCGTTCACGTCGCGCGAAGCGCGCGAGCGCATCGTGGGCTTCGAGCGTTTTCTCGGCATCGATCACCAAGCGCTCGATCCGCTGCTGACGCTCGGCGCGTGACGGGGGCGGTTCGTCCATGGCGTCATCCTCGGAAGCGATCGATTGGGCGTCGCTGCGCGCGCTGCGCGCGCGCTTTCTCGAAGGCGGGCCTCCCGGACCCGACTACTGGAGCAATGCCCGGTTGCTTGCCGACTACGACGCCACGTTCGGCGCCCGCATCGGATGGAAGTGGAGCTACGTGCTTTCCGAGCTGGGACGGCTCGGCTGGACGCCGCCGCCCGGCGAGCTGGTCGACTGGGGATGCGGGACGGGGGTCGCGGCGCGCGCGGTTCTCGAGAGCGGTGCGCCGTTCGAGCGGGTGCGGCTCTGGGACCGATCGGCGCAGGCGCTCGACTTCGCGGCGGCCCGAATCGCGAGCGAGCATCCCGGCATCGGAGTCGAGATCGAGCGGAGCAGCGCGGGCAACGCTCGCGGCGGGACGCTGCTCGTGAGCCACGTGCTGAGCGAGATCTCGCCGCAAACACGCGGCGCGCTGGTGGAGCGCGCGCGCCGTGCCGACGCCGTGATCTGGGTCGAGCCCGGCACGTTCACGGCGAGCCGCGCGCTGATCGACGCGCGCGAGCAATTGCGCGGCGAGTTGCACCCGATCGCACCGTGCCCGCACGACGAGCGCTGCGGCCTGCTCGACGCGACCCACGAGCGCGACTGGTGCCACCAGTTCGTGCCACCGCCCACGGTAGCGTTCACGGAGGCCGGATGGGCTCGTTTCGGCAAGGAAATGGGCATCGATCTGCGAAGCCTGCCGGTGAGCTTCCTGGTGCTCGACCGCCGTGCGTCGAAACCGCTTCCTTCCGGCGCCACGCGATTACTCGGCCGGCCGCGAGTCCAGAAGGGAATGGCGACGCTCACCGGATGCAGCGAGCCCGGCGTGCGCGACCTCCGGCTGCGCCGCAGTGTCTTGCCCGGGCAGTTTCGCGAGGCACAACACGGCGACTTCCCCGGCCTCGCCGCGTGGCGCGCCGAAGGCACCGAGCTAGTCGCGATCCAGCCGATCGAACGGGAGGACTTCGGTCCCCCGCAGCCGTAGCGTCACACCACGATCGCTCGCCGTGGACGCGAGGGACCGCGTACCTCCGGCTCGTCGGTTTGGCGCCAACCCGAGGAAGGTGCGAGGGGCTGGGGGCCCGTCGCGGGGTGCTCGAGGCCGCGCATCCCGCTTCACCACGTGGACGTTGGGCCAGTCGCGCGGCCGAATGCAGCCGAGCGTCCCCTCGAACGAGTAGCCATCGAGCGTGAGGCGTGCCCCGAGACGGGCCCCCAGCCCCTCGCGCCGCCCACGTGCGGGTCGGCAGACGAGCTGACCCGCGCGCCCACGGCGCTCGCTTGCCGCGGTGCGTTAGCGGGAGGTAGATCCTGGGCTTCCCGGGCTCTTCGGCCGGTTTTTCCAACAGATGATCGCGCGGTACACCCGCCCCGAGCTGGGCCAGATCTGGTCCGAGCAGGGGAAGTACGAGCGCTGGCTGCGGGTCGAGCAGGCCATGCTGGACGTCCTCGCCGAGCGTGGCCAGGTCCCCGCCAAGGCCGTCGCCGCGATTCGCAAGAAGGCGCGCGTCGACGCCGACCGCATCGCGGCCATCGAAGCCGAAGTCGCCCACGACGTGATCGCCTTCGTGACCCAGGTCGCCGAGACCGTGGGGCCCGAAGGCCGCTTCATCCATCACGGGCTCACCTCGTCGGACGTGGTCGATACCGCGTTCGCGCTGCAGCTGGTCGAGTCGGTCGATCACATCCTCGCGGCCCTCGAAGGGCTGATCGAGGTGCTGCGCGGCCTCGCGACCAAGCACGCGAGCACGGTGATGGTCGGCCGCACCCACGGCATCCACGCGGAGCCCATCACCTTCGGCCTCAAGTGCGCGCTCTGGTACGCGGAGATGGCGCGGAACCGCGAGCGCATCGAGCGCGCGCGGGAGACCGTGCGCGTGGGCAAGCTCTCGGGCGCGGTCGGAACGCTCGCTCACCATCCGCCGGCGGTCGAGCAGACCGTGCTCGCGCGGCTCGGCCTCGAAGCCGAGCCGGCCGCGAATCAGGTGGTGCAGCGCGATCGACACGCGGAGCTTTTCTGCGCGCTCGCGGTGCTCGCCGGCTCGATGGAGAAGATCGCCATCGAGGTCCGCCATCTGCAGCGCACCGAGGTGAGCGAGGCGGCCGAGCCGTTCGGCAAGCACCAGAAGGGCTCGTCGGCGATGCCGCACAAGCGGAACCCCATCCTGGCCGAGAACCTCACCGGTCTCGCGCGAGTGGTGCGCGCGGCCGCGGGAGCGGCGCTCGAGGACATCGCGCTCTGGCACGAGCGCGACATCAGCCATTCCTCGGTCGAGCGCGTGATCGGCCCCGACGCCACGACCGTCACTCACTTCATGCTGGTGCGGATGACTGGATTGCTGCGCGGCCTCGAAGTGCGGCCCGAACGGATGCGCGCCAACCTCGACCACGGCGGCGGCCTGGTGTGCTCGGGCGAGGTGCTGCTCAAGCTGGTCGAGGCGGGGATGCGCCGCGAGGACGGGTACAAGATCGTGCAGCGCTGTGCGATGACCGCGGCGAGCGAAGGCGGATCGTTCCGCGCGCTGCTCGAAGCGGAGCCCGAGGTGGCCAAGCGGCTCGATCGCGCCAAGCTCGACCAGGCGTTCGATCTCACCAAGCAGCTGGTGAACGTGCGGTTCTTGATCGAGCGCGCGCTCGCGACCGGCCAGCGCAAGAAGGGCAAGACACGATCTTCGAGGGGGACGGGACGATGAAGGCGATCGTGACGATCACGCTCAAGCGCGGAGTGCTCGACCCGCAAGGGCAAGCGGTGGCGGGGGGGCTCAAGTCGCTGGGCTTCGACGACGTGCGCGGGGTGCGCGTCGGCAAGCACATCGAGCTCGAGCTGGGCCGCGACGGTGCCGACGCTCGCGACCGGGTCACCGAGATGTGCCGCAAACTGCTCGCGAACCCGGTGATCGAGGACTTCAGCGTGCGCCTCGAGGGAGAGGGAGCGTGAAGGTCGGGATCGTCGTTTTCCCCGGGTCGAACTGCGACCACGACTGCTACTACGCGGCCGCGCACGCCGCGGGCGCGCACCCGGTCTTCCTGTGGCACAAGGATCACGAGCTCAAGAACGTCGACGCGATCATCGTCCCTGGCGGCTTCTCGTACGGCGATTACCTGCGCTCCGGTGCCATGGCGCGGTTCTCGCCGATCATGGAGGAAGTCGTCGCGTTCGCGAACCGCGGTGGGATGGTGCTCGGCGTGTGCAACGGATTTCAGATCCTCACCGAGTCGGGGCTCTTGCCGGGCGTCCTGATGCGCAACAAGAACCTCAAGTTCCTGTGCTGTGACGTGCACGTGCGCTCGGAGCTCGAGCCGAGCGCCACTCCGTTCACCAAGAAGATCGACAAAGGCCGCGTGCTGCGCATGCCGATCGCCCACAACGACGGCTGCTATTACGCCGACGCCGAGACCCTCGACCGCCTCGAGGGCGAAGGCCAGATCGCGTTTCGCTACGTGAGCGCCGCCGGTGCGATCAGCGAGTCGGGGAATCCCAACGGCTCGCTGCGCTCGATCGCGGGCGTGCGGAACGAAAAGGGCAACGTGCTGGGCCTCATGCCCCATCCCGAGCGCTGCGCCGAGGATCTGCTCGGAAACCAGGACGGCGCGCTGCTCATCCAGGGGTTCTCGTCATGACCGCACCCGCTACCGCCGCGCCCCGCGAGCCCGAGGTCGACGAAAAGGTCGCACGTGGGATGGGCCTCACCCCGGCCGAGTACGCGCGCATCTGCGACCTCATCGGCCGCAAGCCTGGCTACACCGAGCTCGGCATGTTCGCGGTGATGTGGAGCGAGCACTGCAGCTACAAGTCGAGCCGCGTGCACTTGAAGACCTTTCCCACCACGGGACCGCGGGTGCTCAAGGGGCCGGGCGAGAACGCCGGCATCGTCTCGATCGGCGACGGGCTCGCGGTGGTGTTCAAGATGGAGAGCCACAACCATCCGTCGTTCATCGAGCCGCACCAGGGCGCCGCCACCGGCGTGGGCGGCATTCTGCGCGACGTGTTCACCATGGGCGCTCGTCCGATCGCGAACTTGAACTCGCTCTCCTTCGGCGCGCCCGATCATCCGAAGACCCGCTACTTGCTCGGCGGCGTGGTGTCCGGCGTCGGCAGCTACGGCAACTGCATGGGTGTTCCCACCGTGGGCGGCGAGCTGCGCTTCCATCCCTCGTACAACGGCAACAACCTCGTGAACGCGATGACCGTCGGCCTGGTGCCGGAGGAGAAGATCTTCCTCGGTCAGGCGCACGGCGTCGGCAATCCCGTGATGTACGTGGGCTCCCGCACCGGTCGCGACGGCATCCACGGCGCGACCATGGCGTCGGGTGAGTTCGACCAGGAGACCGAGGAGAAGCGGCCCACCGTGCAGGTCGGCGATCCGTTCACCGAGAAGCTGCTGCTCGAGGCGTGCCTCGAGGCGATGAAGAGCGATCACATCGTCGGCATCCAGGACATGGGCGCCGCCGGCCTCACCTGCTCGACGGTCGAGATGGCCGACCGCGGCAACACCGGCATCCTGCTCGACCTCGACAAGGTGCCGCTTCGCGAAGACGGCATGGTCCCCTACGAGATGATGCTCTCGGAGAGTCAGGAGCGGATGCTACTCGTGGCGCAGAAGGGCCACGAGCAGGATCTGATCCGGATTTTCCAGAAGTGGGACCTCCAGTGCTCGGTGGTCGGCGAGGTCACCGACGGCGACCGCGTGGTGGTGAAGCACCAGGGCCGCGTGGTGGTCGACTTGCCGGTGAACCCGCTCACCAGCGGCGCCCCGCTCTACGATCGCCCGCGCGCCGAGCCCGAAGGTCTGCACGAGCTTCACGACCTCGATCTCGCGAGCCTCGACTCGGGCGGAACGCCCGCCGAAACGCTGGTTCGCTTGATCGGCTCGCCGAATCTCTGCTCGCGGCGTTGGGTGTGGAGCCAGTACGACCACACCGTGCAGACCAACACGGTGCGCGGCCCTGGCGGCGATGCCGCGGTGGTGCGCATCAAGGGAACGCACAAGGCGCTGGCGCTCACTTCCGACGTGAACCCGCGCCTGGTGGCGCTCGATCCCGAGGAAGGTGCGGCGCAAGCGGTGGCCGAGGCCGCGCGCAACGTCGCGTGCGTGGGCGCGGTGCCGCTCGCGATCACCGACTGTCTCAACTTCGGCAATCCGGAGAAGCCGGACGTGATGTGGCAGTTCGAGCGCGCGGTCGCGGGCCTCGGCCGCGCCTGCCGTGCGCTCGGAGTTCCGGTGGTGAGCGGCAACGTGAGCCTCTACAACGAGACCGAAGGGAAGGGGATCCTGCCCACTCCCACGGTCGGCATGGTGGGGCTCATCGACAACGTCGCGCACGTCGGACAGGCCGGCTTCCGCGACGAGGGCGACGTGATCCTGCTGCTCGGCGACGCGATGGGCTCGCTCGCGGGCAGCGAATGGCTGCACGTGCTCCACGGTCTGCTGGGCGGCCGGATCCCGCGCGTCGATCTGGCGCGCGAGCGGACGCTCGGCGAGTTGCTTCGCGACGGCTATCGGAATGGCACCATCAAGAGCGCCCACGATGTCTCGGAGGGCGGCCTCGCGGTGGCGCTGGCCGAGTGCTGCCTGCTCGGCTCGGGAGCCGGCGCCACCATCAAGCTCGATCCCATCGACCGCATCGACTCGCTGCTCTTCGGCGAGGCGCCGGGGCGAGTGGTGGTGAGCGCCACCGCGGCGAACGCGCGGAAGCTCGAGAAGGCGGCCGAGAAGGCCGGCCTTCCTTGCCGCAAGCTCGGCAAGGTCGAGGGCGATCACCTCGAATGGAAAGGCCTTTTCCGGCTGTCGCTCGCGACACTCCGGGACGTCCACGAGGGCGGTTTGCGGGCCATCGTCGGCGCTTGATCGACCCCTGCCCGGCGGAGGGGTATACTGCCGCTGCTCGCTCGCTTCGCACCCGATCGACGCCTCTCTTCGTACAGCTCTTCGCACAGCGGTAACCAGAATGACCGACGGACCGCAGGATCCGACGCAAGACGTGCTCCAACAGGAGACGAGTGTGCCGGTCGAGCGCCACTGGCGCGAAGAGTGCGGTGTTTTCGGGATCTTCCCGCACCCCGACGCCTCCCATCTCTCGTACCTGGGGCTGCACGCGTTGCAGCACCGCGGCCAGGAGTCGGCCGGCATCGTCACCACCGACGGCGAGAAGCTCTACGCGAAGCTCGCGATGGGCCTGGTGCAGGACGTGTTCAGCGGCAGCGTCCTCGACACGCTCAAGGGATTCGGCGCGATCGGCCACGTCCGCTACTCGACCACCGGCTCGTCCACTCCCGACAACATCCAGCCCTTCTTCGGCAGCTATGCCGGCGGCCACATGGCGCTGGCCCACAACGGCAACCTGGTGAACGCCGACGAGCTGCGCAAGGAGCTCGAGGACCGCGGCGCGCTCTTTCGTGGCACCAGCGACACCGAGGTCATCCTGTACCTCGCGATCCAGTCGCGCCAGGTCTCGCCCGCCGATCGCATCATCGAGGCGCTGGGCCGGGTGCGCGGCGCCTACAGCCTGGTGGTGATGACCGATCACTCGCTGATCGCGGTGCGCGATCCGCACGGCTTCCGCCCGCTGGTGC
>CAZYWA010000007.1:0-40986 GCA_964650975.1 uncultured bacterium
AGCGCAGCATCGCCAACTGCCACTGGTGCCACGAGGGTTCGCGGAAGCTGGCGCTCGCCGAGAAGGGCGAGGCCGCCAGCGAGTTCTGCGTGAGCTGCCACCAGACGATGCGGCCGCGCAGCCACGTCGCGCGCTGGGACCAGACGCTCCACGGCCGCTTCGCCCGCCAGGACCGTCGCCAGTGCGCGGTCTGCCACGAGGAAGAGTTCTGCCAGGCGTGCCACGCGATCCCGCCGCGCAGCCACTCGTTCCCGCATTTCATGTTCCCCGGCGACGGCCACCAGCGCTTCGCGCGCACCGACGTCCGCGCCTGCCTCACCTGCCACGAGTTCGGATCGCTGTGCGCATCGTGCCATTCGAAGTGATGCAAGCCGCCTGACCGACGACCTGGAGCGAAAGGAGCCCTTCGTGACCCGAACGACGATGTTTCTTCGGGGAGCTTTTCAAGCCCCCCGCCCCGAAAAAAGTGCGATTTCTTCGGGGCCCCACCCCCGAGCCGGCGCGCTTTGCTCGCCGCGCGCCGCTGGCGCGGTCTTTTTGTCCGGAATCCTGCTGACCATGACGGTCCGGGTGGCCGCGGCCGAAGGCGATGCCCTCCAGTACGAGGGCGTCTACGTCTGCAAGAAATGCCACTCGATGACCAAGCGCGATTACTACGACAACGTTTACGAGCTGTGGGAGAAATCCCCGCACGCGAACGGCATGAAGGAGCTTTCGAGCCAGCAATCGAAGGACATCGGCGCCAAGATGGGCATCGCCGACGTCACCACGGACGTGAAGTGCGTCAAGTGCCACGCCACGGCCGGGGACGCCGACACCTCGCAGCAAGGAAAGTTTTACGCGCGCGAGGAAGGCGTGACCTGCGAGGGCTGCCACGGCCCCGGCTCGAAGTTCAAGAAGAAGGAAATCCACGCCGAAAACTACGACGAAGCGACCAAGGTGGGCTTCTCGCCGATCAAGAAGAAGGAAGAGGTCGAGAAGCTCTGCACCCGCTGCCACAACCCCGAGAGCCCCACCTACCACGCCGATTTCATGAGCCGCTGGTACAAGTGGCAGCACCCCACGATCCAGGGAAAAGACGGCAAGGAAGGCCCGGCGAAGAAGAACCACGGCGACTGGGCGCCGCTCCCGCCAGGTGCCACGCGAGGTAGCGGCTGATCCGATCGGGGTCGCGGACGATGACGCCGGGAGGGACCGGCTCCCGCCAGTCCGCGCGCCCGACCGGGCTTGCGATCGCCGCGCTGGCGGTCGCGATCGTGCTGACCTCGCGGGCGCGTGCCGTCGCCGCGGCCGATTGCGCGGCGATCACCTCGGGTCCGGTGGTGTGGACGTCGCCGGTGGTGGCGGCCGACGGTGAGATCCTGGCGGTCGCGCACGACGCCGAGGGCGCCCATCTGGAGCGGATCTCGCCGGGGCGGGAGCCGCTCGCGTGGAACGGTGCGCACGGCACGATCCTGCAGATCGCGATCGGATCGAGCTCGGCGTCGCCGGTGGTGATTCGCGCTGACGCGGCCGGCGTCGACAACGAGGAGAGCGACTCCCTGATCCGGCTCGCCGACACGCCGTCCGGCGACGTGCCGTTGCTGCACGCGGGCCTCGGCGAACGCCTCGCCGATCCGGCGATCTCGCCCGACGGCCGCTGGATCGCGCTGGTCGTGCGCCGCGAGCCGCGCGCGAAAGATCGGGCGCTCTCGACACAGCTGGTGCTCGTTCCCTCCGCGGGAGGCATCGCCACCGTGGTCGAGCAAGGCGAGGGGGATCGCCTCGGGCCGAGCTTCGTGGAAGGTGGAAAGGCGCTCTGGTTCGTGCGCCGCGAGGGCGAGTACTCGCTTCTGATGCGCGTGCCGCTCGAAACCGACGGCGAGCCCGCGGACGCGCCCGCGGTGTTGCAACGGGACCGCGCCCGGTGGGGGCGACCGCTCTCGATCGACTCGAGCGGCAGCCGCGCGCTGGTCGCGCGGGATTCCGGCAACGGTCCGTCGCTCTGGCAGATCGAGGTGGGCACTTGGCGCTCGACGCCGGCCGGCGGCTGCCGCGCGGCGCCCCTCGAGCCCGCGCTCACCGCCGACTCGCGGGAGCTGATCGCGGTCGCCTCGACCGCGGGCGGGCGAAACCTGTTCCGGTCGGCGCTCGACCCGAAGGCGACGGAGACGCTGGGCGCGACTCCCGAGGCCCATGACGACGACGGTCCGCGGATCCAGGACGAGGGCCGGCCCGATCGCGAGCGATTCGACGAGGCTCGCGCGCGAACCGCCAACCGGCCGTGCCTCGCGTGTCACGATCACGAGCGCGGCCTCGACGTCATCGGAGCTTCGGTGCACGGCAAGCTCGCGTGCACCGATTGCCATGTGGACGTGACCGAGACGCCGCACCGCTCGCTCGCGCGCGCCGAACGGGTCGCGCGCGGTCCCGACGAGCGCGGCCGGCCGGTCGACTCGAGTGGTCGCCCGCGCGCCGCGGTCGGTTTCGATCTGCGCGGCGTGTCGCGCGCGGTCACCACGATCACCGCGGCGAGCGTCGCGTGCGGTTCGTGCCACCCGCGCCAGGCACGCGCCTGGCAGACCGACGTGCACGGGCGCGATTTTCCCGCGAACGCGGCCGTCCCCGGCTGCGCCACCTGTCATGGCGATCACGACGTGCTGCCCGAGCACGACCCGCGCTCGCCGGTCGCCACGGCGCGGATCGCGGACACCTGCGCCGCCTCGTGCCACGAGGGAGCATGGGAGGTCCGTCACAGCTATCTCGGCGTCAGGCCGGCGGACGCCCAGTACCGGTCCGATCCGGGCTCGACCTATCGCGACAGCATCCACGCCAAGAAGGTCCGCCTCGGCGAGGAGCACGCCGCGACCTGCGCGAGCTGCCACGGTGCCCATCGGGTACTGACCGCGCGCGATCCCCGCTCGACGCTCAACCCCCAAAACGCGGCGAAAACCTGCTCACGCAAAGGCGCCTGCCATTCCGACGCCAGCGCAGATTTCGCCAAGCTCTTCGATCACGTGATCGCGGTGTCCAGCGGAGAGACGGTGAGCGCAAGCGCCATGTCCCAGGGCAAAACGCCGCGCGGGTACGCCGAGCTCGCGTTCTCGGTCATCGGCGGCGGAACGCTCGCGTGGGCCGGCGCCGACCTGGTGCTCGATGCCTTGCGGCGAGTCGTCGCCGGACGAAAGCGCAAGAAAGCGTCGTCGTGAGCGAGCCCATCGCACCCGAGCGTCTCGACGAGTTCCGCCGTGGCGGCCCGGTCACGACCTACTCGCGCACGCTGCGGGTTCACCATCAGGTTCTCGCGGCCTGCGTGGTGGCGCTGGTCGTCTCGGGCTTCTCGCTCCAGTCTGCGTCGGTGGCGCGGATCGGCCGCCTTCTGGGTGGCGCCCGCGTGCTCGGTTGGGTCCATCGAGGTGCGGCCATCGTGCTGGTGGCGATGTTCCTGCACCACGTCGCCACCATCGCGTTACCGGCGATCGTGCGTGCGTGCCGGGCGGCCGCGCGCACCACCGGGGGGCTGGTGGCGCGCGCGGCGGCGCTCTGGACGGGAGTGCCGCTGCTTCCCAACCTCGACGACGCCCGCGATGCGCTTCACACCGCGCGCTACTTCGCCGGCCTCGAGCCGCGCGACTACCGAGCGCGCCGCTGGCACTACCGTTCGAAGCTCCACTACATGGCGATCGTGTGGGGCGTGCCCGCGATGGGGCTGACCGGTCTGGTGATGGCGCTGCCGACCCTGGTGCCGGCCAAGATCGCGGCGTTTCTCGCCGCGATTCACCTTCCGGTCGAGCCGCGCACCATCGTGGCGATCGCCGAAACCGTGCACTCGCACGAGGCGTGGCTGGTGGTCGCGATCTCGATCGTGTGGCACGGCTACCGCGTGCTCTTCCCGCCCCGCTCCGACGTCTTCACCGGCACGCTCACCCTCGCGGAGATGCGCCGCTGGCACCCGCGCTGGTACGCGGCGCACGTCGAAGCGCTGGGTCACGATCCGCTCGCCCCGTAGCTACCCGGGAGGGCGGTTGTCCCTCGCCGCCCTGCTCGCGCGCTCGCTCGACACCCACGACGCGCGGGCCGGTTCGTGACACGCTCCGCGGCCATGCAGGTCCAATCACTCCCGCGCGCCTCCCGCGACGCCGCCGCGCGCATGCTCGCGCGCTCGTTCGAGGACGACCCGATGTTCCGCTTTCTGCTGTCGAACGGGCGCACGCGGCCGGCTTGGCTCGAGCTGGTGATGGTGACCGCGCTCGACGAGTGCTTGGCTCACGGCGAAGTGCTCGTCGCGGACCTCGACGGGCTTGCCGGGGCGATCGGAATCATTCCGCCGGCGCTGCACTCGGCTCCCGCGTTCACGCGGATCAGCAGCCTCGTGTGGCTCTTCCTCTCCACCCTTCCACCACCGCCGCCGCTCGCCTTCCTCCTGAACGGTCCGCGCGTGCTCAATCTCATCGGCGCCAAGCACCCGCGCGATCCGCACCTCTACGTCCAGGTTCTCGGCGCCGACCCGGAGCGCCAAGGCCGCGGCGTGGGCGCGGCGCTCGTCGAGCGAGCGCTGGAGCGCGCCGCTCGCGACGGCGTCTACGCGTACCTCGAAACCACCAACGCCAAGAACCTGGTCTTCTACGGCCGCTTCGGCTTCCGCGTGATCGAGGGGATCTCGCCGAGCCCCGGCGGCGGCCCGCCCATCTGGCTGCTCCGCACTTGACGAGCGCCGGAGCGGGCAAGAATCTCGAAGCGATGAGCCGGTCGCGCCGCGCGCCGTCGATCTCGCGCCGGCGCTTCATGGCGGGCGCCGCGGGCGCGTGCGTCGCTTCCACGATTCCGTTGCGCTCGGCGCGCGCCGCCACGACGCCGATCGCCCCCGCGTCCTGCCCGGTCGAGCATCTGGTGCTCCTGATGATGGAGAACCGCTCGTTCGATCACATGCTCGGGCGCCTCGACGGCGTGAACGGGCTCGCGCGCTTCACGAGCTGCCAGGACGACGACGGCGTGCCGGTTTACGCGCACCGATTCAAGGACATGGCGTGCACCGTCGGCGATCTGCCGCACGGCTACAGCGACGGCATCACCTGCTGGAACCACGGCAAGAACGACGGCTTCGTGCGCTCGAATGGCACCCAGTCGATGGGTTACATGAGCCCCCGCGAGGTGCCGTGGATCTACGCGCTCGCGAGCCAGTACACGGTGCTCGACCGCTGGCACTGCTCGCTGCTCGCCGGTACGTGGCCCAACCGCCGTTACTCGCACGCGGGCAGCACGTCGGGATCGCGTGACGACGATTTCCCGCCCGGGAAGATCGGCTACCACGAGCGCACGGTGTTCCATCAGCTCGCCGAGGCGGGGCTCGACTGGTCGATCTATTTCACCGACGTGCCGTTCCCGGCGCTCTATCCCGAGGTGCTGACCCGCTGGACGCCGCGTTTCAAGGCGTTTTCGCGTTTCTACGACGACGCGGCCGCGGGCACGCTCTCGCCGGTCACGGTGCTCGAGCCTGGCTACTTGATCGGCACCGACGATCACCCGCCGCGCTCGACGCAGGTGGCGCAGCGGCTCATGGCGGACGTGGTGTGCTCGCTCGTGTTCTCGCCGCTCTGGCCCAAGACCGCGTTGCTGATCACCTACGACGAGTGGGGCGGCTTCTTCGATCACGTCTCGCCGCCCAATCTCGCCGACGATTTCCCCGATCTCGGGAAGCCCGTGGGCTTCCGCGTGCCGGCGCTGGTGGTGAGCCCGTGGGCGAGGCGCGGAGCGGTGTCGAGCGCGGTCAAGGACCACACCTCGTGGCTCAAGCTGGTGCAGTGGCGATTCGGTTTGCCGGCGCTCACCAAGCGGAACGCCAAGGCCGACAACGTGCTCGAGGCGTTCGATTTCACGTCGCCGATGCGCACCGATCTGCCGGCGCTGCCGGTGCCCACGGTCGATCAGAACCTGGCCGACGTGTGCTGGATCGGCGACCACTTGCGGCCCGAGCACGACTACCAGTTCGACATGCCGGGAGGCGAGGGGCCGGAGAGCGATGTCGCGTGGTGGCGCGGCTCGCCGGAGGGTGCGGCGTCGGCGCCCGGCAAGAGCGCGAAAGCGATCGCGGAGAGCGCCGCGGAAGCGCCGGCACCGGATGTCGACGGGGTCGCTGCACGCGCCGCGCAAAACCCGGTGGGCCTGGCCCGGCTCTTCGAATCGGCCCTCGACGTAGGCGCGATCCCGCGCGAATTCGATCTACGGCCGGCGGCGGGCTCGGCCAAGCCGATGCCGTCGCCCTTTCTGCAACCGGGAAGCCTGCCGACCGTCCCGGCCTGGCATGGTCGAAAGTGAGCGTCCCGCCACCCGTTACCCTCTGAGTCGAGGAGCCCGCAGATGGCCGATTCCCGTTACGCGCGCCCCGACTGGATCACGCGCGCCTTCAACACGCTGCCGCTTTTCCTGTCGCGTCTCGGGATCGCCTTCTTCGGCTCGCGGATCCTCGCGGTGCGCGGCCGGAAGAGCGGCCAGTGGCGGACCACGCCGGTCAACGTCCTCGAATTCGAGGGCCAGCGCTACCTGATCGCGCCGCGCGGCGATACCGAGTGGGTCCGGAATCTGCGCGCCGCCGGCGGCGGCGAGCTGCGCCTCGGCTCGGCCGTCGAGCCGTTTCGCGCCACCGAGATCCCCGACGCCGAACGCCCGCGCCTCATCCGCGCCTACCTCGCGCGCTGGTTGTGGCAGGTGAAGCCGTTCTTCCCCGGACTGACGGCGGCATCGTCGGACCCGGTGCTGCTCGCCAAGGCGCCCGGATATCCGACGTTCCGGATCGAGCGTGGCTGATGCGGCTCCGAACGCTCGCGGCTCTGGCGTTGATCCTGGCCGCTCGCGTCGCGCCGGCGGCCACGACTTACTACGTCGCGACGCCGGCGGCGAACGGTTCCGACGCGCACCCGGGAACGTCGGGTGCGCCGTGGGCCACGTTGCAGCATGCGGCCGACACCGTCGGTCCAGGCGACACGGTGCTGGTGCGCGCGGGTAGTTACTCCGCGTTCGAGGTCACCAGCTCGGGGACGCCGTCCGCTCCCATCACGTTCGCCGCTTATCCGGGCGAGCTGGTGAGCATCGTGACCGACGTGCCCAATCGCGGCGCGGGCATCAACATCGAAGGCGGCAGCTGGATCACCATCGAGCGCTTCCACATCGCCAACCGCGCCACCGTGGGCATCCGCACGGTGCTCTGCGCCGGCGTCACGCTGCGCGGCAACGTGCTCGCCGACAACGGCACCTGGGGAATTCTGACCGGTTGCTGCGACGATCTCCTGATCGAGGGAAACTCGGCCTCGGGCAGCGTCCTCCAGCACGGCATCTACGTCGGGAACAGCGGCGACCGGCCGGTGATCCGCGGCAACGTGATCTTCGGCAACCACGACAACGGCATCCACATGAACGGCGACCTGTCGGTGGATTGCAGCCCGGCGGTCGTGACCGACGGCATCATCTCGGACGCGGTGGTCGAGGGGAACACGATCTTCGAGAACGGCGCCGGCGGCGGCTCGGGGATCAACTGCGACGGTGTGCAGACCTCGAAGATCCGCAACAACCTGATCTACGCGAGCCATTCGTCGGGGATCTCGCTCTACCGGACCGACGGCGGCGGGCCGTCGAGCGGCAATCGGGTCGAGAACAACACCGTGCTGGTGGCGTCGGACGGGCGCTGGGCGCTCAACATCCAGAACGGCTCGCAGGGGACCACGGTCGCGAACAACATCCTGTGGAGCGACTACCCGTCGCGCGGCGCCATCGACCTCTGCTCGACTTGTCTCACGGGCTTCGCCAGCGACCACAACGCGGTCGAGAGCCAGTTCACGCTGAATGGCGGCAACACGCTGCTGACGCTGGCGCAGTGGCGCACCGCGACGAGCCAGGACGCGCACTCGTTCGCGATCTCGAACCTCGCCGCATTGTTCGTCGACTCCGCGAACGCCAACTACCACCTGGCCGCCGGCGTCGCGGCGGTCGACGCGGGCGCCACCATCGCCGATCTCACCACCGACATCGACGACGGCCCGCGACCGCAAGGCCCCGCTTACGACATCGGTGCCGTCGAGGGCGAAAACGGCCTCTTCGGCGACGGCTTCGAGAACGGCTCGACGGTGCGCTGGTCGTCCGCTCCGCCGTGACCGGCCACGTGACGAAATCCGCTCAGCGGTGCTTCTGGTAGAGCTCGTCGCGCCACTTCACCAGGCCGGCGAACTTCGCGACCAGCGGATCGACGGTGCAGCGCTTGCGCGTCTCGGGGCCGAGGCGGATGTAGCGGTCGTCGACCGGCGCGACCAGCTGCATCGCGACCGCCATGACGATGTCGGCGTAGCTGAGCCGGCCTTCGAGCAGGTAGCCGCCGGCCCCCTCGAGCGCCGACGCGAGGCGCTCGAGCCCGGCTCGGATCGTGGCCTCGGCGGCGGCGTCGGTGGTCGCGTTCAGCGAATACTTGCGCGTCATGAAGCGCACCGCGTTCTGCCCCACCGGAATGAGATGAGGCCTGAGCGCCCTGGGGAAGAAGGGCGGCAGCATCTCCTGGATCGCCGCGGGGCTCTCGGCGCAACGGCGCAGCGACAGCACCCGGCTCGCCGCGAGCACCTCTTCGCTGAGTGCGTTCCAGCGCCGGATCTCGGCCTCGGCGCCTTCGGGAAAGAGCTTGGGCGACGAGCCGATCGTGTCCGCGCGCTTCGCGATGTCGAACGAATCGGCCCACACGCCCATCTCGTCGAGCAGCACCGGCACGGTGACGCGCCCGGTGAAGCGCCCGAGCTTGTAGCGAAGATACGGCTCGCCGAGCATCGGCACGTAGCCGATGTCGCGCCGCTCGATGCGGTGATGGTCGAGCGCCCAGCGCGCCTTCTCGGACCACGGCGAATAGGGCAGCGAGATGAACTGAGTCATGAGAGCCCCCGCGTTCGAGCCGAGACGCTGAGCATAGCCGTCCGCCCGAGAGTCCAGAGCGTATGGTCGGATCGCGACGGCCGCGCAACGCGATCACGGGCGAGGCGACCGCGTGGGGACGTCGAGCGGCGGCGGTTGGAGGGACGCGCTCCGTCGCGTCCGCAGCGTTGGATCTCGATCGGGCGCTGCGGCTGCGAGGGACCGCAGCCCTCCGGGCAGCGATCGGTGGAGATGTCGACCTGCCGACCTTCGCGAAGCAGGTTTTTCAGCTGCCTGCGCTACGCTCCCGCCCGTGCCTTTCACGCGAGACGAGCTGGCGCAGGTGTTCGCGGCGCGGCCGGCGATCCTGGCGCCGATGGACGGCGTGTCGGACGCGGTTTTCCGGCGCCTGTGTCGCACGGTGGGCGCGGATCTCTGCGTCACCGAGTTCGTGAACGTGGGGAGCTTGCTGCGCGGTTGCCGGACCTCGCGACGCAAGATGACACTCGCGCCGGACGACACTCCCACCGCGATCCAGATCTACGGTGGCGATCCGGCCGAGCTGGTCGAGGCGGCGGCGATCGCCGAGTCCGCCGAGCCGGCGTTTCTCGACATCAACTGCGGTTGCTGGGTTCCGCGCATCATGGCGCGCGGCGGCGGAGCAGGGTGGCTGCGCGATCCCGAAGCCATGGTGGCGATGGCCCGGCGCATCGTCGCGGGTACCTCGCTCCCCGTGACCGTGAAGACGCGGATCGGTTACGGGCCCGAGTCGCACATGCCGATCGTCGATCTGGCGCGCCGGTTGGAGGACGCGGGCATCGCGGCGCTCACCATCCACTGCCGCACGGCGCAAGCCCGTCACGAAGGCCCCGCCGACTGGGGATGGGCGCGTCGCGCTCGCGAGGTCGTCTCGATCCCGGTGGTGGTGAACGGCGACGTGCGCAGCGCGGCCGACGTCGTCCAGGCCATAGGGCAGACCGGCTGCGCCGCCGCGATGGTGGGCCGCGGAGCGATCGATCACCCCTGGATCTTCCGCGAGGCACGCGCCCTTCTCGATCATGGCGAGCCGCTGCCCCCGCCCTCGGTCGAGGAGCGCCTGACCCTCGCCAAGACCCACCTCGCGTGGAACGTCGAGGAACGCGGCGAGAAGCGCGGCGTCTTCGCCACTCGCCGCCACTTTCGCGGCTACCTCTCGGGAGTGCCCGACGCGGGCGCCCTCTGGCAGGCCCTGATCCACGCCGAGACCGTCTCCGACTGCCTCACGATCCTGACCCGCGCCTCGCCCCGGCTCGCCGCCTGACCGCCCGGCCCGCGTCGTCGCATCCGTCCACCCGGCCCCGCCCCGCGCTCGGCGCAGCGGCCGTAACGGACCCTTACACGCCCTCGAAGTGCCCGCTACCAAACCAGAAACCCGTGCTACCCTGGCAAACGGGCGCGCTCGCCCATCTCGTATGCCCGCGTATCGCGTCGCCTCCAAGACGGACTTCGGTAAGGTCCGTTCGCACAACGAAGACTTCCGCATCGTCGAAGCCCCCGGCGGCGAGCACCCTTACGGGGTGTTCATTCTGTGCGACGGGATGGGCGGCTCGGCGAGCGGGGAAGTCGCGAGCGAGCTGGCCGCGCACTCGATCCGTGAGCACATCCACCACCACTTCGAGGGCGACGGTGGTGCCCGCGAGGTGCTCGACAGCGCCATCCAGGACGCCCAGAAGCGCCTCGCCAGCCATCAGGGCGCGCACCCCGAGACCCTCGGGATGGGCTGCACGGCGATGGTCGGGATCTTGAGCGGGACGTCGCTCGACATCGCCCACGTAGGCGACTGCCGCTGCTATCTCTCGACCAGCGACACCCTCACCAGCCTCACCCTTGACCACAGCTGGGCCGCCGAGCTCTACCGCGCCGGCGCCCTGGCGAGCGAGGACGCGGTGCGGAACCACCACCAGCGCCACATCCTGACCCGCTATCTGGGCGGCCGCGATCCCGGGAAGATCGAGGTGGATCTGGTGAAGCACGACGTGTCGGTCGGCGACCGGGTTCTCTTCTGCACCGACGGCCTCTGGGACATGGTCACCGACGCCGAGATCCAGCGGATCGTGCGCTCGGCGCCCCCCGAGCTCGCCACCGATCAGCTGGTGGCCGCCGCCAATCGCGAGGGCGGCCGCGACAACGTCACGGTGATCCTGCTGGAACGCACCGGCTGACGAGCTCGGCGAGCCGGTGCTCAGGGAGCGGCTGGGCCGGCTCGAGCGACTGCGGGCGTCCGGAGCGCCGAGAGGTCCTGCTCGGCGGCGGCGGCGAAGTCGCGGGCGGCGCGCAGCACGTCCGCGAAAGCCAGGGAGTCGCTCGCCCAGCGGTTGAGCGCCTGCGCGAAGTCGAGCGACGCGGACTGCGGCAGCTCGGCACCGAGCACCAGACCCATGTCGTAGATCGACGTCGCCGAGCCGCTGGGCACGGAGACCAGGCTCATCTGGAAGGTGCGGACCAGCGACTCGCGCAGCTTGGCGAGCGGTAGCATCCATTCGACCACCGTGGGAGCGTCGCCGATCGAGCGGATGCGAAGCTGCCAGTTGGCCTTGTCGTCCCCGCCGTCGCTCAGGTAGCGCAGGTCGAGGTCGCTCGACGGCAAAGTGAACGAGCCGAGCCGCACGGCGCCCAGCTTGAAGAGCACCGCCCGCGCCGCGAGCTCCACGTGGAACTCGGCGTCGTGCGCGAGGTCGAAGCCCACCGGGATCAGGGCGCCGCTCGAGTCGCGCAGCGGTTTGGTGCCGTCGCCCCACAAGAGCGAATCGCCGCGCTTCCACTCGAGAACGCGAAACGTGCGCTCGTCGCCGTCGAAGCGGAGGGCGGCGAGCACCCGGCCGTTCGAGTCGGTGATTCGCCAGGTGATCTCGCGCGCCCAGCCGAGCAGCTTCTGGAGACTCGGGTAGTACCTGGCGAGTGCCTCCTCGTCGAGCGGCGCCTCCATGGCGAGCGTGGTGTAGTCGGGCTCGGCGCCCGGCGCCACGATCTTGGCGCGCTTCAAGTCGACGATCCGCGCCGACCACGCGGCGATCTGCGGCAGATCGCGGCGGTAGGCGGCGAGGATGGCTTCGTCGGAGCCGTCGAGCGCCGCGATCACGCCGCCGGCCAGGGCCACGGTTTCGGCGGGAGTGAGGCCGACCAGCGAGTGGAACGAGAGCCGCGCGCTGCGCACGTCGTGGTCGCTCGCGGCCTCGGCGCGCAGCACGAAATCGGCCAGGGTGCTGGAGGGCGGGGCGTCGAGCTCGTCGAGCCACACGAGCCGCGGCTCGTCGCCCTGTCCATCGCCGCGGAGGAAGAGTCGTCCGTCGTCGCCCTTGACGAGCGGCAGGGCGGCGTCCTCGAGCCGCTGATCGTCGGCAATCACCGCGTCGAGCATGCGCCGGCCGCGCCGCGCGAACTCGACCGAGCGGTCGAGATCGAGGACCCGGGCCGCGGCCGCGAAATCAGGCCCGCCGCCCGAGCCGGCGTCGGCCCGCGCGTCGAGCGGCAGGCCGAGCGCGGCGATCGCTCCCGCGACCGCGACGACGCGCGGCAGCGAGACCGGTGTGGCGCGTTTTTCCAGCTGTGCCATGTGCCCGGACAGCGTAAGTGGTCCCTCGCGAATCGTCTCGATCCGCCACCTGCCTGTTATGTTTTCGCGAGCCATGTCGCGTCGAGTCTTGGCCGGGCTTGCGGCGCTCGCGGTGCTCTCCACGTCCGCCGTGCGCGCGCAGGACGCGAGCTCGCCCACGCCGCCTGGGTCGCCCTCGGCGCCGAGCGCCGCGCCGGCCGACCACGTTCCCGCGGGGCTGCCCGGCCACATCCTGGTCTCGACCAGCGAGATCCACGGCTGGAACGGCATGATGCTCATCGTGAAGGCGACGGCCACCACCGGTATGACCGGCGCCAAGCTCTGCGTGCCCGTCACCAGCGACGCGTTCACGCTCCAGTGGAGCGAGCTGGTCGAGCTGCCCGAGGACGAGAACCCGTGTGGCGCGGTCACGCCGCCGGTCGAGTTTCCGGCCGGGGACGCCTACGTGTCGGCGCGAATCGTTCGTCCCGGAGAGCGTGAGCCGCTGGCCTCGGTCATCACCACCGTGACCGTGAACGGCGAGACCCACGTGTCGCTCGACGGCGAGCGGCTTTCGCGCCGCGAGCACAAGCACCCCGCGGCGCAACCGCCGCGGTAGCGATCGCCGGGCTCGTTCGCCCCGCGCTTGCCCCTCGGAGCGGGAGGAGAGCAAGCTTCGCCCGCTCCTCTCGCCGCGAGAATCACGCCGGTGCCCCGCAAGAAATCCCCTTCCGCCCGGCGAGCTCGGCCGGCGCCGGTCGCGCATCGCGTCACGGTCGCGCCGCGGCTCAAGGGGCCGATCGACAGCGGGCCGCACGACCGCCGCATCCTGAACCGGCTGCTCAAGCTCGACGCCGGTCGCGTCGCGGAGTTCCGGGCGGCGATCCGAGAGGGAAGCGAGCGCAGAGGCCTCGATTACGTCCGCGATTCGGGCGAGCGGATCCTGATCCCGATCCAGCCGGTGCCGGTGCTGCCCACGCGCCGGCAGCTCGTCTACCTGACGCGGGTGGTCAAGGTGCTGAACCGGATCGTCGCCCGGGTGGGCGAGGCGCGGCTCAAGGATCCGGTGCTGCAGGCGATGCTCGAGCTTTCCGAGCCCGAGCTCGGCTGGCTGAGGCTCGCGGCGAAGGCACCCGGCCATCCGTCGCGGCGCGTCTTCCACCGCTGGGACGCGGCGATCGAGCTGGCGAGCGACATCGGCGCCAGCCGCACGCGTTTCTTCGAGGTGAACTCGGTGGACGTGGGCGGCGTCCACTACAGCGCCGCGACCCGCGAGGTGCTGCTCGATGCGCTGGCGAGCGTGGGCGTGCGCGGGCTGTCGCTCGACAGCTCCACCGCGGGACGCGATCCGCGCGCGGTGCTGCTCGCGCACATCCGCGAGCACGCCCGCGACATCGGCCGCGAGCTCGAGTTCGTGGCGATCGCCGAGAACCAGGAGTTCGACGCGGGGATCACCGAGGCGCCGTCGCTGGCGCAGTATTTCCGCGATCGGGGTGTCGACGCCGATTGCGTCGATCCGCGGAATTTCGAGCTCAGCCGCAAGAAGGTCGTGACCTTCCAGGGCAAACCGGTCGACGTGATCTACCGCAACATCGACCTGCGCGACACCGTCGAGCTGGAAGAGGAAGGCCACGATCTCAAGGCGTTCCGCGTCGCGGCGCAGCAGGGCCTGCTCTTCTCGTCGCCGCACGGCGAGCTCGATCACAAGAGCCTGTGGGAAGTGCTCGGCGCACCCGACCACTGGCCGAGCCTCTCGCCCGAGGAGCGGCGCATCGTGAAGCGCCACATTCCGTGGACGCGGCTGGTCGCCGAGCGCAACACCCAGGGGCCCAAGGGCAACATGGTCGACTTGCCCGACTACGTGCGCCGCTCGCGCCGCCGGCTGGTGCTCAAGCCCAACCGGGCCTGCGGCGGGGAAGGCGTCACGATCGGCGCCGTCACCAGCCAGAGCGTCTGGGATACGACGCTCGCCGAAGCACTCGCCGCGCCGTGCACGTGGGTGGCGCAGGAGCTGATCGCGATTCCGCGGCGGCGCTCGGTGATCGAGGACGATTCGGGCGAATTCACCCCCGAGACCGTGTTTGCCGTCTATGGCCTCTTCCACTCGTCCGGAGGTCTCGCGGTGCTGGGCCGCGCGAGCCGCCACCCCGTCGTGAACGTCATGCAGGGCGGCGGTATGCTGGCCGTGCTCGGCCTCCCTGATCGCTGATTCCCCGCGCGGCGGGAGACTGTCCCTCGCGTCCGCCGGGGTCGATGGCGATGGGACGCTGCGGCTGCGAGGGACCGCAGCCCTCCACCAACCGCAGCCCTCCACCACGAGCCAGCATTTGCGACGACGTCAGTTCCTCCGCGGCCTAGCTGGCCTGGGGCCGGCGCTCTCGGCGATGGCGGGACTCACTTCGGCGTCGACGGTGCGCGCCGCGGCCGCTTCCGGCGCGTCCTCGCCATCGGCCGGAGCCGCCTCGACGGGTTTCCTGAGCGCCGGCGAGCGGCGCACGCTCGAGGCGCTCGCCGAGACGCTCGTCGACCCCGGCGAGAAATCCGTCACCAAGCTGCCGAGCGTCGAGGAAGCGGGCGTGGTCGATTTCCTCGACCGGCTGCTTCCCGAGCTTCCCCTGGAAGTGCAGAAGAAGTTCCCGCTCTTGCTCTGGGGGCTCGAGCACGGCGCCCGGGTGCTCTCGTATACCGGACGCCCGTTCACCGCCCTCGACCCCGCGGCGCGCGCGGCGTTTCTCGCCGGCTTCGCGGAGAGCCGCTTCGAGATCCGGCGGCTCGCGTTCCGCGCCATCAAGAATCTGGTGATGCTCGCGTATTACCAGGCCGACGCGGCGTGGCCGGGGATCGGCTACGACGGCCCGTGGGTGGGGCGTATCGAGCAGCCCGCGGCGCACCCGGACGCCCCCACCGCGGCGCAGTCGTCCAGCGGGGCGTCGTCGTGATCGTCGAGGGCCGCACGCTTTCGGGTGCCGTCACCTGGGACGCCGACGTGGCGATCGTGGGCAGCGGCGCCGGCGGCGCGCCGGTCGCGCACGCACTCGCTCGCGCCGGGAAGAACGTGGTGGTACTGGAAGCGGGGCCGCAGCTCACCGACGCCGACATGACGCAGCGAGTGCCCGACATGCTCGCGCGCCTCTACTGGGATCGCGGCGCCCGCGTCACGAAAGATGGCGCCTACACGGTGAGCCAGGGGCGTTGCGTGGGCGGCTCGACGGTCCACTACACCGCATGGGCCATGCGCCCGCCGCGCGCGATCCTCGACCACTGGGCGTTTCACCTGCGGATCGCCGAGCTCGACGCCGCATCGATCGACCCGCACGTGGAGGAGGTCGAGCGCATGCTCTCGACCCGCCCGGTGGCGCCGCACGAAGTGAACGAGCACAACCACCTGGTGGCGCGCGGCGCCGACAAGCTCGGGCTGCGCGGCGGATTCGTGCACCACAACCGGGTCGATTGCCTGGGCTGCGGCTACTGCCTGCTCGGTTGCGCCTACGACCGGAAGCAGACCATGGCCAACACGTTCCTGCCGTCGGCGCTCGCGGCCGGCGCGCGGCTGGTGTCGGACGCGCACGTCGAGCGCGTGCTTACTCGCGGTGCACAGGTCGAAGGACTGCGCGCGCGGTTGCTCGACGGCTCCGGTGCGGCCGTCGGCACGCTGACGGTGAAGGCACCCATCGTGGTGCTCGCCGCAGGAACGATCCACTCGCCCGCGCTGCTCATCAAGAGCGGCATCGGCGACGCGTCGGGGCAGGTCGGCCGCAATCTCGTCTTCCACACCACCACGACGCTCTTCGGTCTCTTCGACGAGGAGGTCGCCGCGCACCGCGGATTCGCGCCGTCCTTCGTGGTCGATCACTTCGTCGATCTCGATCGCCATCCCGATCGCGGGTATTTCCTGGTGCCGGCGTTCGCCGCTCCGGCCGCGGTGGCGCCTTTCATCCCGGGCTTCGGCGCCAAGCACGCGGCGGCGATGCGCGCCTACACGCGGCTCGCGGGACTTTCCGTGATGCTCCACGACTCGTCACGCGGCCGCGTGACGGTGTCGGCGCGCGGCGCTCCGGTGATCGAGTACACGCTCGCGGCGATCGACCGCGGACAGCTCGTCGAGGGCATGATCGCCGCCGGCCGGCTGCTGTTCGCGGCCGGAGCCAAGGAGGTCTACCCGTCGAGCCCCGGCGGAGTGGCGTTCACGTCTCCCGACCAGCTCGAATCGCTGACCTCCATCGGACGTCTGGAGAACCGGGTAGCGCTCAACACGCCGCATCCGCAAGGCACTTGCCGGATGGGGGAGACTCGCCAGGATTCGGTGGTCGATCCGTGGGGGCGCACCCACGACGTGGCCGGGCTCTACGTGTCCGACATGAGCGTCTTCCCGACCTCCGTGGCGGTGCCGCCCTCGATCACCACCGCGGCGCTCGCGCTGCGCACCGCGAAGCACATCCTCGCCGCGACCGCCTGAGCCCGGTGCGTCCATGAGCCTGCTCCCGATCTGGACCGATCCGCTGCCCCGCGGGTACTGGTTCTACAACCTGTCGCTCACGTTCTTCTGGGCGTACGTGACCGCGATGCTGCTGCTGCGTGCGCAGCGCCTCGGCCCGCGGGTCATGGCTGGCGCGGGCGCCGTCTACGGTGTCGGCCTCGCGCTGGTCGTGGCCCGCTTCGTGATCGAGATTCCGCTCTCCGGGCACGCGGTGTGGATGTACTCGCTGGTGGTGCTCGCCGTGCGCCTCGAGCTGGGGCCGTGGGCCGTCGCCGCGGCGCTCGCGCTGATCGTCGAAGTGATCGCGTTCAAGACCGCCTGGCACAAGCTTCCCAGCGTCGCATGGGGCTCGCTGGTGGGAGCGCCGTTCGCCACCTTCCTGGCGCTCTTGCCCGGGGAGGAAACCCGGAGCGCGTGAGGAGTCCCCTTGCCAGTCGGTTCGTGGACGCTTCTACTCGCCGTCACCCCCGAGCCGACTGCTCGCGTGGATCTCGTGTGGGCGCCGAGAGGCGCCCGGCGAGCGTAGCGAGCCGACTCGGGGGTGGGGCCCCGAAAAAATCGCACTTTTTTCGGGGCGGGGGGATTGAAAAGCCCCCCGAAAAAGGAGACTCGCCATGATCCAGCTCTACTGGGCGCCGCACACCCGCGCCATCCGGCCCCGCTGGCTGCTCGAGGAGATGGAGATTCCTTACCAGCTCGAGCGGCTCGACCTGAGCAAGGGCGAGCACAAGACGCCCGAGTACCTGCGGATCCACCCGCTGGGATCCGTGCCGGCGCTGGTCGACGGAGACGTGACGATGTTCGAGTCCGCCGCGATCTGCTCCTACCTCGCGGACAAGCATCCCGAGAAACGCATGGCGCCGCCGCTCGGCACACCGGCGCGGGCGCTCTACGAGCAGTGGCTCTTCTTCGGCATGGCCACGTTCGAGGAGCCGCTGGTCAAGATCTTCCTCCACTCCGCCAAGCTTCCCGAGGCGGACCGCTCGGCTCGCGCCGAGTCGGAAGCGCGGAAACGCGCCGGCGAGGTGGCCCAGGTGCTCGAGCACGCGATCCGCGACCGGCCCTTTCTCCTGGGCCCGGATTTCAGCGCCGCCGACGTGATCGTCGGATCCCTCCTGGCCTGGGGGAATTTCATGGGAGTTCTTACGGGTTTTGACCGACTTCAGGAATACGTCGGGAGGCTCGCCGAGCGTCCCGCGCTGGTCCGCGCCAGCGCCGACGGCTGAGTCTCGCCGCTTGGCACCGGCACTCCCGCGTCGTTGCCGCGCCGGCCGCGCTTGATCGATACTCGGCCCGAGCGCCACTGCGTCCGCGTCGAACGGGCGCAGCATGCTGGATTTTCCGGATGGTCGACCCATCGTCCGCGGTACACGGCCTGGCCGAGCGCTGGGTGGCGCACGAGCGCGTCCCGGGCGAGCGCCTGGAAGTCGCGGCGCGCGCCGGTCAGTCGCTGGTCATCGCGCGCCTCAACCTCGCGGTGGTCGGCGCCGGGGGCGAGGTCGCCTGGCGGCGGGTGCTGGGCGGGCGGTCGGCGATCGCGACCGCGGCCATCGATGCCCAGGGTGGTCACGTCGCGGCGCTCGTCGAGGGACAGCGCCTCGAGCTGATGCGGGGCGCGCACGGCGAGAGCATCGTCTCGATCAAGATCCCCGACGGCTGTACCGCGGTCGCGATCGCCGATCGCGGCGAGCGGCTCGCGGTCGGCGATCGCATGGGCATGCTGCGCTTGATCGACGCCAGCGGTCGCGCCCGCAGCACCATCGACGTCGGCCACCCCATCGATTTCCTGGCGCTGGCTCCGTCCGGCGAGACCGCGGTCGCCGCGAGCGCCACCGGACACGTGACGCTGGTGGGCGCCAAGCGCAAGCCCGAGCGCACCGCCTACGTCCGCGCGCAGATCTCGCGGGTGTGGATGGACGCGCGCGGCGAGCGCGCCTTCGTGCTGGCGTCGGGCGAGGGCGTCATGGTGCACCCGTTCCGCACCTCGTCGATGACCACGCTGGGGCTCGATCGCGCGGTGCTCGACGCCGACTCGAACCTCGCGGGCGATACCGTGATCCTCCTGGCGCATGACGGCAGCGTCGTGGTCCTCGACGCGGCCGCGCGGCTCATCTGGAAGGGCGACGCTCCCGAGGGAGCGCAGCGCATCCGCGCCAACCACGACCTGAGCCGGGTGTGGTTCCACGACAACGAGGGTGTGCTGCGGATGTACGACCTGTTGCGCGGCACCGAGGGAGCGCGCCGCGCGGCGACCCTCGCGCGCGGACCGCGCCGCGCTTACGCTCACGAAGTCGATCGCCGCGCGCTGCCCGCGCCGGGCAACTTCGAGCGGGTGCACCTCGACCCCGACCCGGCGACCGGCCGGATCGCGCTGACGCACTCGGACGGGCTGGTGGTGCTGCTCGCGCAGGGCGGGCGCGAGCTCAAGCGGGTGCGCGTGAGCGGCGCCATGCGCGCGCTGCTCTTCACCGATCGCGGCGGGCTGCTGGTGGTGGCGAGCGATCGTGGCGTGGCGCTGCTCGATCCGCTGCAGGGCTGGCGCGCCTCGGTGGGGATCGAAGCGCCGGTGGTCGGCGTGGTGCACGGCACGTCGGCGGTGCTCGCCGCGGGCCAGGACGGAAGCGTGGCACTGCTGCAGAGCGACGGTGCCCACGCGATCGCGAAGCTGGGGGCGCCCGTCACCGCGGTGACCGGCACGCGCACGCTGCATGGAAACTTCGGTTTCGCGGCGCTCGCGAGCGGCGAAGTGGTCGGCCTGGGCCCGGATGGGGGGCAGATGTTTCGCATTCCCGCGGCGTCCGGCGATGCACCCGTGCGGCTCGCGGCGATCGGCGACCGCGTGCTCCTGGGCACGGCTGCGGGGCGGCTCAAGCTGGTGTCGATGCGCGGCGCGTCGCTCGGCGAGGCGAAGGTCGGGTTGCCGGTGATGAGCGTCAGCGCCATCGGTGACGGCTTCGTGGTGGTCGACAGCCGGGGCGAGATCCATCGCTGGACCCACACGCTGGATCGCGGCGAAGGCCGCCAGGCTCCCCACGGAACGTTCCGGCCCGCGGTCGGTCCCGAGGGACCCGCGTGCCTCGTGCAGTACGACCGCGAGGCGGTGGTGGTTCAGTCGTGGGGACGCCGCGAGCTGGCGCGCTTCGACGTGAACGAGCCGATCGTGGATCTCGCGGCGTCGAGCTTCGAGCGCTGGGCGCTCCTGACGCCGGGCGTGCTGATCACGCCCGTGCCGCCCCCGGCGCGTCGCGCGTGAACCACCACGCCCACGCGATGAAGAGCGCCTGAAACGGCAGCCGTCCCCACGCGGCCGCCGGGTTGGGCGGCATGTCGCCGAACCAGAGGCCGTTCACGGCCATGTTGACGTTGGCGGGAAAGACCGCGACGAAGAGCGCGATCAGTCCCCACGCGGCCGGCTTGCGGAGCTTCGGCACCAGCAGGCCGATGCCTCCCGCGATCTCGAAGAATCCGCTCACCGCCACCAGCATCCGCGGCGCGGGCAGGATCTTGGGCACGATCCCGACGAACGGCTCGGGCCGCACGAAGTGCATCGTCCCGGCGCTCACCATGACCAGCGCCAGGAGCAGCAGCGCCGGATACCACGCGCGCCGCGCGATCATCGTCCCGGCCCGGGCTTGACGGCGGACACCACCACGCGGTCGCGGAAGCGGAACACGCACTCGACACCGGTGAAACCGGCGCCCTCCACCTCGCGGGCGAGCTCGGGGAGGAAGAGCCGCCTGCAGCGATCGCCCGCCTCCGCGGCCGCCCAGGGAGGAGCGAGCGTCTCCAGCAGGAAGAGCGGCCGGCCGGGCTCGAGCGCCGCGGCGCAATCGCGGAGGCCGCGTCCCAGCCAGGCGAGACCGTCGGCGAGCGAGCCGCCGCGCAGCATGAGCATCGGCATGAAAACGCTGCCGACGGTCACGAGCATGGCCGGTGCATCGATCGCGACGCGCGGCTCATCGCCGACGCCGCTCCCGATCCCGTCGATCCGCGCCCCCGGCAGCGCCGCGGCGAGCCGCTGCTTCGCGCGCGCCAGCTTGGGAGCGTTGGGCTCGAGCAACGTGACGCGGCCGAGCGATGGATACGCCTTGGCGATCTCGAGAGCGAGCTTGCCGGTGCCTGCGCCCACGTCGACGAGATGATCGCTTTCGCCGAGCGGCGGCAGCGCAATCACGAATTCGCGATAGTGCTCGGGCTCACGCTCCGGACCGGCGGTCCACGTGGTGTCGTGCAGGTCGTACCAATCGGGATCCTCCCACGGCTCGTCCATCGCCCGCCTCCGTGCGCCGATCATCGCCACGCCCCGGGCGCGGCGCAACATCTTCCGCCGAGGGCCGGTCGGATCGTCGGCGGCGCCTCGGCTCGAGCGCAACAGCCGGCGCCGCGGAGCGTCGCCCTCCACAGCACATTCGATGGTCGCGTGGGGAGCCGCGCTTCCCCGCCGCCAGACGGACACGCCACCCAAGCAATCCGTGAGGCCACTGGCGCACGAGCCCGACGGCGTGGAAGCACTTGTCGAAAGTGCCCTGGCTCCCTCATTGCGCCGGTAGGTCGGTGCCGAAGCACCGCGCCGCCGGGGCGCGGCGACCGCGGTGCGCCGACTTGGGGGGGGGGCCCCGGTCTAATACACTGCGTTCGGGGCGGGGGTCTGGAACAGACCCCCAAAGAAGCATCTGCGGTGGCCACCAAGGGAAGGCACCGATTTCCCTCGAGCCACCTCAGGTTCCCGAGATGGCATACAGCGCCGGGCTCACGTCGATTCCCTGCCAGATGGGGTCGCTCATCGGGCGCAGCAGCGGGTCGACGTTGCGGGCGCGCATGTCGCCGAAGCTCAAGACGCCGTTGCCACTCAGCGCCGGGCTCGAGTAACCGACGACGCCCGCCGCGTCGTACGACCACAGCATCTTGCCCTTCTCGGAGACCGCGAACATCCGCGCACCGCGCAGCACCGGGTAAGCCGGCATGCCGCTCGTATAAGCACCCGAGGCGCCGGTGTAGATCGTGCCGTTGGCGTCGATGGCCGGATAGACCGCGTTGCCGTAGCCGCCGTAACGGGAAGGATCGAAGAACGGCGAGCCCCAGGACTGCGTTCCGGTCGAGGGATCGAAGGCGAAGATGCGGCCGCCCGACGGCGATCCCACCGCCGCGAACTCGGAGCTGAAGTTGGTCGAGGCGTAGACGCGCGTGGTGACGCCGTTCACCTCGCGCAGCGCGATGCCGCCGGTGCGGTTCGAGCACGGCATGCCGAACCCGGAGGGCAGCGACACGGGGCCCCAGCGCAGGTTGCCCTTCTTGGCCCCGAAGGCCGAGATGAAGGCACCGTCGCAGCTCGACGATCCGCCGCCGCCCAGGTACACGGTGTTGTCGGTGCCTACCGCGAGCGCCCACGATCCGGCGGGCCGCTGCTTGGAGTCGTAGATCGGCACCGACCAGCGCAGCGTGCCGCTCGGATCGAACGCGTAGAGGTTGCCCGGCGCCGTGCAGTTGGCCGTGGGCCAGCACATCGTGGCCGCGTAGATCGTCTGACCGTCGGGGCTCAAGGCCGGCGCGGCCATGAAGGTGCCCGGCAGCGTCCCGGTGCCCGGGTAGCGCCACAGCAACGAGCCACTCGCGGCGTCGAGCTTGTAGAGGGCGGTGCTCTCGAGATTGCCCGAGCCTTCCGCGGTGAACGTGCCCACGTAGAGCTCGGTCGAGTTGCGCAGCAGGAGTCCCGCGACCACCTCGCCTCCCGCTTCGGAGTTGGTGGTGCTCTTGTCGCAATCGTTGACGTCGTTGCAGGTGTGGAAATCCCACAGCATGAGCCCGGTGTGCGCATCGACCGCGTACACCTTGCCGTCTCCGCGACCCATGTAGAGGACGTTCTCGTCGGGAGAAAGCACCGGCGTTCCCTCGACCGTGCCGTTCCACCAGCTCATCTCTTCGGTGGTCGATCCGCCGCACTGGGTCGGCGAAGCGCTGAGCGGGTTGTAGTTGTTGCAGTAGGGAACGTGATCGAGCGGTTGCGCGGCGAAGGCCGGTGTCAGCTGCGCGCTCGGGCCGAACGTGGGAGTCCACGCAAGCAGGTCGCCGGCGAACTTGTCCCAGCTCTGACGATCGGTGGCGCCGTTGTCCTGCACGGTGCCCCAGGTTCCGAAGTACGTGGTGCCCTGCGAGGAAACCGTGGGCGCGATGTTGATCGCACCTCCCTGGTTCACGCGATTCGACACCACGGACTTGACGGTCGCGGGACCGACGGCCGAGCTCTGCGCCGTGCGGCGAACGTCGTGGCTCTTGGTGGGCCACGAGTCGCCGGCGAGCGCCTGGTTCGACAGCATGCCGTTCGAGAGCACGGCGGCGATCACGAGCAACGAGACGGCCAGCCCGCGGTGGGCGGCCCGGGTCTCGACGATTGCGGACTTTCGATGGGACTTCACGGCGACCTCCTGTTTCGCGAGCGCCTGTCGCTCGCGACTCACGGGTCGCGTGTAGGGCAACCGCAGTGCCTAACCGGCGCGGCGCGCCATGGAGCGGCGCAAATGTCCGGTTACGCGACGGAAACGGGGAGAATCTTGCCGATCGCGCCCGCTCGCGCGCGGGGCGGATCAGGCGGAATGCGCGGGCAGCGAGACCTGCGGGCGGAGCGGCGCGGGCAACTTGCCCGGCGCTCGAACCGGGCCAGCGGCGCGACTAACGCTGACAGTTCACGCAGAAATAGGCGGAGCGCTGGCCGAGCAGGCGATGGCGGATCGCCGAGCCGCAGCGGCGGCACGGCTGACCGTCGCGGTCGTAGACCGCCATGCGTGTCTGAAACCAACCGGCGCTTCCGTCCGAGTCGGTGTAGCCGCCATCGCGCAGCGTCGAGCCACCGTCCTGGATCGCGCGCGCCAGCACGCGCTTGATCGAATCCACGAGGCGGCCCGCATCGTCGCGAGAGAGGCGCCCCGCCGCGCGCCCGGGACGAACGCCGGCGTGGAAGCACGACTCGTTGGCGTAGATGTTGCCGACGCCCGCGACATTTCGTCCGTCGAGCAGGAAGTTCCGGATCGCGACACGGCGCTTCCGCGAGATGCGGAACAGGTAATCGCCGTGAAAGTCGTCACCGAGCGGCTCGGGACCGAGCGACGCGACCCGGTCGTGCGACGGCACCGCGTGCGTGGCGGTGATCTCGACGGAGCCGAAGCGGCGCGGATCGACGAAGCGCACCAGCCGCTCGTCGAGCTCGAAGCGCACGTGCTCGTGGGTCTCCCACGGCGCCTCGCGATCGCCGAACAGCATCCGGCCGCTCATGCCGAGGTGGACCAGCACCGTTCGTCCCGGTGCGCTCCCGGCGGCGAAGTCGAGCAGCAGCACCTTGCCGCGGCGGCGCAGCTCCACGAGCCGCCAGCCGACCAGCGCCTTCAGCTCGCGGGTGGGCACGGGGTGCCGGAAGCCGCGATCGCGTACCGCCACCGCGCGCAGCGTGCGCCCGTGCACCGCGGCCGCGAGGCTCGCGCGGACGGTCTCGACTTCGGGAAGCTCGGGCATGCCGCAATCGTAGCGCGAGGATTCCCCTCCCGCCCGCGGTCCTCGATTCGAGGAAACGCGCCAAAGGCGCGTCGCGAGCGAAGCGAGTCGCCGTGGGGTGGGGCCCCGAAAAAATCGCACTTTTTTCGGGGCGGGGGGCTTGAAAAGCCCCCCGGGGCAATATCAGCAGGCGGCGGCCGCCTCGGCCGCCGCCTGCGCCAAGACTCGCTCTCGCGCCAGCTCGGCCATCGCGGTGAACAGGAACGGGCTGGCCTCGCGCACCAGATCGACGGTCGGATCGAGCTGGCGGCCGACGCCCTCGAGCACCATGATCCCCACGTTCACCGCGGTGAACGCACTCTCGATCTTGATGCGGTGCTTCCGCACCAGCACCAGGATACGGCTCAGGATGGCCGCGACCTCGATCTCCTGGATGGGCCGGGAGCGCGCGTCGAGCAGCAGCGCTCCCATCTCATCCTGGAACTTCGCGGGATCGGGGCACGCGTGCCGCTCGGCGTGGATGATCATGAGCTCGGCCGCTCGCCGGCCGTCGCCGGCCGCGATGGCGGAGAAGAACTCGGTGAAGTTGCGCCGGTGGTGCGGCGGCAGCTCGGCCACCATGCCGCAGTCGAGCACCACGATCTGGGCTCCTTCTTCGGTGTCCCCGCCGGTGAGCCGCACCATCAAGTTGCCGGGATGCAGGTCCGCGTGCACGAAGCCGTCGCGAAAGATCATCTGCAGGAAGCATCCGAGGCCCATGCGTGCGATGCGCGGATTCGCCGGGTGCGGCGCGGCCAGGAACTTCGCGAGCGGCTCGGCCTCCTCGAACGTCTCCACGATCACCGTCGGATGAAGGTAAGGCTCGATCGGCCGCGGGAAATGCACCTCGGGCCGATCCGCGAAGTTGGCGCGGAACCGCTCCAGGTGACGCGCCTCATCACACAGATCGAGCTGTCCGTGAAGCGAGCGGCCGAATTGCTCGGCCGCCTCGGGAAAGCTCAGCCACTTGGCCGTCGGCAGCCGGTCGAGCTGGCGCGCGAAGAAGCCGATGATCTCGAGATCGGTCTCGATCATCGCCCGCGCGTCGGGATGGCGGATCTTGACCGCCACGTCGGTGCCGTCGCGGAGCATCGCGCGATGCACCTGCGCGATGCTGCCCGACGCGAGCGGCTCGGCATCGAACCGCGTGAAGAGCGCGTCGAGCGGGCTTCCGAACGCATCCTCGACGATTTGCTTCGAGACCGCGGGCGAGTGCGCAGGCGCCCGATCGTGGAGCTTCGCCAGGTGCCGACAGAGGTCGAGCGGCATCAGGTCGGGCCGCGAGCTCGCGATCTGCCCGAGCTTGATGAAGGTGGCCCCGGCGCGCTCGATCGCCGCCACCAGCCGCGCGTACCACCGGTCGCGGCGCGTCGCCCGATCCGGCCGCGCGCCGCCGAGCAGCACCCACGCCGTGACGACGCTCGGCAGGAAGATCCCCGCGAGCCGGAACGCACGTCGGGTGATGGTGAGGATTGCGTTCATGCCGAGGCTCGATCGAGGAAAGCGTAGTTGACGTGGTATCGCGCGGCGACGGTCCGCTCGATCGCTGCCCACCGAGGGACCGGTGGGCCTCCAGTGGACCGGCGCTTGGAGCGCGCGCGGTCCCTCGCGCGCGAGCGAACGAGCGCGTCACGAAGCGGGCTTCGTGTGATCGTCCGCGACGGGAGCCGTCAGGATCGGTGTGACCGCGGGCGCCAGCGCCTTGAGCACGGTCACCGGCAGCGCGCTGGTGAACACGTAACCGCCCGCCTCCGGTCCCGGCACGTGCGCCGTGAGCGTCCCGAAGAAGCGATCGCCGATGAAGAACACGAAGGTCGCGGTGCGGTTCACCACGCGCGACGAGATCAGGTTTCCGCCGCGCCCGAAGGTCTCGTAGCGGTTGTCGCCGGTGCCGGTCTTCCCGCCCATGGGCATCGGGCTGCCGTCGGCGTTGTGGAACGTGCCCGAGATCCGCCGCGCGGTGCCGTGCTCGACCACGTCCTGCAGCGCGTTCCGCGCCACCGTCGCGATCTCCGGCGCCAGCACCCGCTCGCCGTCGCCGGGCACGCGGTCGGCGACGGTCTCGTACGGCGTGCCGCTCGCGAAGTGGAGCTTCTCGATCCGGGTGAGCGGATAGCGCATGCCGTCGGCGAGCAGGATGCCCATCAGCTCGGCAAGCGCCGCGGGTTTGTCGGCCGAGACGCCGATCGCGGTGGCGTAGGACGGCACCAGCGTCTCGAACGGGTAGCCCAGCCGCGCCCAGGCGTGCTGGATCTCGAGGAACGCCTCGACCTCGAGCAGCGTGCGGATGCGCCGGTCCTGGCCCTTCTTCCGGTGGGCGGAAAAGAGCCACTTGTAGACCGCGACGCGCTCGTTCCGGCTCGCGTCGAGCGCTTTCTCGCGGGTCGCCTTGGGGTGTGCCAGCAGATAGTCGACTAGCCACAGCTCGAGCGGGTGGACGTGGATCAGGTAGCCCTGGTCGGCCAGCGAGAACTTCGCGGGATCGTAGGTCTCGTAGAGCTTCTCGAAATCCGACTCGTCGAGATCCGAGGCCGGGAAGCGTTCCTGCATGAACGCGCGGTACGCGTCGATGCCGGCTTTCGGGTGCGTGGCGCGGAACGCCATCGTCATCGAGCGCGGCGCCGGTCGAATGCCGCCCAGGAACGATTCGAGCACCTCGGCGGGCGCCTTGCCCTCGTACTTCTTGTAGAAACGGATCAGAAACGCACTGCCTTCCTGGTCGGCGAATTTCTCGAGATACGCACGGCGCTCGGGGCTCTTGACGTCCTGCAGTACCGTGGCGGTCGAGCCGGGGACGTGGAACATGTAGTAGCGCACCACGTCGCGCATGAGGCGGATGAAGACCAGATTCACCGAGTTGCGGATTCCCTCGCGCACCGTCAGCACCTGGTCGTCGTCGTTCTTGTCGAAGTTGACGAACTGCTCGCGTCCGCCGCCGGTGAAGAACCACTCGGCGGGGCTCGCCGAGTACTCGCGATCCATCGCCGCCTCGAGCATCGCGCGCAGCGAGCGATCGGACGCGTCGTGCAGGTAGTCGACGGCCCACTGGGTGAGCCGGTCGAGCGGCTCGACGGGAACCTTCGCCAGATCGGCCGGGCCGAGGCCCGCGAAGCGGCCGTGGAGGGCCGCGATGATCTCCAGGTACGTGACCAGCGTGCGCAGCTTGGCGGTCGAACCGAGCTCGAGCTTGACGCCTTCGTTGATGTCGAGCGGCTGGTCGTAGTTGTCGGTCTGGACGCGCAGCCGGTTCTCGGTGCCGACGCGCTCGTAGAGCGTGAACGAGTAGATGAGCTTCGACGGGTCGCCGCGCTCGAGCATCTTCGGCCCGACGATTCCGGCCGCCTGCGCCACCGCGGGATCGCGCAGCTCGAGCAGCCCGCGCGTCACGGCTTCCTGCGCCGGGCGATCGAGAGTCGCGTGGACCGTGAGGTCGAAGCGGTCGAGATCGTAGAGCGTCGGAAGCCCGAGGGTCGCGAGCAGCCGGGTGCGGATCGCGTTCACCGCCTTGCGCTCGACGAACGATCCAGGGGAGCGCGCCGGAGCGTTGCGCAGCACTTCGAGCTTCACCGCGCGCGCCTGGTCGGCGAGCTCGACCGGCACGATCCCGTCGTTCGCCAGCAACAGCAGATAGGTGTCGGCAAACCGGTCGAGCGCGTCCGGCGAGCTCGCCAGGTAGTGCGAGGGACGGCGCTGCGCCAGGAACAGCCCGAGCACCTGCTTGAGCGCGAGCGCCTGCTGCGCTCGCTGCTCGGCCGTGAGCTCGCCCGGTCCGCCCACGCCGCGCAGCAAGGCGCTGGTGCGCTTCACGTTGGCGCCGAACCACGCCCACAGGCCGTCGCCGATGCCGTTCACCTCGCCGAAGCCAGGTGCCGCCGCGAGCGGCACCGAGTTCACGTAGTCGAGCACCACGCGCCGCCGCGCCTCGCGGGTGTCCTGGCCGTCGAGGTAGGCGCGGAGCGACGCCGAAGCCATCTGCTGGAGCTTCTCCTTTCCGGTCGAGGTGCGTCCCTCGGGCGAGTGCCGGTACTTCTCGATCTGCGTCGCCAGCGTCGACCCGCCCGGAACGCTCTGATCCTTCTCGAAGTACTTGAGGAACATGCTCAGCACCGCGTTGCCGAAGCGCCGCCACTCGACCGCCGGGTTGCGGGTGGGCGGCGGATCGAGCAGCTCGCGGTTCTCGATGTAGAGCAGCATCTGCGTCACCACCGCGGGAATGTCCTCGTAGCGGCGGAACACGCGCTCGGGGAACAGCGACTCGTAGAGCGGGCGGTCGCGCTCGTCCTGGATGACGAGACCGGTCTGGGTCTTCTCGTGGTAGATCGGGAAAACGCCGCGCCGCGCGAGATCGAAGTAGCGGGCCGAGACGCGAGCTTGGGCGGAGATCGGGAAACCGTTCGCGGCGAGCGGGCCGGCGATCGACGGGATCTGCACGTAGCCGAGCCGCTGATCGTAGGGGCCGGCGGACGGGAAGCGGATCGCGTCGCTCGGCCCGCGCTCGACCTGGTAAGTGAGCTCGCGGTCGAGGCGCGAGAAGAAACGCGCCTGGTGGCGGCTGGTGGCGATCTCGTCGGTGACCACGCCGTAGCCGACGCCGGCCAGCATCGACACGAACCCCAGCACCGCGAGCCACAGCCGCCATCGGCGGCGCCGGCGAGGTTCCTGCGGCGAAGTACCGTTCATCGAGCGCGCGGCGCCCGTGTCGACTCGTCTGTGGCGGGCGGCGTGCGAACGGACTTTAACAGGGCGTCGAAACGGCCTTGCGAGCGATCGTCGTGCCGCGGGCGCGCGGCGCGGCTGCGAGGGACCGCAGCCCTCCGTTCCAGCTCGATCGCGATCGGCGGAGGGACGCGGTCCATGGCGGCCCTCGCGTCCGCACGTTCGATTCGGGCGGGTCTTTGCGAAGCTACGGCTTCGCCGGTTCCGGCGGGGCGCCTTCCGCGGGCACCGCCGCCTCGAGCAGCGAGACCGCGAGCGGGCCGAGACGGAACTGAATGGGCGCGGGGCGGATCACCGGCTCGGCGGGCGCCGCGACGGGCGGGGCGCGCCGCGCGGCGGCGCTACCGAGCAGCGCGGTGAGGTTCACCTGGCCGGTCTTGGTCGGATCGTAGGCCAGCGGGGCGCGCGGCTGGCGAGCGCCGGCGCGGTCCGGGTGCTTGGAGCGAGATCGGGGTCGAGACACGTTGGCTCATCCACTGGCACGTTCGCTCGCCCCCTGCGGCGGGTGCCCGCTGGCCACGGATTCCGTTCCGTGACGACGGATATTCGAGCAAGCGTCGCGCCAGTCGAGACCGGCTCCCGCCGCTCCGCGCCGGCTCGCAATCGCCGCGCACCAAGAGCCGAAAATCAGCTTTCGCCACGCCGATCTTCAGAGATTGTCTCGTGCCGGCGCGCGGTACCTGGTGAGTCGCGCCTCGCTCCGCGCGCAAGACAATGCGTCAGCGGAAGCACGCGCCGGTCAGGAGATTGCCGCTACCGGGATTGCAACGTGTAGCGGCGGGAACGCGATGACGAAATCGCAACGCGGCCGACGGGGCGCTTGCCGCGAGCGAGCTCGACGGTGACCCGCTTTCCTTCCGCGCAGGCGAGTGCCGTCACACCGGTCCATAGAAACGGCACCATGTCGTCCGCTTCGGCGGTCCGCGCGCGTCCCTCGACGACGCGTGCCCGAATGTCAGCGCCGCCTAGCGCGTCGCTCGACTCGAACGCGATCGTGGTTCCGTCGGCGAGCTCGATGTCGCTCGATCCCGGGCCCGCCACCGTGACGCGCAGCGACTCGTCCGCGTCGGCGAGCGTGCGGATTCCCTCGACACGCTCGGTGAGCAGCGTGTCGCAGTAGCGATCGAGCGTCGGCAGCACCGATCCCGTGCGCAGGAAGAGCGGAATGCGCCCGATCGGCGCCTCCACCTGTACCCGAACGGGACCCTCTTTCCGGACGCCGCTCCACAGATCCACCCAGTCGCCCGCCGGCAAATACACGCTGCGCGCGACGGCGCCGCGCTCGACGATCGGCGCCACCAGGAGCTCCTCGCCGAACAGCAGCTGATCGTGGATGCCGCCGGCTTCCGCGTCGTCCGGATGATGGAGGTGCAGATGGCGGACGATCGGCAGGCCGCGGCTCGCCGCTTCCGCGGCGTAACGATGGATGTGCGGAAAGAGCGCCGTGTGCAGGCACGTGTAGCGGCGGTAGTGGTCGAGGGTCTCGCGATCCTTGTCGAACGACCAGTTGCGATAGAGCCGCACGCCGTGATGGGTGCGCATCACCGGCAAGAACGTGGTCATCTCGGTCCAGCGCTGGAAGAGCTCGCGATCGGAGGGTCCGCAGGTGAACGACTTGTAGCCGGCGAGATCGGTGGCGAAGTACGGCACTCCTGAGATGCCCGCGTTGAGTGCCGCGGGAATCACCGCGGGAAGACCGTCGAGCTTGTCGAAGTTGGTCGACTGATCGCCCGACCAGATCACCGGCGCCTGACGCTGGCTGCCCACCGTTCCCGAGCGGCAGAAGAACACGTAGTCGCCGTCGGGCCGCGCCTCGTCCCAGAAGCTGCGATTCGCTTCCTGCCAGAGCAGCGGGTAGCGGTTGTGCATCTCCCAGCCGGTCGAGCCGTCGTGGAAGCGCGCCTCGACTGGCGTGTACTCGCCGAAATCCGCCATCCAGCCGTCGACGCCGAGCTTCTCGGTGCGCGCGAAGATTTCGTGCAGGTAAGGCTTCGCCTCGGGATGGGTGAAGTCGAGCTGGCCGTAGTGCTCACCCATCAGCGCCAGCCGCCACGGGCGCCCCTTCTTGTCGCGCATGAAGACGCCGCGCTTCTTGCCGCGCTCGTAGTCGGCGGTGCCCTCGAGCACGTACGGGAAGAAATACGCGAGAAAGCGATAGCCCTTGGCGCGCAGCTCGCGCGTCATGTTCTCGAAGTCCGGATAACGCTTCTCGTCCACCGTCATCTTGGTGGGGAAGATCCAGTACTGCCCGAAGGGCAGGTCGCTGCCGTTTTGCCAGTCCTCGGTCCAGATCGCGGCCGACGGAATTCGCTCCGCGCGCAGCTTGTTCGCGACCTCGCGAACCCGCTCGGGTCCGGTCACCGCGTCGTTCCACGGCGCGAAGATCCACGGGTTGGGCAGCGTGGCGCGGCCGGTGCGCTCGGTCATGGTCTCGATGAGACCGAGCGGCGAGTCGGCGAAGAAGAGCGTCAGCGTGAGCGACGCGCCGAAGATCTTGATCGAGAGCTTGGTGGGATCGGCGGCACCCACGTCGAAGATCACCCGGTTCGATTCCTCGACGACGAGCCCCCAGTTGCGGCTCGACGTGAAGAGCGGCATCGGGCAGTAGGTGGAATCGGGACCCGACGGAAACGGATTGCGCTTGGTCTTGGGCAGCGCCTTCGCGAGCGGCGCCGGCAGCGCCACGCTGCGCTCCTCGGCCCACACGCTCACCCGCTGGCCACGCTGATCGCATGCGTTGAAGCGCTCGCCGAAGCCGAAGAACCGCTCGCCGGGCTCGATGGCGAGCTGCACCTCGATCGCCACGTCCCCGGTTGCGTGCGCCTTGTACGCGAGCTGCGCGGTCCGCGGACCGAGGCGCTTGGCGCGCAGCGTGAGCGGCATGCCGGCGCCGCCCAGCTCGGCGTCGAAATCGCCTCCGTGCGCGCGCGACGACAGCACGCCGTCGGCGCTGTGGGAGCTCGACTCGCGTCCGGTGAACACGTACCACGCGACCACCCGCTGCGCGCGCTGTCCACGAACCTGGGCGAGCCGTGGCGGCTCGGAGACGCGGAGCAGCGCCGTGCCGCTCGCGTCCTCGACCGCGGGCCTCAGCGGATCGACGTGAAACCGGATGCCGCTGCTCGTGGTCTGGCGTTTCTTCGGCATGAGAGTCGATCGTGTGGGGTGAGGAGCCCCCGTTCTACCCGATCGAGCCAGTCCGTGTCCCGATCGTGCCTCGGCCGAGTTGGAGGGACCACAGCCCTCCGGAGCGAGCCCTCGCTCGGAACGTCTGATAACGTCCGCACTCCCGTCGCGGGCAGCCGCGTCGTGCATCGATGAGACCCACACGAGTCATCGCCAGCAGCGCTCTGGCCACGAGCGTCTTTCTCGCGGCCGTCGCGACACCGCAGGCGCTCTTCGCGGAGACGGATTCCCATTCTCCGCCGGTTCCGCCTCCCGTCTCGACCCCCAAGACGCTCCACCGCGTGCCCGATCCGGTGGTGATGCGCGGCGCCGACCTCGGCACCATGGCCGGCACGCCGCTCGCGCGTTTCGCGCTCTTCGCCGTCACCGAATCCGGCGCGCTCGCTCCCATTCCGTTCCAGATCGACGAGCGCACCGCGGACGACGCGGGCTACGTCTACCCGGCCGGCAAGGAGAAGAATCCCGAGGCGGGAAACGGCTTGCTCGACGCGCAGGACGAGCTCGCCTTCATGGCCGAGGACTGCGGCCCACGGATCGCGCCGGTTCCCTGGCCGGCGGGCGCCGAGCGCGGGAGCGAGATCGCCGTCACCGATCCCGTCGACGGCACCCAGGGCTTCGTCTACCTCTTCGTGTTCGCCGCTTCCGCCGGGTCGCCGCCGCCGCGCAGCGACCGCAGCTACGTGCACTACGACCCGGTCGCCGAGACCATCACGTCGTCGAGCTACACGATGTCCTACGAGCCCGGGAAAGAGCGGATCTTCTTCTCGGGTCTCTCGATCCCGCCCGGCGCCGGCGGCACCGGCGAGAGCTTCGTCGATCGGCTCAAGATCCGCACCTCGATCGAGACCAAGCTCTTCTTCTCGATCAGCTTCGACGAGGACGAGTGGCAGAGCTCGGTCGCGGCGTGGCTCAACGGCCCGGTGCGCGCGATGCGCGAGGTCCGGAACAAGCTCGCGTTCCTGGGCATTCCGGTGGCGCCCACGATTCGCGTCGAGGGCACCTTCTACCGGGACTTCCACGTGGCGCCGAGCGACGTGCACCAGACCATCGATTTCCCGGGCATCGCGCGCTCGGCGTGGTTCCAGACCTCGGTCGACCTGAACGACCGCGCCCGCGGCATGCGCTACTACCGCCCGAGCCGCGACACCGACACCGGCGACGGCTGGCACACGATCGACGGCACCACCACACCCGACGAGAAGAACCTCGACCCCAAGCAACCCGACTGGCACCTCGTCACCGGTCCGCCCGGCACGTTCATCTGGTGGATGAAGATGCCGAAGCCGCTGCAACCGGTGACCGATCTCGTCTACTCCGACGACGCTTCGACCCCCGATCCGCCCGAGACGACGCCCGGCACGATCGGCGAAATCGGCTACCACGTCGACCTGATGCCGCTCGCCGAGGGCGACTACCACATGAAGGTCTTCTACCTCTTCCCGCCTCACTACCAGCCGGGGATGGAGAAGCGCTGGCTCGAGATGATCACCGACCCGGTCCAGGTGGAGGTCCGTGCGCTCGCCGGGAAGGAGTGAATGACTTCTCAGGGGCGCCCAGGGCGGCTCGTTGGGCTATCTGAGCTGAATCAAGGGTTCCCTGGCCGGTAGAAGCTGCTGCCATACGTCTTTCTAGAAGCGCGGGCGGTCTCGTCGCTGGCGATTACGTGCTGCACGTTCACCACGACGGCGCGAAGGAGCTCGCGTGGCCCTGGGGCAGGGAGCAATTCATCACGCTCTGGTATGACGAGGACGGGAAGATCGCGTTTCTGGAAATGGGGTTTCGGATGACCGCTGACTTGCGCTGGGGCATTCTCGGTTGCGCGAGCATCGCGGCGCGGGTGGGGCCGGCGATCGCGAGCGTTCCGGGGAATCGGCTCGCGGCGGTGTCGAGCCGCAGCCTGTCGAAGGCGCGCGCGGCCGCGGATGCCTTCGGCGTCGAGCATGCGTTCGGGTCGTACGCGGAGATGCTCGCGAGTGGGACCATCGACGTGGTCTACAACCCGCTGCCCAACTCGCTGCACGCCGAGTGGACGATCGCGGCGCTCGCCGCCGGCTTGCCGGTGCTCTGCGAGAAGCCCCTCACGGCGACCGCCGCGGAAGCGCGCGCGGTGCTCGCCGCGTCGAAGCGCACCGGGCTCTTGGTGGCCGAGGCATTCATGTACCGCCACCATCCGCTCTACGACGTGCTCGCCAAGCTGCTCGCGGACGGTGCGATCGGCCACGTGCGGGTGGTGTCGGCCACCTTCACGTTTCTGCTCGACGACCGGAACGAGACGCCGGCCTCGGCGGCGCTCGCGGGCGGCTCGCTGCGCGACGTGGGCTGCTATCCGGTGAGCCTGGCGCGGATGGTGCTGCGCCAGGAGCCCAAGCGGGCGTTCGCGATGGCGCGCTTCTCGGACGTCGACGACACGCTCACCGGCCTCCTCGAGTTCCCGGGCGGCGCGATCGCGCAGGTCACGTCGAGCATCGAGAGTCACGAGCGCGCGCACGCCGAGATCATCGGCACCACCGGCACGATCTTCCTCGAGTCGCCGTGGTTTCCCGGCGAGGAGCTGCTGCTGGTACGGGGCGGGGGCGCCAGCACGCCCGAGCGCGTCCCGTGTCCCCCCGGCGACGGCTACCAGCTCGAGGTGGCCGATTTCGCGCGCGCGGTCCGGGCCGGCACCGCGCCGCGCTGGCCGATCGACGACGCGGTCGCGAACGTGGCGGCGCTCGAGGCCTTGCTCGAATCGGCGCGCTCGGGGCGCGCGATCGAGGTCGGGGCTGGAGTATGATCGCGGATCCTCGGACGGCACGGGCGCGCGAGCGCGCTCAGAAAGGTAGGCATCCGATGCCCCGGAATCGGAGCGTGCGGCTCGGCTCGGCGGCGATCGTGGCGGCGATGCTCTCGGTGGGTGGGCTCGCGCGTGCCGAGGAATTTCCCGTGCCGAAGGTCGATTTTTCGGCCGACATGGTGACGCACATGTCGGGCTTCGCGCCGCCGCCCGCTCCCGGCGGGCCTCCCGGCGGACAGCCGCCGCCCGCCGTGCCCACCGAGATCAGCGGCAAGATGTACCAGTCCGGCGGTAACACCCGTCAGGAGATCAACACCATGGGGATCCTGGCGACCACGATCACGCGCCGGGACAAGAAGGTGGTCTGGACGCTCCTGCCGATGAACAACTCGTACATGGAGTTCTCGTTCGACGACGCCGCCACGGGCAAGAAGGGCGACGGCATCGACAACTTCTGGAAATCGCCCGACACCAAGATCGAGAAGCTGGGCAAGGAAGACGTGAACGGCGTCGAGACCACGCACGACAAGGTGACGATCACCGCGAAGGACGGTCAGGCGCACACGGGCGAGGTGTGGCTCACCAAGGACAACATCCCGATGCGCATGAAGACGGCTCCGTCGGCCGGCCACGAGGTCATGATGGAGCTCAAGAACCTGAAGATCGGCAAGCAGGATGCGTCGCTCTTCGAGGTCCCCGCGGGTTACCAGAAGACCCAGATGCCGAACTTCTCGGGGCTCATGGGCGGAGCGGGCGCCCCGGGCGCGGGTGCTCCCGACGCGGCGCCGGGCGGCGCTCCGGCACCCGCGGCTCGGCCGCAGCTGACTCCCGAACAGCTCCAGCAGCTGAAGGATCAGATGCGGAAGCAGCTCGAGCAGATGCAGAAGAACATGCCGCAGCAGCCGCCCTCTCAGACTCCGCCTCCGGCTCCGCCCAGCACTCCCTGACCCGAGAGCCGCTGCCATGCCGCTGCCACGCTTCGACGGCACGCTCTGCACCGACGTTCCGCCCTACCGGCGGATCGTGCCGTTCCTCATGCGCGGGCGGAACGAGTCCGCGGTCTACTTCGAGCAGACCATCGATCTCACGCGCACGCTGCCGTTCGTGGAGGCGTGGAACACCTCGCACCCGCGCGAGCGGCGCATCACGTTCTTCCACGTGCTGCTCGGCGCCTTGCCGCGCGTCCTCGCGGAGCGGACCCGGCTCAACCGCTTCGTCTCCGGCGAGCGGATCTACCAGCGGAAGGGCGTTTACATTTCGTTCGCCGCCAAGAAGAAGATGGACGACGAGGCGCCGCTGCAGGTCGTCAAGTTGCCCTTCGAGGCGAACGAGCCATTCGCGCGCATGGTCGAGCGCGTGGCGGGCGGGATCGTCGAGGCCAAATCGGACAAGATCACCCAGGTCGACAAGGAGCTCGATTTCTTCCTCAAGCTGCCGCGGTTGCTGCTGAGCGCAGCGGTGCGCGTGCTCGGGCTGCTCGATTTCTACAACCTGGCGCCGCGGGTGCTGCTCGAGCCCGATCCGATGTACACGTCGGTGTTCCTCGCCAACCTCGGCAGCCTCAAGATGGGCGGCGGGTTTCACCACCTCTACGAGTACGGGAATTGCCCGATCTTCGGTGTGGTCGGCCAGATCGAGACCATTCCGGCGGTGACCGACGGCGGCCGGATCGAGCCGCGCAGGGTATGCAAGGTTCGCTGGAGCTACGACGAGCGAATCGAGGACGGCCTCTACTGCGCGCGCTCGCTCGAGCTTCTGAAGAAGCTGGTCGAGGATCCGGCGTCCTGGGCGAAGTGAGCCCAGATCGCCGGGAGGGACCGGCTCCGCCAGTCCGCGTTCAGCGCGCGAACGCGCCGTCGATCTCCGCGAACGGGACCGCGTGGGCGAGGCCGCCGAAGGTGCCGCGCTCGGCCAGCTCCTTCGCCGCCTCGAGGAACCCACCCCACGCGACGCGCGCCAGCGCGCCGCCGACGCTGATGCGGCGCACGCCGAGCGCCGCGAGCTCGGCGACGGTGGCGAAGTTGCTTCCCACCAGCACGTTGACCGGAGTGGGCGCGAGCGCCGAGACCACGGCGCGAATGTCCTCTTTCGAGCGGATTCCAGGCGCGTAGACGCAATCCGCGCCCGCTTCCGCGTACGCGGTGAGCCTCGCGATCGTCTCGCGCAGGTCGGGGCGCCCGACCAGGAAGCCTTCCGATCGAGCCGTGAGCACCAAGTGGCTGGCGGCACCGTCGACGGCGTGGCGCGCGGCGCGGATCCGCTCGACCGCGAGCGTGGGGTCGAAGAGCGGCGCATCGGCCTTTCCGGTCGAGTCTTCGATCGAGAGCCCGGCGATGCCGGTGCTCGCTGCCCGCGCCACGTTCGCGGCCACCGCCTCCGGCTGGTCAGCGAAGCCGTGCTCGAAGTCGGCGCTCACCGGGATCGAAACCGCTCCGGCCAGCGCGCGCAGGTGAGAGAGCACCTCGTCGAGCGAGACGTGGTTGTCGGCTCGCCCGAGCGACCACGCGAGGCCAGAGCTGGTGGTCGCGAGCGCCCGGAACCCGAGCTGCTCCAGGAGCCTCGCACTCCCAACGTCCCAGGGATTGGGGATCACGAAGCAGCCGGAGCGGTGCAGCTCGCGGAACGCGTGAGCGGCCGGAAAGGGCTTCATGACCAAAAGGTACCGGCCGGCGCGCCGGAGTCACAACCCGGCGCGGCTGCCGGTCGCTCGGCGCGCGAGGCGACCTCGAGCGCACCCGCGGGCGGCTGTGGTAATCAAGCAGCGCGATGACCAAGCCGCGCATCCTGCTGGTCGACGACGATCCCAATCTGCTCGACGTGCTGAGCCTGGCTCTCGAGGACGCGGGCTACGAGGTCGCGACCGCCGAGGACGGCTCGGAGGCGCTGGAAAAGCTCGGCAAGACGGCGCCCGAGCTGCTCGTGACCGACATCAACATGCCGGTGCTCGACGGCTTCACGCTACTCAAGCGGCTGCGCGAAAAGGGGATCGTGTTGCCCGTGATTTTGCTGACCTCGCGCGACAACGAGATCGACGAGACCCTGGGGCTCGAGCTGGGCGCCGACGATTACGTCGCGAAGCCCTTCAGCACCCGGGTGCTCTTGGCGCGGATCGCGTCGCTCCTGCGCCGCCAGCGCTCGCGCGCGAGCGGGCCCGACGCGTCGCCGGCGGTGGTGGCGGGGAAGCTCGAGCTGCGCGTCGATCACATGACCGCGCACTACGCGGGGCAGGTCGTCGAGACCACGGTCACCGAGTTCCGGTTGCTGGAAGCGTTCGCGCGCCGCGCGGGCGCCGTGCTCTCTCGCGAGCGGCTCATGGAGCTGGCGCGCGGCGACGACTCGATCGTGGGCGACCGCATCATCGACACCTACGTGCGGCGGCTCCGGCGCAAGCTCGAGGCGATCGAGCGGGACTTCGACCGGATCGAGACGGTGATCGGCGCCGGCTATCGCTGGAGAGAGTAGGGCCGCGGCGCGGATGTCCGGTGCGGTGCGCAGGCGGCGGGTGCCGCGGATGCGCTCGCTGCGCATCCGCGCGGTGCTTGTGGTGCTCCTGGTGCTGCTCTGCCCGCCGATCTTCGTGACCGTCTCGGTGTGGCTCGAGGGCGGCATCGGACGGCGGGTCGAGGCCAACCTGGGCGACGCGGTGGCCGAGGTCCTCTCCGGCCTGACACCGATGCTCGCCAGCGCCGCGGATTCCGATCTCGCCGCGAGCGCCCGCGCGCTCTGCGACTCGATCGCCGCGCGTCACGAGGTGCGGGTCCGGCTGGTGGATCGCGGCGGCGGCACGCTGGTGGACGTGGACCACGAGCGTGGCTCGAGCGCCGTGCAGCATCTGGGCGATCTCTTCTTCGGCGACGACGGAGCGCCTTCGCTCCAGGTCTACGACGGCTCGCTGGGCCCGGTCGGCTCGCGCCCGGAGGTGGCGGCGGCGTGGAGCAGCGGCCGTGCCGCCGGTTGCCGCACCTCGCCCGAGGGGACGCTGCTCGTCTGCCACGCGGTCACGACGGTCGAGCTCAGCGACGCCGGGACGACCCGTGGAATCGCGATCTACGCGCAGGAAAGCACTCGCCGCAGCATCCGCGCGCTCTACGACGTCGAGTATCAGCTCAAGAAGCTCATGCTGCTGGTGCTGCCGGCGGCGCTGGTGCTCGCGTGGTGGCTGGGCTGGCGCATGGTGCTGCCCATCGAAGAGCTGCGCGAGCAAGTGCTCGAGAAAGCCGCGGCCGCCGCGCCCGGCGCCGACCTGCACCTCGCGCGCCGCGACGAGTTCGGGGATCTGGCCGCGGCCTTCAACTCGCTGCTCGCGTCGCTCGAGAGCCGGAACCGCGCCAACGAGGCGTTCGTGGCGGATCTGGTGCACGAGATGAAGAACCCGGTGGCGGCGGTGCGCACCTGCGCCGACTCGCTGGCCGGCGGGGGCGCCGTCGACGGCGAGCGCGCACGGCGACTGGCACGCGTGCTGAGCGAGAGCAGCTCGCGCCTCGATCGCCTGGTCACCCACTTCCTCGAGCTGGCGCGAGCCGAAGGGGGCATGCGAAACGAGCCCCGGGAATCGGTGGATCTCGCGGCGCTCGCGCGAGGGCTGGTGGAGACGATGCGGACCGACGATCGCTATGCATCGGTGACGCTCGGATGCGAGGCGCCCGAGACGGCCCCGGTACTCGGCGTCGCCGAGCGTCTCGAGACCGCGCTCCGCAACCTGCTCGAGAATGCCGCCTTCTTCGCCGGCGCGGGCGGGTCCGCGGGCGTCGCGGTGGACGCCAGGCCGGATGAGGTGGTGGTGCGTGTGTCCGACACCGGTCCGGGGATTCCGGCCGATGCGTTGCCCCGGGTCTTCGACCGGTTCTTCACCACCCGCGGCGGAAAGCAGGGCACCGGACTCGGCCTGGCCCTGGTGCGCGCCATCGCCGAGGCGCACGGCGGTTCCGTCGAGGCGACCTCCGCGCCCGGGCGAGGTACCATCCTCGAGCTGAGAGTGCCCCGATGAACGGCGAATCGACCGACGGTCCACCGCAAGCCGGCGAAGCCGCGCCGGCACGAGAGCCGCACGCCGCGCGCTCCATCCCTCGGCGGCTGGTCGAGTGGGCGTTCAAGGGTCCGTTCGAAAGCGCCGGCGATCTAGGGGATTTCGAAACCTACGCGTGGGCGATGACCAGCGGGTTCGTGCGCATCGAGTGCGCGGTGGCGAGCCTGCTGCTAGTGGGACTCTGGCCGCTCGATCTCTTCATCTACCCGGGCGAGCCGCGCCGCCTCGCGGTCTCGGCGCTGATGCGGGCGACCGTCACCGCGATCCTGATCGCGGGCATCCGCGCGGCCGAGGTCGCGCAGTCGCGGAAGCCGAGGTCGCTCGCGGTGTGGGTGGCGGTGCTGATGACGGTCACCGCACTCGGCTACCTGCTCGCCGGTGGGCTGGGCGATCCCACCACGCCCTACATCCACAGCGTGCTGCTCATCCCGTTGCTCACGGTCACCTTGCTCATCCGGCTCGTGCCGCGCGCGCTGCTCACCTTCGGCGTCGCGGCGACGGCCCTGGTCGCCTACTTCGGGCCTCATCCGGAGTACCTGCGCACGCCGCACCTGATGAGCCTGTTCGGTAATCTCGGGGCGTCTTGCGTGATGAGCGTGGCGCTCGGCCATGCACTCATCGAGCGCACCCGCGGCGAGTTCCAGGCGCGCTTCGACCTCAGGCGGGTGAGCCGCACCGATCCACTGACGGCGGTCTGGAACCGCGGCTACTTCCTGGCGCGCGCGAACGAAGAGGTGCTGCGCGCGCGACGCAGCGACGACCTGCTCGCGATCCTGGTGCTCGACCTGGATCGCTTCAAGAGCGTCAACGATCGTTTCGGCCACGCGGTGGGCGACGCGGTGCTGGTCGATTTC
>CAZYWA010000008.1:0-40855 GCA_964650975.1 uncultured bacterium
CCCAGTCCGTATCCTACAACCAACCCCCCGGCAGCCTCCCCTGAGCATTTCAACGACACGCCACTTACTTGTGAGTTGTCAGCATCGACGGCCAGGCCTTCAAAATCACTAGTTGTTCGAACAATGGAAAGATCGTGAACCAAGACATCCGTAGTACCGTGATTGATGAGCAGCACCGGCGTCTTTGGTGGCAGAAGCCCGTCCGCGATGCTGCCGCCCCCGCCTACCAACTCTGATCCCGACTCGGCAATCACTAGGCCGGATCCGGACGGCTGCACGGTACAACCGTTGAGGCTAATCACGTCCGCCTCGCCATTCGAGTTCGAGATGGCAAGAGCTTCACGCAGGGTGCAGTTTTGGTCGCATACACCGTCGCCTGGGTCCGAGCAGTCTGTCACGGTCAGTTGTGATGCCGGAGCTGGACCGTTGAGAAGGCTGACGAGTGCGACGATCAGGAAGACGCCAGAACTCACGCGCCAGCCGCGGACCCGCACCAAAGTGCGCCCGCCGGTCTGTCGGTGGCCGGCATCCATGTCCAAATCGAGGTAGAATCGCGGATTCGTGCAGGGATGAGTCATGTTGATCCTCGGTCTACTGGCTGACGCGATCCGCGCGATGCCCATCGACGGCCCCACGATGCTACAAAGACTTCCACGAGAAGTCGATGTGCTGCCCTATCGAGAGCGCCACTCTCGCGGTGGAGGGGCAATCAAGAGCTGCCTAAACAAAGGCTGTCCCCCAGGGACACTGATCACAGGTCCGTAAGATGCAAGATCCTAAGCACCTCACCGTGCGCGGCCTCCCTGGCCCCGATGGCTTGCTCCTGCTGATGCTTCTGCCATGTCTGTGGGTAGCGCATGAAGTAAACAGAGCGCTTCCTTGCCCGATACACGGCGACCTTGAGCCGTCGTTCGTTCTGGCAAGGGCACTCCGTGTTGACCATCCCGGAACATGGTTCGAATCCTATCGAAACCTAGGGTACGCCGCTTTGATTCGGCTCGGCCTCGTCGGTGATTGGATATCAATATTTTATCTTCGCGCGATCTCTCTCATCTGTGCAGAGTCCGGTGTTTTAGCGCTTATCGGTATTTCGGTGGCGGCTTTGCCTTTGGGTAGCCGTTGGCTTGCGGCTCCTGCAATTCTTTCTTTACCGATCATCAGTCAGTTCGCTGTCCTTGAGGCGCCCGATGTCCCGGCGTGGGCGCTGAGTCTTATGTCTGTCGCAGTTCTTGCGATCCACCTGGTGCGTGGGGCGAGGACTAGGTGGGTGTTTTTCTTGTCGGGATTATTGGCGGGAATTGCCTACCTGTTTAGGCAGCAGAGTATCTTATTGCTACCTCCCATTATGATGATTTTGTTCATTTATGGGAATGGTCGGAAAGGTCTGCCGTTTATTGGTGTTCTGGTATTGGGATGGACTATTGGCGCATTGCCGCAGTTGTGTTCGGCAGCGTCGACGAGCGGTAATCCATTTCACTCTAATCAGTGGGACAATGTTAGGTTCGCTGTGCTTTATAGAGATCAGATCGCATCGCGAGAAGTATTTTGGGCGGAGCGGGTTCACGGCGAAGATCTGTCGGTTAGGCAGATTGCGAATCATTGGTGGCGCGAGATTGCTACAAGGGATACGGGATTGTTTTTGGTCTTGGCCGGATTGGCGCTGGCGGGAACCCCTGCTCGGACCAAGGTTGTGTGTTTATTGTTGGTGTCTATAGTGTTGTTTGCGCGGATGGTGACGGCTGTCGTGTGGCTTGACGAGAGAGTCGGAGCGCTTCCTGATTCGCTGGCTAGAGTCGTCGATTCAATGGCTTTGTGGGTGATGTTACGGTTTGCGGCGAAGAGATCTCGTTGGGCGAAGGTGCCGATGGTCGCGGGATTTCTAGTTGTGTCGTCATTTGGATTTTCCTACTTCATGAATTGGTGGATCGTTTCGCCACCGCGGCAGACAATGGCGATGCTGGAGGCGAGTCGATTTCTGGAACGCGCAGGGTTCGGTCCCGATCGTCGCGTTGTGACGTTTTCGGAGGATCATGACTGGTTTTGCCGGTCAGATGGCTTGGTTAAATTGATCGATCGGGAACCAGGCAGCCCGCACTGCAGCGGTAAGGGTGTTGTGTTGTACGCCGCGGAGCGAGTGAGTAGTACGGCGGATGGTTGCATTCCGCTGGAGCAGTTTGACGAGGCTGGTACGGAGTTGATCGTGGCTACGGGTAGATAAGTGGGCGTGGTCCGAGGATGGATGCGCGGAGTCAGATTGGATTGGCGGGGTTTGGCTGGAGGCCGCCAGTGTAGGTGACCCAGAACGCCGAGATCGCGTCCCGAGGGGCAGGTCGAGTGGTAGGGACTCTACGGGTGGCCAGTGTTGAGAATAGGGCGCGCTAGCGAGCCCCGGATTGGCGCGAGCGTCATCGGCGCAGTCGCTGTGTTGCTTCTGGCTGTTCGATTTGCCGTCGCTGGGTTGAGGTTCAGTGGGACATCCGCCGCCCTAGGCGACGAGACGTTCACCGTCGCCGCGGTCGAGGAGCTGCGGCGCAGCGGGGATCTGCTCTACATGCTGCATGGGAAGCAGCATCATCCGCTCGCGTACCTCGTGATGGAGGCGTTCGTCCCGCCGGCGGCGCTCGTTCCGCCGCCCGTTGTGGGGGCGCCGGCCGCCGAGATTCCGGCTTCGAACCCGATCCTGCGGCGCTGCCGGCTGGTGGCGTTCGCGGAGTGGCTGCTCTCGATCCCGGTGCTCTTCCTGATCGCGCGCCAAGTGCTGCCGCGGCCGTGGGTGGCGGTGGCGATCTTCCTGGCGTTGCCGACGCTCTCGGCGTTCGAGGCGCGGCCCTATGCGCTGCATCTGCTGCTCGGGTTGCTGATGGTCTACACGGGCGCCGCCGTGCTGTACGCGCGCAGGGCGCTGGTGTGGCTGGCGGTGCCGGCGTTCGTGGCATGCACGACGATGGCGCTCTACACGTTCATCTTCAGCTACCTCTACCTGCCGGTGTTCGGGCTGGCGGCGATCGCTGAGCTCCGGAAGAGCCGGGGGCGGGCGCTGCTCTTGGGTGGGGCGGTGCTGGTGGCGTTCGCGGCGACGATCCCCTACTTGCGGCTCTTCTTCGCGAACCGGCTGCCCGGTGAGCTCGAGCCGCATCCGTTCCTGGAGCAGGGGAACGTCGTGGAGGCGTTGGTGGCGTTCGTCGTGGCGGTTGGGGTGCTCGCCGCGGGGCGTGCGGTGGGTTGGCGTCGCGAGACGGCGGCGCGGGTCGCGTTCGTGGCGCTGGGCACTCTCTTGGCGCTGCACGCGGTGGTCTACTGGGGCTTCCCGATCGCGGCGGTGGGAGCGGCGGCCTACCTGGGCGCCACGAGCGGAATCTGGTGGCTGATCCACGGGGCGATCGTGATTCCCTACGTGCTCAACCCGGAGGGCAGCTTCGACAACCACGTGATGGCGAGTGCCGCGCTGGTGAGCGTGCCGCTCGCGTTCGTGATCCAGCATCCGAAGGCGGGGCGGCTCGGCACCGCGGCGGCCGTCGCGATCGCCGCGCTCTTCGTGATGAGCCTGCTCGATGGGGTGGGTTAGGCTCTGGGCGCCCGCGTCGGGTGTTACAGGTTGCCAGCACGAATATGACTTTCAGCCCTCGAAATATATGACAATCAGCCCTCTAAAAATGTCACAACCTGCTGATATCGCGAGCTCCGGAGTGCGTATTTTGGCCAGAAACGAGGGCAATTTGGCGTCGGGGACGCGCCAAGCACCCCGCGGAGCGAGCTGGTGGCGCATTTGGGTCGTGTGCGTAAGCGCTTCTCTCGTGACTCAGGCTGCGCGAGCACAGGGGATGTCGCCGGCCGACGAGCTGGAGCGCGCGCGGTTCGAGGCGATCGGCCGCGCGGTCGAGAAGGCGGGCTTTGCATCGCCGGTGGTCGTTGGCGCCAGTCCCGCGTCGCTCGGCCCGCTTTCTGCGCTCCTCGCCACGCACGACGGGAAGGGTGTCCTCGTGGTGGCGAGCACACCGCACGGCAGCGAGTCGGTGGCGCCGGTCGAGGTCGAGACCGGCAGCACGCCTGCCGAGCTCGGGGTGCGCGGTGTGCGCTTCGAGCGGTTCCTCGATGGCGCGGATCTCGTCGACGTGGTCGTCGAGCACACGCCGTTTCAGCTCGAGAGCTCGCACCAGTTCGATCGCCACCACGTCGTCCGCACCCGGGGCGGCGCGCTCACGCTCGCGTGCGACCTCGACGACGACGACACGTCGTCATACGCCAAGGGGCCGCGCTCGGTCACGTCGCGGCGCACGGTGACGGTGTCGCGCGTCCCCGGAGCCGCGCCGCTTCAGTTCGACGTGAAGACCGTCTCGGCGACCGAGGAGCGAACGGCCGAGGCGCCGCCCGTCGTCACGGACCGAACCGAGTCGTCGACACGCTACGAGCTACCGCCCTCGGGCACGTGCCGAGCGCTCCCTCGCTAGTAGCGCGCTGGGTAGGGCAGGTGATGGGTGAACGATTGGTACGACGTGGGTTACTACTCGGTGAGCCCGTCGACGGACCCGCAAGGCCCGCCGAGCAGCCCGATCGGAAGGCGGGTGCTGCGTGGCGGGGGCTGGGTGAGCGCCGACTTCCTCTACCTGCGGTCCCCGAACCGCTTCAACGCCGATCCCGCCAACTCGGACGAAGCTTTCGGCTTTCGCTGCGCTCAGGACGGCGGCGGCTGAACCGAGCCGTCACTCCATCATCGGCTGAAGGCTCGGCCACGCCGCGGGGTGATCGCCGGTGAGTAGCCCCGGCCATGGGCCGAACTCGTTGATCGGTGCCGAGAGGCCGTGGCCGAACGCTGTGGTCACGAAGAGGCCGAACTGCGAGAGGAAGACCAGCGTCGCCGCGCGGCCCGCCCAGGTTCCGCGGCCGTTCGAGAGCATCGACGACCACGCGAGCGTGCGCAGCAGCACCGACGGCATGTGGTAGTAGGGGACGCCGGTGGCGGTCTGGACGAGCTGAGGAAGCGCCGCGGCGGCGATCAGAACTCGCCATGTGGCGGAGGTCGGCGCGCCATTTCGCCGCCGGTCGAGGTGGGCCCACACGGCGATAACGAATCCCCACGACTCCATGAGCCATCCGGCGAAGGGCAGCACCGCGAAGGCGATCGACGCGGGTGTGAACCGCCGCGAGCGCCACACCAGCACCGCGGCGATCAGCCAGCACGCCACGAGCGGCAGTGCTCGCACCGGAAACGTGTAGTCGTCGACGTTGGTGAATCGTCCTTCGAGCTTGCCTTTCATCACCAGCAGCAACCACGGCAGCCAGAGCACCGCGGCGAGCGCCGCCACGCCCGCGAGCGCCCAGCTGGAAGCCGATCGCCACCCGTTCACCCAGAACGAGCCGAGCACCAGCGACAGGACGAGCCACGACGCGAACGCGTGCGTGTAGAGGGCCGCGACCGACGCGAGGCCGAAGAGCATCAGCCCCGCGAATCGCGTGGGCCGCCGTTCGCTCGCGGTGACCACGCACGCGCCGAGCGCCGCCGCGAGGCCGAGAAGCGCGTAGAGCGGATAGGCGCGCGCCTCGAAGAGATCGTGGTAGCGCGGCACGAACGCGAGCGCCAGCACCGGGGCCACCGGGAGGGACGCGCTCGGTCGCGTCTGAGGCATTTGGTCGTGATCGAGCGCTGCGGCTGCGAGGGACCGCAGCCTTCCGTCGGGCTCCAACTCCTTTCGCAATCGCCGCGCGAGCAGTGCCAGCACCGCGACCGCCAGCGCGTAGAGCCCCACGTTCGCGAGCCGCATCCACACCAGGTCGCTCGGGTGCCCGCTTCCGGGCAAGCGCGCGAACAGCAGGTAGCTGAGCGGTGAGTGCGCGCGGTGGATGAGCGGCGAGAGATCGCCGCCCCAGCGGAGCTGTCGCACGACGCTCCACACGAACACTTCGTCCTGCTTGCTGATTCCCCACGCGAGCACCGCGTTGGCGCCCGCCAGCACGCCCACCGCGGCGCCGATCAGCGCCAGGTGAGGGGCATAGCGGAGGAGGATCGCGTTCAGCCGGTCGAGCGCGGCCTCGAGCGGCTTCACCAGGGCTTGAGCGCTAGCCACTCGGGTGCGTGCACGGAGGTGAGCAGTCCAGGCCACGGACCGTTGGGACCGATCGGGTTCGAGAGACCATAGCCGAGTGCCGTCGTCACGAGCTCGCAAATCTGCCCCGCGACGACCAGCGTGGCGATTCGTCCCGTCCACGAGCCCCGGCCGCTCGCGAGCATCGACGCCCAGATGAGCGCGCGCAGCATCACCGACGGCAGATGATAGAAGGGAAATCCGGTGTCGGTCTGAACCAGCTCGGGAAGCGCCGCGTACGCGATCAGCATCTTCCAGAGCGCCGGCGTGGGAAGCCCGTTCCGGCGCCGCTCGAGGTGCGCCCACGCCGCGATCACGAACGGCCACGAGACGATCATCCAGCCGACGAACGGGAAGACGCAGAGCGCCACCACCGCGGGCGTGAGCCGGCCCGCTCGCCAGACGAGCGCCGCCGCGGCGCACCAACACACCACCAGCCAGCCGAGCCGCACCGGAAGCGTGATGCCGTCGACGTCGTGAACGAGGAGCCGGACTTCTTCTCGTCCTTGGATCAGCACCGGTAGCCAGGGAAGAAACAAAGCGATCGCCGCGGCCGCCACCGCCGCGATCGACCAGCTCCAGCTCGAGCGGATCCCGTTGGCCCAGAACGAGCCGATCACGATCGACGCGATCAGGAACGACGCGAACGGGTGGGTGTAGACCGCTCCCAGCGATGCGACGCCGAAGAGCGCCAGCCCGGCGAAACGCACCGCGCGCCGGTCGCTCGCCGCGGTCGCGCACGCCCCCAGAACCGCGGCGAGCCCGAGGAGCGCGTAGAGCGGATAGGCGCGCGCCTCGAACACGTCGTGGTAGTGCGGCACGGCGGCGAGCGCGACCGCCGGAGCGGCCGGCAAGAGCGGTCGCGCGCGGCGCGCGAGCAGCACCACGAGCGCCGCGGCGAGACCGTAGAGCGCCACGTTGAGCAACCGCAGCAACACCAGCTCGCTCGGCTGCGCACCTCGGGCCAGGCCGGCGAAGAGCAGGTAGCTCAGCGGAGCGTGGACCCGGTGGGCGAGGATCGTGAGATCGCCGTGGGCGCGGATCGACCGGACCGCGGACCAGATGAACACCTCGTCGCGCTCGCTGATGCCCCAGGTGAAAACCGCGTCGAGCCCTGCCAGTGTGGCCACCGCGACCGCCACGATCGCGATCGCGGCGGCGTGCGCGAGGAAGAACGCGTTGAGACGGTCGAGATCGGCCAGGGCGTGAGCGGCGGCGTTCGCGGTCGCGCGGCGCGCACGAGCCACCAGCGGTGCCGCCCGGTAGCCGGGCACACCCGGATCGAAGAGCCGGAGCCCTACTGCCTGCACTGCGAGGCCCTGCCGCCTTCAGCCGCGAAGGAAGCGCGCCCGGCGAGGGGTCGGGGCCTGCGTGATGGGGAGCCCCGATGGAGCGCGCGTCCCTCGGTGGAAACACGCAGGCGCGATGCTACTACAATGGACGATCGCGCGCATCAGAGGCGAAGTAAGACACCCAGGCCGGAAATCCACTTACTACGCGATAACTCTGCCGGGCCGAGCCGCTCGGCCGCAGTCCCTAGCGGCCGCGGCGACCGAGTGCGCCCGGCCAGCCGGCACCGGTTCAGCGGGATTCGGACGGCGCGCCGGCTTTGAAGGCGCGGTCGTCGAAGTGAGTGAGCTCCTGCTCCCAGAAGCGCACGGTATCGTCGAGCTCGGCGAGCACCGCGCGCGCTGGCATGGCGGTGCCGAAGACCGACTCGACCTTGGCGTCGGGGTTCCGCGACGCGATCTCGTCGTTGAAGCGGGCGCGGACCTGGCGGCTGCGCTGGATCTCGGCTCGGAGCGCCGAGTAGCGGGCTTTCCACCACGCCTCGGGGTGGCCGCCGTAGGAGCCGGGCTTGGGCGTGGGGTCGAGCGGCGAAAGGGTGAGCGTCTCGGCTCCCGCATCGAACGAGTAGTTGAACTGGCTCAGGAAGTCGACGCCCAAGAGACCCATCTCGCTCAGATGCGGATTGACGACCACCGCGAGGTCGTCGACCTTCGCTCCCGATGCATCGACCGAGCTGACGCGCACGATCGGGAAGAGCTCCACTCCCGACGCCGTCTGGAGCCCGGTGAGCCCGACCGGCCCGTGCGAGCCGAGCCTGAGCCGCTTCGCCGTGTCCACCGAGATGGTCGTGAGGCTCGCGCCGGTGTCGACGATCATCTTCTGCATCACGGAGCCGCCGAACGTGACCACGGTGACGACGTGATCGCTGGTGGCGTCGATCGAATGGATCACGATGGGAGCGCCGGGGGCCGCACCGTTGGTCGCCACAGGTTCCGCGGGGGTGGTCGCGGTCGTGGTGTTGGCGGAAGTCGCCGGCTTGGCGGTGGTCTGCGCGGGTTTCGGGTCTTCGACGTGACGCGCGTTGTTCCGGTATTTCTCGGGGATCTGGCTCTCGTCGGAGACGATGTGAAAGCGCCCGGTCTCGTCGCGATAGCCGAGCGTGCCGGCGATCGCGACGGTGACGGCGAGAGCGGCGCCGATCGTGGAAGCGAGAGCGATCGTGAACGCGCCGGCGAGGAACGCCACCGGCCTTCCCCAATCGTGTGCCGTCCGGCTTGCCTGCCGCGAGGCTGGCCTCGTCGTCATGTCAGGAAGGCCGAGCGAGAGGAGCGCAGGCGGGCTCTGCGCGCGGCGTTTCGAAGCGTGACCTCGCGCACCGGCGATCCTGCCATCGGCGGCGAGCACCCGCAACCGGGTCGTCGGCACTCCCAGATGCGGGTTGCGTCTTGGTTTGCCCACGTAGCGACGATGTAGCGCGCCGACATGCATGTGCATGCATGTTAGGCTCGACTCATGCGAACCACCATCGAGATCCGGAACGATCAGCGGGCCGAGTTGATGCGCCTGGCGGCCGAGCGCGGCGAGAAGGGCTTCTCGCGCATCGTGCAGCAGGCGCTCGAGCAGTACCTGGCTGGACATGCCGCCCGGCGGGATCGCGTGGCGGCGGCGCTCGGTTGCTTCGGGAGCTTGAGCGAACGAGAAGCTGGCGGCCTCAGAGAGGCGGCTCGAGCGGCACGCGAGTCCTGGCGATGATGATCGCCGACTCCGACGTGCTCATCGACTTCCTGCGCGGGAAGGGTGATGGCGCCGAACGAGTGCGGCTCGAGCTCGCCACCGGCCGGCTCGCAACGACGGTGCTCTCGGTCTACGAGCTGCTGGGCGGCGTGCGAACCAGCCGGGAAGAGCAGCGTGTCGCAACGCTGCTCGATGCGCTGACCGTCCTCCCGCTCGACGAGGCGGCCGCGCGAGAGGCCGCGTCCATCCGCAGGAGCCTCGAACGCCAGGGGCAGAAGCTCGCGACCGCCGACTCGCTCATCGCCGCGATCTGCGTCGTGAATCGCGGCGTCCTGCTGACCCGCAACCGCTCGCACTTCGAGCGAATCCCCAAGCTTACCCTGGGCACTCTCTCCGAGAGATGAGAGGGATCTGAACCGCGCGGAGGGCCCCAGGTTGCGCCGAAGAATGTGGCACCGCTAGCCTCGGAGCCGATGGATCCGCAAAGCGCACGACGCAAGGCTTGCTCGGCCGAGGAGTACCTGGCGATCGAGCGGCTGGCCGAGGAGCGCCATGAGCTGATCGCCGGGGAGATCCTGGCACGGCCCCGTGGCTCGCGGCGGCACGCGCTGATCGCCGCCAACCTCGTCGGTGGGCTGGGAAACCCGCTTCGCGACCGTCCGTGCCTGGTGGTGGGATCCCACATGCGGGTCGCCGCCGCCACCGTCGGCCTCTACACGTACCCGGATGTGGTGGTCGTGTGCGGCGGTGCGCAGTTCATCGACGAGGGTGAGGACACGCTGACCAATCCGGGCGTGATCGTGGAAGTGCTCTCGCCGACCACCGAAAGCTACGACCGCGGCAAGAAGTTCGAGCAGTACCGCGCGATCGCGTCGCTCACGGATTACGTGCTCGTCTCGCAGGAGGCACTGTTGGTCGAGCATTTCGTGCGGCAACCGGGCGGCGCCTGGCTGCTCACCGAGCACCGCGCCGGCGACCGCCTCACGTTCGACTCGCTCGGCTGCTCGATCCCGCTCGCCGAGATCTACCTCAAAGTACTCGCGTAGGGTCGCGCCGCGCATCGCGCTTGCGCACGGCGTGAGACTCAGCCGTCGCCGGCCGCGGCCTTCTTCGGTTCCCAGTTCGCGACGGTGGCGGTCAGGTAGTCGCGGTTCAAGCGCGCGATGAAGTCGATCGAGATGTTCTTGGGGCAGGCGGCTTCGCACTCGCGGTGGTTGGTGCAGGAACCGAAGGCTTCGGCTTCCATCTGCGCGACCATCTTGAGCACGCGGTCGTAGCGCTCGGGCTGGCCTTGCGGCAGCAAGCCGAGGTGCGAAACCTTGGCACTCACGAAAAGCTGCGCCGCGGCGTTGGGGCACGCGGCCACGCACGCTCCGCAGCCGATGCACTGGGCGGCGTCCATCGCGAGGTCGGAGTATTTCTTGGGGATGAGTGTCGAGTTCGCGTCCACGGCGGAGCCGGTGGGGGCGGTGATGAAGCCGCCTTGCTGGATGATGCGGTCGAAGGCGCTGCGGTCGACCACCAGGTCCTTGATGACCGGAAATGCTTTCGCGCGCCACGGCTCGAGGGTGAGCTCGTCGCCGTCCTGGAAGCTCCGCATGTGGAGCTGGCAGACGGTCGTGCCCTTGTCGGGGCCGTGGGCGTCGCCGTTGATGACGAAGCCGCACGAGCCGCAGATGCCTTCGCGGCAGTCGTGATCGAACGCGATCGGCTCCTGGCCGCGGCCCTGGAGCTGCTCGTTCAGCACGTCGAGCATCTCGAGGAACGACATGTTGGGGCTCACGTCGTCGACGTCGTACTTCACCAGCTGGCCCGGCTGATCGGCGCCGGGCTGGCGCCACACGTGGAGGGTCAGCTTCATTTGTAGCTCCGCTGGCTCGGATGGACGTGCTCGAACTCGAGCGGCTCGGTGTTGCGGATCGGCTCTCTGCCCGGTCCGGCGTATTCCCAGACGGCGGCGTGGCTGAAGTGCTCGTCGTCGCGCTTCGCTTCGCCGTCCTCGGTCTGGTACTCCTCGCGGAAGTGGCCGCCGCACGATTCCTGGCGGACCAGCGCGTCGCGCACCAGGAGCTCGCCCAGCTCCAGGAAATCGGCCACGCGCCCGGCTTTCTCGAGGCTCTGGTTCAAGGTCTCGTTCGCGCCGAGCACCTTCACGTTCGACCAGAATTCCTCGCGCAACGCCGGAATCTTGGTCATGGCCTCGCTCAGGCCTTTCTCGTTCCGGGCCATGCCGCAGTCCTCCCAGAGGATGTGGCCGAGCTCGCGGTGGAACGAGTCGACGGTGCGCTTCCCCTGGATCGAGAGCAGCTTCTTGGTCTGCTCGGCGACGCTCTTCTCCGCGGCGGCGCACTCGCTGTGCTCCGGCAAGAGCTTGTCGAGCTTGTGGTTGGTGAAGTAGTTGCCGATCGTGTACGGAAGCACGAAGTAGCCGTCGCCGAGACCTTGCATGAGCGCCGAGGCGCCGAGCCGGTTCGCGCCGTGATCGGAAAAATTGGCCTCGCCGATCACGAAGAGGCCCGGGATGGTGCTTTGCAGGTTGTAGTCCACCCACAGGCCGCCCATCGTGTAGTGGATGGCGGGGTAGATGCGCATCGGCACCTTGTAAGGATTTTCGCCGGTGATTTTCTGGTACATCTGGAAAAGGTTGCCGTAACGCTCGGCGACACCCTGCTCGCCGAGCCGCGCCACCGCGTCGCGGAAATCCAGGTAGACGCCGCGCTGGGTCTCGCCGACGCCGCGTCCTTCGTCGCACGAGGCCTTGGCGGCGCGCGACGCGACGTCGCGCGGCACCAGGTTGCCGAAGCTCGGGTAGCGCCGCTCGAGGTAGTAGTCGCGCTCGCTGTCGGGGATCTGGTCGGGCGGGCGCGGATCGCACTTTTTCACGGGCACCCAGATGCGGCCGTCGTTTCGCAGCGACTCGCTCATCAGCGTGAGCTTCGACTGGTGCTCGCCGCTCACCGGGATGCAGGTGGGGTGGATCTGCGTGAAGCACGGGTTCGCGAAGCCGGCGCCGCGCTTGTAGGCGCGCCAGATCGCGGTGCAGTTCGAGCCCTTGGCGTTGGTCGAGAGGTAGAAAACGTTTCCGTAGCCGCCGGTGCCGAGCACCACGGCGTCGGCCACGAAGGTCTGGATTTTTCCGGTCACCAGGTCACGAGTCACGATGCCGCGGGCACGGCCGTCGATCACCACCAGGTCGAGCATCTCGGTGCGCGGAAACATGCGTACCGTGCCCAGGCCGATCTGGCGCTCGAGCGCTTGATAGGCGCCGAGCAGCAATTGCTGCCCGGTCTGGCCGCGAGCGTAAAAGGTTCGCGAGACCTGCGCGCCGCCGAACGAGCGGTTGGCGAGCTGCCCGCCGTACTCGCGCGCGAAGGGCACGCCTTGCGCGGCGCACTGATCGATGATGTTCACGCTGATCTGCGCCAGGCGGTAAACGTTCGCCTCGCGGGCGCGGAAATCGCCGCCCTTCACCGTGTCGTAGAAGAGCCGGTAGATCGAATCGCCGTCGTTCCGGTAGTTCTTGGCGGCGTTGATGCCGCCCTGGGCCGCGATCGAATGCGCGCGACGCGGGCTGTCCTGGTAGCAAAAGCAATCGACCTGGTAGCCCAGCTCGGCGAGCGACGCGGCCGCCGAAGCGCCCGCGAGGCCCGATCCCACCATGATGACGCGGTACTTCCGCTTGTTGGCGGGATTGACGAGCTTGAGCTCGAAGCGATGCCGATCCCACTTCTCCTGGATCGGACCCGCCGGAATCTTGGCGTCGAGCTGCATGGTCGAAGCTCCTCCGCGCGTCTCGATCAAAGACTGGTCCAAAACGTCCGAATAAACCCTCGCCGGCAGGCGAGGCGGCGAGCCATGCGAGCCGGCTTGGGGGTGAGGCCCCGGAAAAACCGCGCTTTTTCCGGGGCGGGGGGCTGGAACAGACCCCCGAGGGAACATGTCTGAGTCGGTTGAGAGACGAGCATTGCGAGTTTCTCGACCGACTCAGTGGATGATGCCGAGGGCGACGCCGATCGGTACCGCAAGGAAGCCCAGCACCAGAAGCGCCGAGGCGACGGCCGCGAAGCCGCCTCGGTACGCATTCCACTTCGGGTGGTTCAAGCCGAGCGTCTGAAACAAGCTCCACAGTCCGTGAAAGAGGTGGGCGCCGAGCGCTGCCATCGCCGCGACGTAAACACCCACGACCACGAGGTGTCCGTGAAAGCCGTTGACGACGTTCGCGTAGACGTCCCCGGGCCGGAAATTCGGATGCGCCTGCCCGGTGGTGAAGTGCAGGATGTGGAACACCACGAACACCAGGAGCAGCGGCCCGGTCACGATCATGGTCCGCGACACGCCGCTGGTCTCGGGCGTCTTGCGATACGCGTAGCCCACCGGCCGAGCCTCGCGATTGCGCACCGTGAGGGACACCGTCGCCGCCACGTGCACGCCGAGCGCGCCGAGCAGCACCAGCCGCGCGATCCAGAGCAGCTGCCCACGGTCGAAGATCGGCATGCCCATCTCGCGGAGATGCTCCGCGTATTGATTGAGCTTCTGCGATCCCTGCAGGGCCTTCAGGTTCCCGCCCATATGACCGATCAGAAACCCGAACAAAATCAGCCCAGTGACCGCCATCGCGGCTTTCTGGATCAGGGTGGATGAGAGAGCTGAGCGCGCCGGGCTCATGGTCAGTGTCCTCTCCTGGAAGCTCGCTCCCGTCGAGAGTCGCAACGTGTATACAGCATACACTCCTGATCGCTGCGATTGGAGGTGACGAACCGGTTACTCGGAAGCCGGCTCGGGAGGCGGTGAGCCGCCCGAGCTTCTACCCGAGCCACCCGCCGCTTTCCAGCTCCGAAATCGCTTCTTGAGCTCGGCTCGAACCTCGTCGGACATGGGCGCCGGCTCGAGACGGCCGAGCGAGGCGCGCGTCTTCTCCATCTGCGCCAGATACTCACGGCACGGGCCGCAGAGGCCGAGATGGAACTGGAAGCGGATCGCCTCCCACAAGGACAGCCGGTGCTCCATGTAGTCGGTGACCAGCCCGGTGAGCTGATCGCACGTCATCATCGGATGGCGTTCTTCGCTCATCGCGTGGTCTTCGCGGCCTGGGAGCGAGAAGGCCCGTCGCCCTCGTCGAGGTGCGCTTCGAGCGCGCGCCTGACGCGCGAGCGCCCGCGATGCAGCAGCACCCGCTGGTTCACCTCGCTGAGGCCGAGCGATGCGCACACCTCCTCGGAGGTCCAGCCTTCCACGTCGCGCAGCGTGACCACGGCGCGCTGCACCTCGGGCAGCCGCTCGAGCTCGGCGCGCACGAAGGCCATGGTCTCGCTTGCGGTGAGCTGGGCCTCGGCCGAGCTTCCGCGCCACGAGCGCGGCGGATCCTTCCAGTGTCCGGCGATCTGCAGGCGCAGGAAATCGTGATCGGCGTGAAACCGCTCCGGCTCGACCGACGCCTGCTGCTCGCCGATCTCCCGCTCGGCCGCCTCCGCGAGACTCGAGAATGGCACCGATCGCGCTTCGCGCACCGCGCGAGTCTTCGCTTGATTGGTGAGGATCCGCGAGATCCAGGTCTTGAGCGACGCGCGGCCTTCGAAGCGCTTCAGTCCTTCGAGCACCGCCACCCAGGTGTCCTGGACCACCTCCTCGGCCAGGTCGCGGCGGCGCACGAAGAGCATCGCCAGGCGAATCAAGCCTTCGTGAAGCTCCTCCACCAACTCGAGGAACGTGGCCTCGTCTCCGGCCAGAATCCGCGCGACCCGCTCGGCGTCACGCGACGAAGGCGCCGCGGCGTGCGACGCCGCGGGAACGTCGAGCACCACGGGAACCGACGGTTCGAGGATTTCGGTCACGGCGCCCCTATAGTAAGCCGGTTAGCTTGATCTGGGCGCGGCTCTACCCTCGATGTCAGGAGAAGCTTCGATGACGTTCGTGGTCACCGGGAACTGCGAGGACTGCCGGTTCACCGATTGCGTCGCGGTTTGTCCCGTGGATTGCTTTCACGCCGACGACCGAATGCTCTACATCGATCCCGAGGAGTGCATCGACTGCGGTGCGTGCGTTCCCGAGTGCCCGGTGAACGCGATCTTCGCCGACGACGAGGTGCCCGCGGCCGAGAAACCGTGGATCGCGATCAACGCGGAGCGGGCCGCCGGATTGCCGGTCATCAACGACAAGGTGGCCGCGCTGCCGGGCGCGGAGGAGAAGCGTCGCCGGCTGGGGCTCTGATGCCGCGGGTGGTGATCGTGGGCGGCGGTTTCGGTGGCCTCTACGCCGCGCGCGGGCTGGCTCGCGCGCCGGTGCAGGTGACGCTCGTCGACCGGCGCAATCACCATCTCTTCCAGCCGCTGCTCTATCAGGTCGCGACCGCCGGTCTTTCGCCGGGCGACATCGCGCAGCCGATCCGGGGCATTCTCAAGAATCAGCCGAACATCGAGGTGTTGCTCGCGGACGTGCGGGGGTTCGACCTCGCGAATCGGCGGGTCGAGCTGGCCGACGGCGAGGTTTCGTACGACTACCTGATCGTCGCGACCGGCGCCACGCACGCGTATTTCGGCCACCCAGAGTGGGAGAAGACCGCGCGCGGCCTCAAGACGCTCGAGGACGCGATCGCGATCCGCGGCCGGTTTCTCTTGGCCTTCGAGAATGCGGAGCGCGAACGGGACGAACGTCGCCGCCGCGCGCTGCTTTCGTTCGTGATCGTGGGTGCCGGTCCCACGGGAGTGGAGCTCGCGGGCACCATGGCGGAGATGGCGCGCGTCTGCCTGGCGAGCGACTTCCGCCACATCGATCCGACGCTCGCGCGCGTGATCCTGTTCGAGGGTGGGCCGCGGGTGCTCCCGGCGTATCTCGAGTCGCTCTCGGCGAGCGCCAAGCGCCAGCTCGAGCGGCTCGGCGTCGACGTGCGCGTGGGTGCGGCAGTCACGGGCATTGGCGCCGGCTGGGTCGAGGTGGGCGGTGAACGGATCGAGTCCGAGTGTGTGTTCTGGGCGGCGGGCGTCGCGGCGTCGCCGCTCGGCGCCAAGCTCGGCGCGTCGCTCGACAAAGCGGGGCGCGTGATGGTCGAGCAGGACCTGACCGTTCCCGGGCATCCGGAGGTATTCGTGATCGGCGACCTCGCGCACGTGGCGGGAAAGGACGGAACGCTCGTGCCCGGGTTGGCGCCCGCCGCGATCCAGATGGGCCGCTACGCCGCGAAGCGCATTCGCGCCGCGATCGCCGGCAAGCCGCACGCGCCGTTCCAGTACCTCGACAAAGGAAGCCTCGCGACCATCGGCCGCGCCGCGGCCGTGGGCATGGCGGGGCCGTTTCGCTTCACCGGACTGGTCGCGTGGCTCGCGTGGCTCCTGGTGCACATCTATTTTCTGATCGGGTTCCGGAACCGGTTGATCGTGCTCATCCAGTGGGCGTGGGCCTACGTGACGTTCCAGCGCGGCGCGCGGCTCATCACCAACTACGCGCCGGCGATGGCGCTGCTCGCGGCGCTCGGTGTCGCGGGCGCGGGCTGCACCAGCTACCAGGTGCAGCGGGTCAGCGTGAGCTCGACGGGCGGGGAAGGAAACGCGCGCAGCGGCGCGCCGTCGATCTCCTCGAACGGGCGAGTGGTCGCATTCGAGTCGGACGCGAGCAACCTGGTCGCGAACGACAAGAACGGCGCGCGCGACGTGTTCGTGCACGATCGCGGCGACGGCACCACGATCCGCGTCAGCGTCGACTCGAAGGGCGCGGAAGGGAACGACGCGAGCGATCACGCGGTGATCTCGGCCGGCGGCCGCTTCGTGGCGTTCGAGTCGGCGGCGACGAACCTCGTGCCTCACGACAAGAACGATGTTTCGGACGTGTTCGTCCACGATCTCGAGACCCACAAGACCGAGCGCGTGAGTGTCGGAGCGCAAGGCGTCGAGGCGAACGACACCAGCGGTTCGCCGTCGATCTCGGGCGACGGCCGCCTGGTCGCGTTCCAGTCGACCGCGACTAACCTGGCGCCCGGCTCGGCGCACGTGAGCGCGATCTACGTGCGTGACCGTCAGGCCGGCACCACGCAAAAAGTGAGCGTCAACGACAAGGGCGAGGCCGCCAACAACGACTGCGAGTCGCCGTCGATCTCGAGCGACGGCCGCTACGTGGCGTTCGTGTGCAACGCCTGGAATCTGGTTCCCAACATTCGCGGCATCGCGAAGCAGGTCTATCTGCACGATCGCCAGGCTCATCACACGCGGCTGGTGAGCGTCACCGCTGACGGCCAGGCGGGAAGCTGGATGAGCTGGGCGCCGCACGTCGCGGCCGACGGCACCACCGTGTACGAGAGCTACGCGCCCAACTTGCTGGCACGCGACTCGAACGGCACCGGCGACGTGCTGCTCTTCGATCCCGTTGCCGGCACCAACGAACGCGTGAGCGTCACGAGCGGCGGCGACCCGTCGAACGGCCCGTCGCTGGCTCCGGTCCCCACCGCCCACGGCCGCTACGTGATCTTCTCGTCCGCGGCCACCAACCTGGTGTCCGGCGACAGCAACGGAAAGGTCGACGTGTTCCTGCGCGATCGCAAGGCCAAGGACACCGAGCGGGTGAGCGAGAGCGCGAGCGGCGGCCAGTCGGACGGCGACAGCTGGTTCCCGGTGATCTCCGGCGACGGACTCATCCGCGCCTACGAGTCGGACGCGACCAACCTGGTGCCCGGCGACACCAACGGCGTCGCGGACGTGTTCGTGCAGGTCGCATCGCCGCCCTTCGAATGAGGCTCGGAGGGCTGCGGTCCCTCGCAACCGCGGCACCGAATCGCGATCGATGTCCGCGGACGCGACGAAGCGTTTCGCTCAGTCACGTCTCCGGTTGGCCTCGCGCGCGAGGGACCGCGCGCCCTCCAGAAGCAGGGGCCGACGGCCCCGTGCCACCCAACGCTGCTCGACGGCTGGAGGGCCGCGCCTCCGCGATCACACTCGTCCCGGCCCTCGCGTTGCTGCTGAGCACGCTGCAAGCCACCGGTGCGGGCGACGGTGGTGCCGCGGCGGCTCTTCGCGTCTGGGTGCGCGATGCGAGCGGCGTTCACCAGGTCGGCGAGGGAGCTTCACTCGGCAGCGACGACGCCGCGAGCGCGCTCTTGCCGCTCGGATCGCTGGTGAAGCCGTTCCTGGCCAAGGCGTGGGCCTCGGCGCACCCCGACGAGCCGACGCCTCGCTTTCGGTGCACCGGCGGTTCCCAGTGCTGGCGCCCCGCCGGTCACGGCGATCTCGGGCTCACCACCGCGGTCGCGGTCTCGTGCAACGCGTATTTCCGGGCCCTCGCCGCGGCCACGCCACGCGACCTCGTGGCGCAGGTGCTCAGGGACGAGGGATTCGACGTTCGCGCGCCGCTCTCGCCCGACGCGGCGCTCGATCTCACTCCCGGCGAGCCGCAGGTGCGCGCGACTCCCGCGTCGCTCCTCGACGCCTACGTGCGGCTCGCGCGCTCGCCGTGGCCCGCGGGAGAGCGTGTCCGGCAGGAGGTGCTGGCCGGTCTCGCGGACTCGGCGCGCACCGGAACCGCGTCGGGTCTCGCCGCGCGCGGACTGCGCGCCAAGACCGGCACGGTGCCCGCGCTCGACGGCGCGCCGCTAGCCACCTCGGGCTTCACGGTGGCGTTCGACGACGGCGGCTGGGCGGTGATGGCGCTGCTCGCGCGCGGCACCGGACGCGAGGCCGCGCAGCGGCTCGCGGCGCTCTTGCCTCGCCTTCGACCGGGCGCGGTGACCCACGAGGCGCCGGTACCGAGCGAGACACCGGTCGGCGCCACGCAGGCAGCGCATCCGTTTGGCCTCGCGCGCGAGGGACCGCGCGCGCTCCAGCCGGGCAACGACGCCCGTCATTCCGGTTGGAGCGCCATCGGTCCCTCGGTGGCGAGCGAACCAACGGATGCACGATCCGCCCCACGGGTGGCCTGGGTCTGGAATCCCGCCAGCGGCGCCGAACCGCCTCCCGTTCGAGTCGCGCTCTTCGGCACGCTCGCACCGCACGAGATCGACGCCAGGAATCTCGGCTCGGGGCCCGTCGACGGCTCGGCGGGCTTCGTGGGCGCGGGATCGGTGCGATCGCTGGTGCCGGGGCTCACCCTTGAATCGAGCTTGTGGGAGCTCACGATTCCCAAGTACCGGCTGCGACGTGTCGTCGCGGGCTCGCTCGCGGTGGCGCGCGGTCCGTCGGGATCGCTGCGCGCCCTCGCCGAAATGCCGGCGGCGGAATACGTCGACGGCGTGATCGCGGCCGAGTTGCCGGGGGCCTCACCGGCACCGGATCGGATCGCGAGCCTCGGTGCGGCGGTGCTGCGCTTTCTCGGCCGTGGCTCTCGGCACGCCGACGCGGACGTGTGCGACAGCACCCACTGCGCGTGGTTCGTCGGCCGCGGGCCGCGGGTGCTGTGGCCCGACCCGCGCCACCCGGTGGAGGTGCGAGGCGCAGGTCCGTCACGTGGCCTTCTCGACGCGCTTCCTCCGGCGCTCTGGGAGCAGATCAAGTCGCAAGCGCGCGACGACGGTCCCAGCTCGTGGACCGCCGACTGCGGCGGCGCGCCGCTCTCGGCGCACGCGCTGTGGGGAAACGGCGATCGCCGCGTGTGGGTCTGCCCGCGCCACGGCACCACGCTGCGGTCGCGCTGGAGCCGCGAGTGGTCGCGGGCGGATCTGGCGCGCGCGTTCGGCGGCGACGTCGAGCGGCTCGAGCTGGTCGAGCCGGACGGAGTCTGGACGCTACGCGTGACGCTCGCGCGCGGCGACGTCCGCGAGCTGCGCTACGACGACGTCCACCGCCAGCTCGCGTCGGTCCTCGGCTGGGACGCGCTGCCGAGCCCGGCGCTCGCGATCGCACCGACCGCCGACGGCTTCCGCGCCGACGGCGCCGGCAGCGGCCACCGCGTGGGGCTGTGTTTGGCGGATTGAGGCCACCGCGCGATCTGGTTCGGGCTGGTGTCTGGCTGAATCGCTGGCGCGCCGGAGACCGTCGCGCTCCACGTTGGAGCCCGCCGGTCCCCGACGGGCGGGCGCTTCGAGTGATCGCGGCCTCGGGAGCGCAGCGCCGATTGCGAATCAGGGCAGCTTCGAAGCCACCAGCTGGTTCACCAGCTTCCCGTCGGCGCGCCCCTTGACGCGCTCCATCACCGCCTTCATCACCTTGCCCATGTCCTTCTTGGACGTGGCGCCGAGCTCGGCGACGACGCTCGCGACCACCGCCTCGACTTCCGCCGCGCCGAGCTGCTGCGGCAGATACGTCGCGAGGATCGCGAGCGCGGAGCGCTCCTTCACCGCGAGGTCCTCGCGATTCCCTTTTTCGAATTGCTCGATCGAATCCTTGCGCTTCTTCACGCCGCTCGCGATGGCGCCCAGCACGTCCTCGTCGGAGAGCGTCGAGCCCGCGCCCTTCTCGACCCGCAAGTTCTTCAAGTCCGCGATCACCATGCGCAGCACCCACATCCGCTCGCTGTCCTTCGCCTTCATCGCGGTGGTCAGGTCTTCCTGGATCTTCTGATCGAGCGCCATCGGCGTTGCCTCCAGTCGAGCGGGTCGAGTGAGCCGCGATTCCGTCGATCCGGCCCTCGCGTGCGAGGGACCGCGCGCGCTCCAAACGGCATCCACCAGATTGTAGCCCCAGATCCTTCCGCCCCGGCGCTAGAATCCGCGCGTGGAAGCCGCCGATACCGGTCACGTGCCGCGCGAGGCGGCGCCACTCGAGCTGCCCGAGTCGCTTCGCGGGCGCGTCCAGAATGCGCGCCTGGTCGCCGACCGCGACGGTGTGGCGCTCTGGGACGTGTCGCTCGCCGACGAGCCCGGAGCGCAGGTACTCAAGATCGTCCGGCTGCACGCCGCGGAGCCGATTCCCGACGAGCTGGTCCGGTTGCGCGCCGAGCACGAGGCGCTGCGGGATCTCGACGACCCCGCGGTGATCGCGTACCGCGAGATTGTCCTCGACGGCGATCGCTTGCTGCTGATCCGCGAGCGCGTCGACGGCGAGCCGCTCTCGAGCCGTGGCGGTTCGTTGCCGCTCGCGACCGCGTTCCAGGTGATGGCGCGGGTTGCGTCCGTGCTGTCGGTCGCGCACAGCGCCGGGCGCCTGCATCGCTCGCTCCGTCCCGGCAACGTGCTGATCCAGCCACCGGCGGCCGACGGCGAGCCGGTGGTGCGCCTCGTGGACTGGGGGCTGGCACGGCTGCTGCCGCGTCGCGACGGCGGCCGCGAAGGGCTTTCCGCCGAGGTGTTCGCGTACCTGGCGCCGGAGCTCTCGGGCTTGTTGCAACGACCGGTCGACGGCCGCGCAGATCTGTGGTCGCTCGGCGTGCTGCTCTACGAGCTGCTCGCGTCGCGCCGTCCGTTCGACGGCGCGCGATCCGAGACGCTGCTGCGCGCGACGCTCACCCGCGAGCCCGCGTCGCTGCGCGCGCTCCGGAACGATGTGCCGGCGCTGCTCGACGGGATCGTGAGCAAGCTGCTCGCGAAGGAGCCGTCGGAGCGCTACCAGCACGCGCGCGCCGTAAGCTTCGACCTGGCGGAGCTGGCGCGGCGGATCGAGAGCGGGCGGGGCGACTCGACGTTCGCGCTCGGCACCGAGGACTCGCGCGGCGGGCTCAGGGTGGTGGCGCCGCTGGTGGGGCGCGATCCGCTGATCGTGCGGCTGGCGCGGACGCTCGAGCGGGCAGCGTCGGGAAATGGCGCGCTGGCGCTGCTCAGCGGGCCGGCGGGAGTCGGGAAGAGCCGCCTCGCTTCCGAGATCGCCGACCGCGCGGTGCGCATGGGCGGTCGCGCTCTCTGGGGACGGGCCAGCTCGACCACCCGGCTGGTTCCCTTGGCACCGCTCACCGACGCCTTCGGAGCGCTGGTCGATCGAGGTGCCAGCCCGGCGGGCGGCGAGGACCGTGAGGTGTTGCGCGGCCGGCTGCACAAGGGGATCGGCGACCTCGCGGGCGAGGTACTGCGGCTGGTGCCCGACCTGGCCGAGATTCTGCCCTCCGGTCCGGCGCTGCCGTCGCTGCCTCCCGAGCGGGCGATGTTCCGGTTCCGCGAGGCGCTCTGCCGGCTGCTGGCTGCCATCGGCACCGAGGGACGGCCGCTGGTGCTGGTACTCGAGGATCTCGAGCACGCGGACGTCGCGACGCTCAAGCTGCTCGCGCATCTCGACGGCGGCGAGCTGCGGAACGCGCCGGTCTTCGTGATCGGGACCTACACCGATCGCGGCGACGGCGCGCGGCCGCGGGTGCGCGATCTCACCGCCGGGACCCGCTACGAGCTGGGGCCGCTCGAGCGCGAGAGCGCGGTGGCGCTCGCTGCCGCGGTGCTGGGCGGCGGCGACGGCGCCGAGCAGAAGCGTCTCGCCGAGCGGCTGGTGGATGCCGCCGGCCATTCGCCCGCGCGGATCCTGGAAGCGGCGCGCGCGTGGATCGACAAACCGCCCGCGCCGGGCGAGCCGCGGCGTGCTGCTCCCGCGACGGTCGGCGCGCGCGTGACGCCGCGCGGACCGGCGCCGTTTCAGGTCACGGCGGCGCTCGCCGTCGCCGGTACCGCGCTCGACGTGGAAGCTCTCACCGCGGTCACGGGGCTCGACGCGGAGCAGGTGCTGACCGCCGCGGACGACGCATGCGACCGCGATCTGGTGATGCGCGTCCCCGGGCGCCGCACCCGCTACCGGCTGCGCGACGAATCGGTGCGCGGCACCTGGCTCGCCGCTCTCCACGACGAGGAGCGGGTCTCGTGGCAGCGTCGGGTGGCGCGCGCGCTGCCCGCCGGCGACGGCACGCTCGCGCAGCGCGTGGTGGCGTGGGCGCAGGCGCTCGAAGTGGGAGACGCCGCGCGGATCCGCGAGCTCGGGCCGCGCGCGGCGCGCGAGTGCTTCGAGGTGATGGCGCCCGACGAGGCGCTGGCGGTGGCGCGCGCGACCCTCGAATCGGGAGCGGCGCTTCCGCCCCCGAGCGCGGTCGGCGCCGAGCTCGCGATCGCCGACGCGCAGGCGCTGCTCGGCCGCTGGCGCGAGGCGCTCGCTTCCTACCTCACCGCGCTCCGCGACCTCGACGATCGTTCGACTCGGCTCGCCGTCGCGCGCCGCATGGCCGAGCTCGAGCTCGCCGACGGCGCTCCCGAGAAAGCGGTGCGCACGCTGCTCGCGGCGCGCGGCACGCTGCGCTTGCGGGTGCCGCGGACCGAGCTGGCGGCGCGCGTCGAGGTGTGGGCGGAGCGTGCCATCGATGCGCTGCAGCGAGTCAACGAGAGCCGCGGCCTCACCTCGGTCGCGTCGCCGCGCCGCGAGCGCTCGATCGAGGTGCTCCGCTGGCTGGAAAGCTACGCACGCGCCATCGAGCCGCTCAGTCCACGGCGCTCGACCGGATCGCGGCTGCGCGCGCTGCATCTCGCGGCACGCCTCGGCACGATCGAGGCTTTTCCGCGTCTCCTGGAGCGCGAGTCGCGCGAGTGGCTGCGGCGTGGCAGCCGCGAGTGGGCGGTGCGGCTCGCACGCCGCGCGTTGAGCGAGCGGGAAGGAGCCGGAACGCTCTCGACCGCGGCGCCCGCGCACCAGGCGCTCGGCGAGACGCTGCTCGCGGCGGGACGGATCGAGGAGGCGCTCTCGCATCTCGAGGAGGCGGCGCGCGGCTTCGAGGAGCAAGGCGACGCATGGAGCACCGCGGGCGCGCTCGAGGAGCTGGGACGAGCGTTCGCGGTGCGCGGCGAGTGGTTCCGCGCCGTCGACTCGTGGGAGCGGCTGCAACGTCTCGCCCGCCGCCTGGGCGACGACGCGCGCGTGGCTCGGGTGCTGGCGCTCCTCTGCCTCGGTTACGCGCGCACCGGCGACGAGCGCCATGCCCTCGAGCTTCTGGGGCTCGAGCCGCGCCCCGATCTGCCGGTGGCGGTGCGCGCGGAGCGAGATCTGTGGATCGCCGAAGCGAAGCTCGCGCTCGGCCAGGCGGACGAGGCCGACCAGCATCTCGATCGCGCCGCCGAGTGGCTGGCCTCCGATCGCCAGGCGGCGCCGTGGCTGGGAGCGGTGCTGGTGGCGACGCGCGCCGAGGTGTCGATCGCGCGGCTGGCGCGAGCGGGCGCGGCAGCGGCCGGGGTCGACGCGGGCCGGCTCGAGGCCAGATCGGCGTCGGCGATGAAGCTGGCGCGGAACTGGCCGTGCCTCGAAGCGCGGGCGCTCCGGATCGGTGCGCAAGCGCGCCGCGCGCGCGGATTCCAGGAGCGTCGCGCGTGGCGGCTGTGGTGGCGGCTGGTCGAGCGGAGTCTCGAGGCGGCGCGCCGCGTGGGCGCGCGCTGGGAGGAGGCCACCACCCTCCTCGAGGCCGCCGCCGGTCTGGAAGCGCGCGGCGACTCGCGGGGACGCGCGTACCGGGTGCGCGCGGAACGGCTCCTGGCGCAGGGAATTCCGTCGGTGGTGCCGCTCGTGACGGCGCCCGCCGACGAACCGGCGCGCGGCGCCCTGGCCGACAGCGGCCGCGTGCGCGATCCCATGCGGCTCGCGACTCCGGTGCCGGTGCGGTTGCCCGAGGTGCTCTCCGAGAAGCGTCGCTGGAAGAGCCTGCTCGAGCTCAACCAGGCGATCTCGTCGATCCTCGACACCGGCGAGCTGATGGAGCGGGTCGTCGATCTGGGGCTCGAGGTCACGGGAGCGCAGCGCGGTTTTCTGATCCTGGCGGAAGCCGAGCCGGATCTCGATTCGAACCTCGGGACGGTTCCGGAGGGCGTGGCGGCGCATCGTTTCGCCGGCGCCTTCCTGAACCTCAAGGTCGCGCGCCACGCGGCGCGCGACGACGGGCGGCTGCGGCTCTTCGGGGGCAGCCGCAGCATCGTGGAGGCGGTGTTGCGCGACGGTGCCTCGGTGCTGCGCGCCGACGCGCGCCGCGATCCCGAGTTCGGGAAGAAAGGAAGCGTCGCGAGCCAGCAGATCCGCTCGGTGCTGGCGGTGCCGCTGGTGCGCGGCGGGACGGCGCACGGAGTGCTCTACGTCGACAATCCGCTGGTCGCGGGGCTCATCCACGATCGCGAGCGCGAGCTGCTCGAGGTGTTCGCGACCCAGGCGGCGATCACCCTCGACAACGCCCGCGCCTACTCGGCGATCGCGACGCTCGAACGACGTCTGGCCGGCGAGAACGTGCGGCTGAAGGAGCACCTGCGCGCCGAGGCGCGTCCTCGAGAGATCGTGGGATCGAGCCGCGCGCTGCTCGCGGCGCTCGAGCAGGTTTCGCGCGTCGCCGCCACCGAGTCGACGGTGCTGCTCACCGGCGAGACCGGTGTCGGAAAGGAGCTCTTCGCGCGCGCGATCCACGAAGGAAGCCGCCGGCGCGAGGGACCGTTCGTCAAGATCGACTGCGCCGCGCTGCCGGCGACCTTGCTCGAGAGCGAGCTCTTCGGGCACGAGCGCGGGGCCTTCACCGGCGCCGAGCGGCGGCGCATCGGCAAGTTCGAGCTGGGACAAGGCGGCACGGTGTTCCTCGACGAGATCGGCAACGTGCCGCTCGAGCTGCAGGTGAAGCTCTTGCAGGTGCTGCAGGGCAGGTCGATCAGCCGGCTCGGCGGCCGCGGACCGATCGAGATCGACGTGCGGCTGGTGGGCGCCACCAACCGCGATCTCGAGGAGGCGGTGCGCGAGGGCTCGTTTCGCGAGGATCTCTTCTACCGGCTCAACGTGGTGCCGATCCGGGTGCCGTCGCTGCGCGAGCGCCGCGAGGACATTCCGCTCCTGGTGTCGCACTTCGTGTCGCGCATGAACCGCTCGCTGGGGCGGAACGTGCACGTCGTGCCGGAGGCGGTGCTGGCGCAGCTCGCCTCCTACCGGTGGCCCGGCAACGTGCGCGAGCTCGAGCATCTGATCGAGCGCTCGCTGGTGCTCGCGGAAGGCGAGGAGCTTCGCCTCGCGGGGTTCCAGCCGCCGCCGAGCGTGAGCGCGACTCAGAGCTCAGCGGCGATCTCGGCCGATCCCGCTTCGCTCGCCGACGGCCTCAAGCGGTTCAAGATCGCGCGGGTGCGCGCGGCGCTCGATCAATCCCGCGGCAACCGCGCCGAGGCCGCGCGCATCCTCGGCCTGCACCGCCAAAACCTGAGCCGCCTGCTGCGCCAGCTCGGCCTGGAAGAAGAAGCCGGCCCTGATGTTTCTACGGATGCAGCTGACTGAGTCAGGCTGAGCTTGCCAGTCGTGTCGCAAGATCGCCGGCTGCTCGGCGCGAGTGAATCGATCGAGCACATCTGACGCTAGGGACCCGAGGGACCGCGTCCCTCCGAACAGCAGGGGATGGCAGTCGGAGGGCTGCGGTCCCTCGCAGCCGAAGCGGAGGATCGCGTCCATCGTCCGGAAAAGAGTCACGGAGCGATTTTCCCACGGCCTGTTATAGGATCTGCGGCCCCCGACCGGCCCCGAGGCTTTGGATGCCGCAGATTCTCTACGCCATCGAGACCGTGTTCCGCATCTGGATGCTGGTCGACTGCGCGCAGCGCGGCGGCGGCTTCTACTGGTATCTCATCATGTGGGTGCCGCTCGGCCCGCTCGCGTACTTCTTCACGGTCAAGATCCACGACTACGACCTGCCGCGCCTGAAGCGGTTCCTGCGCTTCGAGCGCCCACCCAGCGTCGAGGCGCTTCGCTACCGGCTGCGTGAGACCGCGACACCCGCCAACAAGCTGGCGCTGGCTCAGGCGCTGGTCGACGCGAAGCAGGCTCCCGCCGAGGCGGCCGAGCTCTTCCGCGAGGTGCTCCGCTGGGAGGCGAACGACAAGCGCGCCCAGTACGGGCTCGGCCTGGCGCTGGTGCAGACCGGTGACGTGCCCGGCGCGCTCGACGTGCTCGGCCGCCTGGTCCAGCAGGATCCCAACTTCCACGACTACGACGCGTGGCGCGAGGTGGCGGAGCTGCGCTGGAAGAGCGGCGCCCGGGAGGCGGCGGTCGAGGATCTGGAGGGGCTCTCGCAGCAAACCCACCGCGTCGATCACCGGCTGGCGCTGGCTCAGCGACTGGTCGAGCTGGATCGCAAGGACGAGGCGCGGAAGCTCCTGGAATCGACCGTCGAGGCTTACAAGCACTCGCCTCGCTACATCCAGAGGCGGGACGCTCGCGCTCGGCGCGGCGCAAGGGCCCTTCTCAAGACGCTGTGAACCGAATCCGTTGGATGGCGCTCGTCTGTAATCAGAGTGATTCAGGCGGTCATCCCGTTAGCGCCGGCGAGCGCCGGATCTGTATAGAGTACTGATTCTATTTGATGAATTTAGTTTCGTTCCGGTTGGCTCGCGGCATGGCACTTGCTCTAGTGCGGCCCGATGCAGCTCGATGCCGCTCCTCGGCACGAACGCGACCGTGACGCGACGGCGTTCGCGCCTGGCGTGCGGGCGTGGCGGGCATTCGGAGCCGGTGAGGTCGACCTGCCGCCTGCTCCCGGGTTACCGCCCGTCGAGCGGTTGACCTCGCGGCCGTCAGCGCGCACCGGTGGCGCCTGGGCCTGGCTCGCGACGCTCTACATGGCCGGTCTGGTGGTCTGGCTGGCCTGGTTTGCCAGTCAGTCGCCGAGGTGACGCTCACCGAGTAACGACCAAGCGATTTCCGCCCTGGGCGCGCCGGTTCCCACACGGCCATCCGTCTGGCGCTCAACCAAACCCGGCCCAACCCGCCGGTGCGCCCGGGGCGTGTTGTTTCTGTTTTTCCTCGGGGGGCTGTTCCAGCCCTCCGCCTCGAAAAAAGTGTGATTTTTTCGGGGCCCCACCCCCGAGTCGGCTCGCTGTGGCTCGCCGCGCGCCCGCGGCGGGTGCCTTTCTTCGGTAGCCCCCTCGAGTCGATGTGTAGGGCGCCGGTGAATCATCGGCGGGGTTCTTTCGTCCCATGCTGGTTTGCGGTTCCCGGCGGTCGTGCGCTTGACGGGCACCGGGACCGGTGATTGGTTCGGGCGCTCCTTGCGCGTGGCGAAGTCGATGGGACGGCGTTTCTCATGATCGAAGCGGAGCGGCTCAGCAAGCTCTACGGCACCAAGGCGGCCGTGTGGGAGCTTTCGTTTCGGATCGAGTCGGGGACGGTGGTCGGGTTCCTGGGTCTCAACGGCGCGGGGAAGACCACCACGTTGCGGCTGCTCGCCGGCGACCTCGAGTCGTCGGTCGGGACGGTCCGGATCGGCGGCGTCGATCTGAGCGCCAACCCGCGTGAGGTGAAGCGCCGCATCGGCTTTCTTCCCGATCAGCCGCCGCTCTACCCGGAGATGACGGTGCGCAGCTATCTGCGCTTCGCGGGTGCGATCCGGGGCTTGAGCGGCAGCGCGCTCGACCAGCGGGTCCGCGAGGTCGAGAAGATCGTGCGGGTGGACGAGGTGGCGCGCGATCTGGTGGGCAGCCTCTCGCACGGCTATCGCCAGCGCTTGGGGATAGGCCAGGCGATCGTGCACAAGCCCGAGCTGGTGATCCTCGACGAGCCGATCACCGGTCTCGATCCGGTGCAGATCGCCGACATGCGCGAGCTGATCCGCTCGCTCGCCGGCGAGCACACGGTGCTGCTCTCGAGCCACATCCTGACCGAGATCAGCCAGACCTGCGACCGCATCCTGGTGCTCGGCAAGGGCCGCATCATCGCCGACGGCACCGAGGAAGAGCTGGGGCGCAAGCTGGCGAGCGGCGGCACGGTGGACCTGGCGGTGCGCGGCGACGGGGGCACCGTGCGCGGCCGCCTCGCCGGTGTGAGCGGGGTCCGCAGCGTCGACATCCTGAGCGAAGGCAAAGCAGCCGACGCCGGGGTCGTGCGGCTGCGCGTCCAGGCCGACGGTGACGTGCGCGAGGCACTGGCGCGCAAGCTCGTCGAGGGCGGTTTCGGGCTGCTCGAGCTCAAGCAGGCGGCGCACGAGCTCGAAGACGTGTTCGTCGAGCTCACCAAGGGGCAGGCGAGGGCGAGCGCATGATGCGCAACGTGATGCTGATCGCGCGCCGCGAGACCGCGGCCTTCTTCGCGAGCTGGATCGGCTACGCGATGGCCGCGGCGGTGCTCGCGGTCGACGGGCTGCTCTTCTACGGCTTCGCCCTCGGCAGCGGAAAGCAGCTCTCCGCCGAGGTGGTGCGCCAGTTCTTCTACTTCTCGTCCGGCACCACGATGATCACCGGCATCCTGCTGGCGATGCGGCTGGTGGCCGAGGAGCGGGGCTCCGGCACCATCGTGCTGCTCCGCACCTCGCCGCTCACCAGCGGCGAGATCGTGGTCGGGAAGTTCTTCTCGGCGCTCGCGTTCCTCGCGTTCATCACGCTGTGCACGATCTACATGCCGCTGCTCGTGAAGGTGCACGGCAAGGTGTCGGTGGGGCATCTGGCGGCTGGCTACGGCGGACTCTTGCTGCTGGGTGCGGCGAGCATCGCGATCGGGCTCTTCGCCTCGACGCTCACCCGCGTGCAGGTGGTGGCGGCGATCGTGGGCGGCGCGATCCTGGTCGGGCTCCTGGTGCTGTGGTTCGTGGCGCGCAAGGCCGATCCGCCGATGTCCTCGATCCTGGTGGCGCTGGCGCTCTACAGCACCCACTTCGAGCCGTTCATGAAGGGCGTCGTGCACCTGAAGGACGTCCTCTACTACGTGTCGCTCACGTATTTCTTCCTGCTGCTTTCGATGCGCTCGCTCGACGCGCAGCGCTGGGACTGAGCCATGGCCAGCGAAGCGCCGAGCGCGGGGTGGAGCCGCGAAGGAAAGGGGCTCACCGCGGCCTTCTTCCTGGGATCGGCCGCGATCTACGTCGGCGAGCGGATGCTCGGAGGCACCGCCGTGCACGCGGCGGCGTCGGGCGGCGGCGCGGCGCTGGTGGTGGCGAGCTTCCTGGCGCGGCTGGCGCTGGCGCTCAAGGGTCCCGAGCCGTCGCGCCCCGCGGCGCGGGTGCTGGCGGGATCACACGCGGCGGGTGCGCTCGCGGTCGCGATCTACTTCGCGTCGACCGACGCCGGCCTGCGGGTGTTCGGCATCAAGTGGCCGCTCTCGGAAGGCCTCAAGCACTTCCAGACGGTGCTCGAGTGCGCCTGGCCGATCGTGTGGCTGGCCGCGGCGATCTCGCTGGCGCTCGCGAAGCGCGCGGCGCGGCCGCTCGGCACCGCCGGTGCGGTGGAGGAGCGGCGCGTCGTCGAGTCCGCGGCGGTGGGCCTGAGCATCGCGTTCGCCGCGGCGTTCCTCTTCACGGTCAACTACCTCGCGTCGCAGCACGACGCGAGCATCGACTTGAGCTACTTCCGCACCTCGCGTCCCGGCGAAGGCACCAAGGACCTGGTGGCGCGCCTCGCCGATCCGGTCGAGGTGCTGCTCTTCTTCCCCGAGGCGAACGAGGTCGCCGACGAGCTGATGGGCTACTTCGACGAGCTCGCCAAGGTGAACCCGTTGCTCACCGTGCGGCGTGCCGACCGGCTGCTCGATCCCGACCTGGCCCGCAAGAGCAAGGTCCGGAACGACGGCGTGGTGCTGATCCAGAAAGCGGGCGCCGCGCAGACACCCGCGCCCACGTCGCCTCCGGTCAACGACGCCGCGTCTCCCGCCGGCGAACAGTGGTCGGTCGGCACCGACATCGATTCGGCGCGCTACAAGCTGCGCAAGCTCGACGAGGAGTTCCGCCAGCGGCTGGTGAAGGTCACCCAGCGCCAGCGCGTGGCCTACGTGACGATCGGCCACGGCGAGATGACGAGCCCCACCGTGGGCGAGACCGGCGCGGTGGCGAAAGCGGCGCGGCTCCGGCCGTTCCTGCGGCAGCTCGGCTACGACGCCAAGGATCTCGGCCTCGCCGAGGGTCTGGCGTCGGACATCCCGAGCGACGCCTCGGTGGTGGTGATCATCGGTCCCGAGACGCCGTTCCTGCCGTCCGAGATCGATGCGCTGCAGCGCTATCTGGACCGCGGCGGGCGCCTCTTCCTGGCGCTCGACGGCGGCCATACCGGCAACCTCGAGCCGCTGGTCGCGTCGCTGGGACTCGAGTTCAAGCCAGGGCCGCTGGTCAACGACAAGTATTTCCTGCGCCACCGCTACAACGATTCCGACCGCCAGATCATGTACACGGGGAGCTACTCCTCCCATCCGTCGGTCACGAACCTGAGCCGCGAATCGCGCCGCATGCCGTTCGTGGTGATGGGCAGCGGATACCTCACCAAGGCCGCCGACGCGCACGGCTCGACGCTCGACTTCACGGTGCGCTCCATGACCGGCACCTGGCCGGATCTGAACGGCGACTTCCAGTGGACCGAGGGCTTGGAGACCAAGGACATCTTCAACCTCGCCGCGACGGCGGAGCGCGAGATCAAGACGGCACCCGCCACGGGCGCGGCGCAGCCCGCTCCGGGAGAGGCCGCGAAGCGGATGCGCGCGATCGTGCTCGCGGACTGCGACGCCGTGGGCGACGACCTGCTGCCCAACAACGCGAACCTGGTGTTCGTGGGCGACGGCCTCGAGTGGCTCACCACCGACAAGGCCGCCTCGACCAAGGTCGAGAGCGAGGAAGACGTGCCCGTCGAGCACACCGCCGAGCAGGACAAGTGGTGGTTCTTCGGCGTGGTGGCCGCGGCGCCCGCCGCGATGCTCGGGCTGGGGTGGCTGGTGCTCAGGTTCCGCAAAGGAAGGACGTCATGAAGCGCCCCGGCGTGGCTGGCGCCGTGGTCCACGGCGTGCTCCTGTTGCTGGCGCTCTGCGCCGCGTACTTCGACTGGACGCGTCCCAAGACGGCCAATCGCCGCGCCACCGACGTCGCGATCTGGGAAGGGCAGGGTGCCGACGTCACGGCGGTGCACCTCGACTCGACGCTGGCGAAGGTCGATCTGACGCTCAAGCGGGACAAGGAGAGCGCCAAGCCGTATCCGTGGTTCCGGCTGGAGCGGACGGTCACGGTGCCCGCGCCGGCGCCTCCTCCTCCGGCGAAGCCCGCGGATCAGACCGACGCCTCGAAAACCGACGAGGCCAAGAAGGACGAGACCAAGCCGGCAGCGACCCCTGCCGCTCCGCAGACCAAGGTCACGGTGAAGGAGTTCCTGGGCTCGGATCGCACCAAGGAGCGAGTCGACAAGCTGGCGACGCTCACCGCCGAGCGCGACCTCGGCAAGGTCGGAAACGACACCCTGGACAAGCTGGGTCTCGCGAAGCCGCGCGGCTCGCTCACCGTCACCACCACGAAAGGCGAGCGCAAGCTCGAGCTGGGCGACACCGCGGTGGGCGATCGGCTGCGCTACGTGCGCGATCCGTCGTCGGGCCACGTGTACGCGGTCGACACCAACGTGTTCGGCGATCTCGAGCAGGCCGACACCCGCTTGCTCAACGCCGATCTGCAGCCGTTCAACGCGGAGTCGATCGAGAACGTGACGGTGACGTCGGGCGCCGCGTCGCGCCGCTATGCGCAACGCGACCGCGACAAGACCGGGAAGTCCTACTGGGTCGCGCTGGCCCCCGAGAGCGGCTCGGCCTCCACCGAGGCGGTCGGCGAGAAGGACGAGCGCGCCACGACCTGGTTCTCGAAGCTCGCGCGTCTCAAGGCCGAGCGCTACCTGGCCGAGGACGAGAATCCGCTCGACACGCTGCCGGCCACGACTCCACCGGCTCCGGCGGCGGGCGCGGCGCCCGCCGCGACACCTGCCGCGCCGCCACCGGCCGAGTCGAAGACGGTGTTGCGGCTCGAGTACGAGGTCGCGGGCTATCCGCCAGCGACGCTCGAGCTCACCAAGGTGAGCGCCGGCTCCGACAAGGTCGTGTACGTCGCGCGCACCAGCTACACCCGCTCGCGCGTGGTCGTGAATCGCTTCACCGCCGAGGAGATCGAGAAGGACCTGAGCGATCTCCTCGGTGCGTGACTCGACGCTTTGGGGGCTGCGGTCCCTCGCAGCCACTGCCTCACATCTCGATCGATCGTTGCGGACGCCAGGGACCGCGTCCCTCCGGCTGAACGCGCGTTACGTGCGAAGCTGGTGTCAGAGCTCGTGACGTGAACGGAACGCAGCCATCGATCGAGCCGATCGTCCGCGAGATCGAGGCGGCGATCGCGGAACGAGGCCTGCGGCTCGACGCGATCGAGCGGGTCGACGCGACCTTCGCCAATCTGCGGCTGGGCGTCGCGGCCCTGGTGCTGGCGACCGGCGTCGCGGCGTTGGCACTCGATTCGATCTGGGCGTGGGGCCTGCCGGTCGAGGCCGTGGCATTCTTCGTGCTCGTCTTCCGGCATGCCGACGTGCTGCGCCGGAAGGAGCGAGTGACGCGCGCTTTGTCCTTCCACGAGCGACGCCATGCGCTCGTCAGGAACCAGTGGGCGGGGACGGGCTCGATCGGTGAGCGCTTCGAGGATGGGGCCCACGGCTACGCCGCCGATCTCGACCTCTTCGGTCGCGGCTCGATCTTCGACCTCTCGTGCGCCGCGCGCACCTGGCTGGGCGAGGACGCGTGCGCCGCGTGGCTCCTGTCGGCGGCCACCTCCACCGAGATCCGGGAGCGGCAGGAGGCGGTGCGCGAGCTCGAGCGCTCGCTCGAGTTTCGCGAGGCGCTGTGGGTGGCGGCCGAGCCCGAGGTCCACGCCATCGATCCCCGGCCACTGCTCGACTGGGCGCGGGCACCCGCTCGAATCGAGCACCGGAACCGGGTGCGATTTACCGCCGTCGCCCTCTCGATCTTCACCAGCACCGCGCTGGCATTGCGCTTCGCGGAAAATCCGTGGGGTGGTCGGCTGCTCGGCCCCGCGCTGCTCGTGCACGCCGCGTTCTTGCTCGGGTTTCGGAAGCGCGCCGACGAGGCCACCAGCGGGCTCGACCGGGCGGACGCGTTGCTCGCCACCTATCGTGAATCGCTGGAGGCGATCGAGGGCGGGTCGTTCGAGTCGGAGCTGTTGAAGAGAGGTCGAGCCGCGCTGGCGCCCTCGAGCGATGCCAGATCGAGAGCGTCCCGGCGGGTGCGGAAGCTGCACCGCATCGTGGAATGGCTCGACAACCTCCACGATTTTTACCTCGGCGCTTCGCTGGGTCCGCTGCTCCTCTGGAAGCTCCAGTGCGCGCTGGCGCTCGAGGACTGGCGCGAGACCAGCGGCCGCGAGCTCGAGCGATGGCTCGCCCGGCTCGGCGAATTCGACGCGCTCTCGGGCTTCGCGGCGCTGGCCGAGACGCACCCGGGCTGGGCCTGGCCGGAGCCGATCGACGGCGGGGCGCCGAGGATCGAGGCCGAGGATCTCGGTCACCCGCTCTTGGCGCCGGAGAGCTGCGTGCGGAACGACCTGCGCCTGGGAGGCGAGACCGCGCTGATGCTGGTGAGCGGTTCCAACATGTCGGGGAAGAGCACCTGGCTTCGCTCGGTGGGCAGTGCCGCGGTGATGGCTCAGGCCGGCGCGCCGGTGTGCGCCCGCGCGATGCGCATGAGCTCGCTCCGGGTGGTGACGTCGTTGCGCGTGGTCGATTCGCTCGCCGACGGCGCTTCCCACTTCCTGGCCGAGGTGAAGCGCTTGAAGCACGCGCTCGACGTCGCCGAGACCGGTGCCGCGACGCTCTTCCTCTTCGACGAGATCTTGCACGGCACCAACTCCCGGGAGCGGGCGATCGGCGCGCGCGCGCTGGTCCGCAGGCTCGTCGAGCGCCACGCGATCGGGCTGGTCACGACGCACGACCTGGCGCTGGTGGCGCTGGCCGACGAGCTCGGCGCGCGTGCGGTCAAGAGCTACTTCGCCGATCACGTGGAGGACGGACGCATGCTGTTCGATTACAAGCTCCGGCCAGGCGTCCTCGCCACCACCAACGCGCTGGCGGTGATGCGCTCGGTGGGAATCGATCTGGATTTTCAGGAGGTCTGAGCCTATGGACCGCGAGAGCTTCGCGCCGATCGATCCGGCGCTCGAGAACGAGGTCAAGGAGCGGATCAACTCCCACGCGCCGTTTCCGCGGCTCCTCGGGCTCAAGATGGAGGAGGTCCGCAAGGACTACGCGCGGATGCGCCTCCCTTACCGTCCCGAGCTCAACCAGCCCGCCGGGATGGTCCACGGCGGTGCCATCGCGTCGCTGATCGACACCGTCGTGGTGGGCTCGATCTTCTCGAACGTCGCCGAGCTGCCGCGCAAGCTGCTCACCATCGACATGCACGTGCACTACATGGACGCCGCGGTCGACGAGGACTTGATCGCGGAAGGAGCGGTCCGGCGGCGCGGCCGCAGCATCGTGTTCCTGTACGTCGACGTGCGAACCGCGAGCGGCAAGGATGTCGCGCACGGCGAGCTCAGCTACAAGCTGAGCTTCTGAGCTACTACTTCGGGGGTTTTCCAAGCCCCCGCCCCGTCCGGAGCAAATCCGGCCGGGGCCCCACCCCAAATCCGGCGCGACAACGCGCCGCCCGAGGACTCGAGATTCCGAGACCAACGAGACGAGAGGGGGCACACTCGTGGACGCGGTGATGCGCGAATACTACGCGCGGCGCGCTCCCGATTACGACGACTGGTATCGCGGCGACGGACGCTACGCGAAGCAGGTCCGCCCCGGCTGGCACGAAGAAGTGGCCGCCGTGGTCGCCGCGCTCACACGGCTTCCTCCCGCGCGCACGCTCGACCTCGCGTGCGGCACCGGCTACCTGTCGCGTCACCTGCGCGGAGCCGTGACGCTCTTCGACGCGAGCGCCGAGATGCTGGCGATCGCGAGCTCACGCGTGCCAGGTGCGCCACGGGTCCGCGGCGACGGGCTCATGCTCCCGTTTCGCGACAGTGCCTTCGAACGCCTGATTTCAGGCCACTTTTACGGCCACCTGCGTGGCGAGCAGCGGACGCGGTTCCACCGCGAGACGCGCCGGGTCGCGGCCGAAATCGTGATCGTCGATGCCGCGATCCGCGCGGGCGTGCGCGAAGAGGAAATGCAGAGTCGCCCGCTCAAGGACGGCTCGAGATGGCCCGTCTACAAGCGCTATTTCCGTCCCGACCAGCTGTGCCGCGAGATCGACGGCCACCGGGTGCTGCACGCAGGGTGCTATTTCGTGGTCTGCGCGACGTAGTTGTCCCGGGGCTTTCCAAGCCCGTCGAGAGCGTGAATCCATTCCCATCGCCTGGCCGCCCCTCGGCCGCGGTTTGGAGCGCGCGCGGTCCCTCGCGCGCGAGCGCTGGAACGGGCGCCATTCGATCGCTTGCCCGCCGAGGGACCGGCGGGCCTCCAGGGGGAGCGACCAGGGACCGCATTCTGGACCGCAGCCGTCCGACGAGCGATCCCTGGTCGCGCTATTTCGTGGTGTGCGCCACCTGAACGTCGCGCTCGGACTTCGGCTGCTCGACCCATTGCAAGGCCACCTCGAGCGCTTCGGGTGGGGCGATGTCGTGGGTGGCGCCGGGGAGGTCGAAGACCCGTGAATCCAGGCCGAAGCGTTTCCACACGCGATCGGACTTCAGGATGCCGGCGCGGTTGGGGTCTCCGGTGCCGGTGATCCACGCGAATCGAAGTCCGCGGCTGGCGATCGCGTGGAGATCCTCCGGCGTCAGGTACGGCGCCTCGCTCGGCAACGTGCCCGAGCCGGGTATGGCCAGGTTTTCGAGTGCCACGAAACGGACGTGCGACACCACGCCGGAAAAGAGCTCCGGGTAGTTGAGCGCCATCTTCGTGGCGGTGGCGCCGCCGCCCGAGAGTCCGCTCGCGATCACCCGCGAGCGGTCGATCCGATGGGCTTCCTCGACGGTCGCGAGCGTGTCGAGCGCCAGCCCGATCCGCCGCATCCGTGGTTTGGTGTTTCCCGCGTCGAGCGGCGCCGCGAAGATCAAGCGATGCCGCGCCAGCACCGTGTCCCAGCCGTGCGGCAGACCCGGCCCATCACCTGCGTCGATGTGCAGATAGACGCCGAGCGGCTCGACGCCCTCCGGCACGCACACCACGGCCTTCTGGTCGCGGACCTCGTACTCGAGACGCCGGGCCGGATCGGTGCCGTCGCCGTCGGTCCGGTCGAACTCGCGCCAGCGTGGCCGGGTGCCGCCGTCGAGGTAAGCGGCCGGTGACGGGAACATGCGCCGCGTGAGGGCGATCGTGTTGCAATCGACTCGTGGCGCGGGTGCCGTGGCGGAGGGGTCGACGCGCGCCACGGCGAGCGGCTCGACCGGCGCCGCGGCGGGTTTGTCCGCGGCCTTGGTCGTGGCGACGTGGGTGGTCTTGGCGTCGGCCTTGCCGTCGGTGCTCAGCTCCGGATCGGTGTCGGGATCGAGATCGGTCTCTCCGCCAGCACCCGTGCTCGACTCGCGCTTGGCGCCGGGCGGTGGCCCCACTCGGGTCACGGCGTCGCGGAATTGCTCGGGGGCGTCCGCCGGATCGCGGACGTAGTGGATTTCCCCATGCTGGTCGGCGTAGCGGTACATTTCGCTCACCTTGCAACCGGCCGCGTCGCCGAGATCGCACGCCTTCCGCGCGGTGCGGATCGAGAGCTCCATGTCGTAGGGCGCGCCGTGGCCCGTGCGGTAGGCGTATGCGAGGTGCGTGCAGCCGCGCGCGTATCCGGCGTCGCACGCTTTCGCGTAGAGCTGCGCCGCCTTTCGCATGTCGTCGGGTAGCACGGGCGTGCGGCCGTAGAGGTAGCCCAGGTGCACGCAGCCCGACGGATCGCCGCCGTCGCACGCCACCTGGAACGCGTGCACCGCGTCGGCGTCGCTCTGCGGGACGCCGATGCCTTTCCAGCACAGATAGCCGAGGTTGGTGCAACCGTACGCTTCGCCGCCATCGCACGCGAGCTTGGCGAAGCGCGCCGCCTCGTGCTCGTCGCGCCCGACGCCGTTCCCGATTCGGTAAAGCGTCGACAGCACCGCGCAGGCGTGCAGCACGCCGCCGTCGCAGGCCCGGGTGGCGTACTCCGCGCCTTGCACGGAGTCGCGCGGCACCTCGTGCCCGGCGAGGAACATCTGTGACAGCGTCGCGCACGCGTCCGGCTGCTTCTGCTCGCACGCGGACTTGAGCTGGGTCACCGAGTCGCAGCCCGCGAACGAGAGAGTCCAGGCGAGCGCCACGAGGGGCACCACGCGAATCCAGGAAGTCCCGTAGACGGGTGATCCCTTTGTGCTCATGCGCCGATCCTGCCACGACGGCCCGAGCCGGCGCGAGAGATTCGGCGCCTTCGCGTTCCGTGCGGGCGCCGAGAGGCGCCCACGAGCGCAGCGAGCCGACTTGGGGGTGGGGGGCCGGAAAGGCCCCCCCGAAAAACTCAACGCCCGCGCCACCAGGCGAGCAGTCCGTCGAGCACGTGGCGCGACGCTTGGCCGTCGCCGAACGGGTTGGGCACTCGTGCCATCGCGTCGTAAGCCGCGCGATCGGTGAGCAGCTCGAGCGCCGCGGGCACGATGCGCTCGGGGTCGGTTCCCACCAGCCGCGCCGCGCCCACCTCCACGCACTCGGGGCGCTCGGTCTCGTCGCGCAGGATCAGCACCGGCTTGTCGAGGCTCGGCGCCTCCTCCTGGATCCCGCCCGAGTCGCTGATGATCAGCTCGGCGCGCTTCATCGCGGCGACGAACGGCCGGTACTCGAGTGGCTCGACGAGACGGACGCGATCGAGCCCGCCCAGCATCGGCATCACCACCGAGCGCACGTTGTTGTTGAGATGCACCGGGTAGAGGATCGTCACGTCGTCGCGACGCTTCACGATCTCGGCCAGCGCCTGGCAGATCCGCTGGAACGGCTCGCCGAAGCTCTCGCGGCGATGCGCCGTGACCAGGATCAGGCGCTGCGCCGGATCGAGGTCGGCGAGCGGGAAAAGCGCGTCGATCGCGGGATCGTGAGCGGTGCGCAGGATCGCGTCGACCGCGGTGTTGCCGGTGACCACGATGCGCTCGTCGGCGACCCCTTCGCGCAGCAGGTTCCGCTTCGAGCCCTCGGTGGGTGGGAAGTGGATCGCGGTGAGCTGGCCCACCACCACGCGGTTCATCTCCTCGGGAAACGGCCGATCCATGTCCCACGTGCGCAAGCCGGCCTCGACGTGCGCCACCGGCACGCGCGCGTAGAACGCCGCGAGCGCCGTGCCGAGACACGTGGTGGTGTCGCCCTGGATCATCACCACGTCGAAGGGGATTTGCGTGAAGAGCGTGCTCATTCGCTCCAGCACCCGCGTGGTCACCTGAGTCAGCGTTTGGTTGGGCAGCATCACGTCGAGGTCGTGGTCGGGCGCCACACCGAAGCCCTGGAGGATCGGGTCGAGCATCTGGCGATGCTGCGCGGTCGAGACCACGATCGGCTCGATCGTGTCCGCGAAGCGCTCGCGCGCCTCGAGGATGACGGGGGCGAGCTTGATCGCCTCGGGGCGAGTGCCGATCACCACGCCGAGACGGAGACGTCGAGGGCCGTCCATGGGTGCGAAGCATACGTGCGGGGATCCTCGGTCGCTAGAAGCGCGGCCGTCGGGGCGCCGGAGGGCTTCGCTAGGGCATCGTGCTCACACCGTGCGAAGCGAGCCACTCGCTCGGGTCGACCCAGCCGTCGAGCGCGCCCGAGCCGGCCTGCACCCCCAGGCCGAGCCGCTCGCGGATCTCGAAGTGGAGGTGCGCCGCATAACGTCCGCCACCGGTGCCGATCGTGCCCACGACTTGAGAAGCGCAGACCTTCTGCCCGGGCCGGACGGTCACGCTTTCCAGGTGACCGTAGAGCGACTCCACCTCTTGGTCCGGGCGCGCCGCGCCGCGCGGAATCCGGTGGCGCATGATGACCACGTTTCCCCAGCCGGTGTAGCCGTCGCGATCGCCGCTTCCCGCGAACACCACGACGCCCGCCGCCACGCTGTGGACCGGCGCTCCGAGCGCCCGGCCGTTCGCGCCGAAGTCACTCCAATCCTCGCCGCGGTGTCCGGCGACGCCGAAGGCGCGCGAGACGCGTAGCTCGTCGCGAGTCGCGTCGACCGGCGGAACCAGTGGAGCCGCGCTGCACCCGACGTCCACCGGCAAGCCGTCGGCAGGTACGTGCGGCACGGTCGGCACGGCCGCGCAGCCGGCCAGTAGAGAGAGCACCAAGCCCCACCCCGGCACCACCAGTTCCCGCCGCGGCAATCGGACGGCCGGCGCACGAACCGGAGATCGGCAAACTGCGACACCCGCCGGCGATCGGCTCATTTCACGAGCAATCGTGGCTGTGACATCCTCGTGGGTCGCGACGGCGGGTCGCCGTCCAAGGGAGGAGAACATGGGTAGCGCAGCGGCGGCGACGAAGAGTGGCGGCTCCATCGGCAGCATCTCGGAGCTCTTGGGCGGAGACGCGAAGGCCATCCTCGATTACAAGCCGAAGATCGCCAAGGAGCGGCTCCACCTGCCCGGGCCCGACTTCCTCGACCGGGTGTGGACACAGACCGATCGCACTCCCCAGGTGCTGCGCAGCCTCCAGTCGATCATGAGTCACGGCCGGCTCGCCGGCACCGGCTACGTGTCGATCCTGCCCGTGGATCAAGGGATCGAGCACAGCGCCGGCGCCAGCTTCGCGCCGAATCCCGACTACTTCGATCCCGGGAAGATCGTCGAGCTCGCGATGGAGGGCGGCTGCAACGCGGTCGCGTCCACGTTCGGCGTGCTGGGCGCGGTGGCGCGGAAATACGCGCATCGCATTCCGTTCCTGGTGAAGCTCAACCACAACGAGTTCCTGAGCTACCCGAACACCTTCGATCAGATCACCTTCGGCACGGTGCGCGAGGCGTGGAACATGGGCGCGGTGGCGATCGGCGCCACGATCTATTACGGCTCGGCCGAGTCGAGCCGGCAGATCGTCGAGATCTCGAACATCTTCGCCGCGGCCCACGAGCTCGGCATGGCCACGGTGCTGTGGTGCTACATGCGAAACGCCGCGTTCAAGAAGGAAGGCGATGTGGACTACCACCTCGCGGCCGATCTGACCGGACAGGCGAACCACCTGGGCG
>CAZYWA010000009.1:0-31963 GCA_964650975.1 uncultured bacterium
CCGGATCGGTGGTGTTGACCTCGCGGTCCCAGTCGTAGGCGAAGCCGATCGAGTCGATCTGGCGGCGGAAGTTCGCGATCGCCTGCTCGGTGGTGACGCGCGGATGGATGCCGGTCTTGATCGCGTAGTTCTCGGCCGGCAGCCCGAACGCGTCCCAGCCCATCGGATGCAACACGTTCCAGCCCTGCATCCGCTTGAAGCGGGTGAGCACGTCGGTCGCCGTGTAGCCCTCGCAGTGCCCGACGTGAAGCCCCGATCCCGACGGATACGGGAACATGTCGAGGGCGTAGAACTTCGGCTTGCCGGCGTCGAAGACCGTCTTGTGCAGACGGGCCTCGCGCCAGCGGGATTGCCACTTGGGCTCGATGTCGCGGTGGTCGTAGGCCATGGGACCGCGAACTTTATCCGACCGGCGCGTGCCGGGCAGCTGAGCGGAGTGCCCAGGCCTCCGGATCCCGTCTTGCCCGCACGCCGGTCGAAACGCCCGACGAGTGGCCGGGAGCCGCTTGCCGGCGCACCGAGGCGCTCGGCGGAAAGTCGCATCCGCTCATGGTCTTGGACTGGAGAGAGCGCTCGGGTCGAGCTGGCGCAGGACTTGAACTGACCCCGAGCCTGGCGCGGATCCTGATTCGCGCCAGCCCGAGTGTGCTGCGACATGGAGGTCGCGATGATGCCGAAGGGGAATGCGGCGCAGTTGGAGGAGAAGCGCAACTTCGTGCGCGCACCCATTCGGGTGCTCGTGCACACCCAGCATGAGGCGCGGCTGACGGTCGGCGAATCGATCAACTTGAGCGGTGGCGGGATGCTCGTCGAGACCGGTTTGCCGCTCAGCTTGGGAGACCGCCTGCTCACCAAGTTCGCGCTCTCGAAGATCCCGCACTCGATCCTCGCCCAGGCACGGGTCGCGCACGTCACCAGACGCAAGGAAGGCTCCCGTGAGCGGCTCCAGGTCGGTCTGCAGTTTCTCGAGCTCGCGGCCTCGACGGTTGCCGCCATCGACGACGCCTGCGTCAGCTATCTCATGTCCCATGACCGGGAAGCATTGAAGCTCGTGAAACGTCCGGTCGCGACTGCCGCCGAGCCGCACGTCGCCGCGACCTGCCCAAAGCCGCCCGATGTCTCGCTGCGGGCCTCCAACGGTGAGTTGCACGTCCAGGTCCGGTTTGGAACCGAAGAAGAGTTCCTGGGGGAATACCTGCGCAACATAGCCAAGAACGGCATCACCATCGATGCGGCAGAGGAGCTTCCGACGTTTGCAGAGGTGGTCGTCGATCTCCAGATGCCGAGGACCGATGAAGTCCTGCGCCTGCAAGGCGTGGCCGTGCACCGCTTCGGCACCGGCTCGAAATCGAGAAAGAGGGTCGGCGTGCACCTGTGCAAGCCCAAGAGCCCTGGGCTCACGCGCGTGCATCAGCTCGCGGCCCAGATGCTCGCGTCGCGGCGGTCGATGATCCTGGATCAGGCGGCTTGAGCGTCACCAGTTGGATCACCGTCGCGACGAAAGTCGCGGCGGATCACTGGGCGCGAGCGGCCGTCGCCGGTGGGACCGGCGCGTCTTCGAGAATCCGCACTTCGCCCTTCAACCCGTCGACCTCGATCCAGGCGCCGTTCGGAATTGCCTTCGTTGCGCCGGTCACGGACGCGACGGCGGGCAGGCCGTACTCGCGGGCCAGGATCGCGCCGTGGGAGAGCATGCCGCCCATTTCCATCACGACGCCGCCCGCGAGCGAGAAGAGGCAGGTCCAGCCGGGGTCGGTGGCGTTGGTGATGAGAATCTCGCCCGGCTGCACGTCGCGGAACTCGGGGACGTCGAGCACCACCCGGGCGCGGCCGCGGACGACGCCGCGCGACACGCCCGATCCGGTGAAGCGCGTGGCGTGCTCGGGTGCGGGCTCGGTGGTGGCGACGTCGGCGCCTTGGTCGCCGATCAGCTCGCGCGGCGGCTTCTGGTCGCGCGCTTGCTCGTACTCGATGCGTCGGCGCCGCGCCTGCGCGGCGAGGTCCGGCACGTCGCCGCGCACCGCGGCCGCGACTTCCTCGCGGAACAGGAAGAAGATCTGGTCGCGGCTCTCGAGCTGGCCGCGCGCGGTCAAGTGCTCGCCCAGGCGGAGCGCGACGTTGCGAATTCGCTCCAGGAAGAGATCCGCGAAGTAGCGCATGTTCTCGCGCAGGTTCACGTAGCGCGGCATGTAGTAGAGGCCGAGCTCGAGCCACAGCCGCTGGAACGAGCTGAGCTGCGCGCGCCGTGCGAGCTCGGGTGGCTGGGGCTTGGAAGCGCTCGGGCCGTCCCCGTCGCGGCGAGCCTCGACAGCCTTGAGCACCAGATCGAGCACGGTTCGAGTCGACTCGCGCCACGACGGATAGATGAGGTCGCGGCCCAGCAGGCGGTGGCCGTGGCGCAGCAGGAGCTGGTGGAAGGCGTCGCGGAACTCCGCTTCATCGAGCGAGACGGAGCGCACGCCTCCGCGCGACGAAGCACCGTCGATCCCGTACTCACGGATTGCCGCGAACAGAGCGGGCGACGCGCGCAGCCGGCGCGCCAGCGCCTCGATCGCTTCGTTCACCTCGACGGTCTTGTTGCCGGGCACGCGCGCCATCGCCCACTCGGCGATGGTGCCTTCGGTCTCGCCCAGCCAGCGCTCGGACACGATGCGCACCAGCGGGTAGAGCAGATAGGCGTAGGTGACGCCCCAGATCGACGCTTCGAGGAAGACGCCCATCTCGTCCTCGATGCGCTCCATCGCGTGGAGCAGGCTCTCGGGGCTCGAGCTCGCGACCTCGTCGCCGAAGCCGCGCGAGGCTCGCGCCAGGATCGCGTCGCCTTGCTTCCGGAAGCGCCGGTGATTGCTGAACGGCGACCAGCCGCGCTCGTGGAGCAACGTCTGGAAGCACGCATTCACGAAGCGCGGGCTCAAGATCGAGAGCAGCGAGCGATCCTCGGTGTGCAGCCGCGCGCGCAGCGATGCGGGCAGATTCTCGAGCACTTCCTTGGTCAGGAAGATCGACGGGATGATCGCGAAGATGTCGCCCAGGAGGTTGGTGTTCGCGTAGACGTAGCCGTGGTGGTAGCGCAGGAACGGCGCCGTCTTGGCGATTCGCGCGAACGCGAGCTTGCCGTCGATCATGCGGCTCTCGATGAGCGAGCCGCTCACCGAGAACATCAGCGGCGTGACGCTGCCCGACCAGAATTCGTCGGCGAGAGCGCGCGACCAGACGACGGGTGAGGAACCGGGCACGATGAGAGCCGAGCAGTCGACCGGGAGGTCAGGTCGGCAGGTGAGGGCGAGGATAGGCGCGGCGAGGCGCGCAATTCAAACGGAGAACCGGCGCGATCGAGCGCTGCCCGCCGAGGGACCGGCGGGCCTCCAGGGCCGAATCGCGAGGTGCCGTTTGGAGCGCGCGCGGTCCCCCGCGCGCGAGCGAACGATTGCGATCACTCGCCGTCGGTGAGCCCCAAGAGCTCGCTCGCCTGCGCGACCGCGTCGATCGAGCCCTCGATCAGCTCGCGGACCACCTCGCGCGCGGGCTTCATCTGGTTGATCTGGCCCACGATCTGGCCGATCGGCGTGCCGAGCAGCTCGGCCGAGCCGGGCTTCTTGGTCTGCGCGTGCTGGTAGATCCGCGTCAGCGCCTCCGAGGTCGCCATCCACTGGAGCGGCATCGGCAACGTGCCTGGCGAGTCCTTCGAGTCCCACGCCTCGGTCCACGGCGTGCGCAGCTGACGCGCCGGCTTGCCGCTCAGGCACTTCGAGCGGACCGTGTCCTTCGAGGTTGCCGCGATGATCTTTTCCTTGAGCGCGGGCACGCAATCGCTCTCGGCGGTCGCCAGCCACAGCGATCCGGTCCACACACCCTGCGCGCCGAGCACCAGCGCGGCCGCCATTTGCCGGCCCGAGCCGATGCCGCCGGCCGCGAGCACCGGTGTGGGCGCGACGGCGTCGACCACCTGCGGCACCAGCACCAGGCTCGAGATGTCGCCGGTGTGTCCGCCCGCCTCGTAGCCGGACGCGACGATGATGTCGACGCCCGCCTCCTTCTGCTTGATCGCCTGATCGACCGAGCCGCAAAGCGCCGCCACCAGCACGTTGGCGCCGTGGGCGCGCTCGACCACGTCCTCGGGCGGAGGCCCGAGCGCGTTCGCGAGCAGCCGGATCGGATGCTTCATCGCCACCTCGACGTGCGCGCGGCCCGCCGACACCGACCATCCGAGCAGCGATTCCCACGCGTCCTGTCCGGTGGGCAGCTCGGGCACGCCGTAGCGGGCGAGCATGTCGTGGATGAAGCGCTTGTGCTCGTCGGGGATCATGCTCTGCAGGTCGACCTTGCCGAGGTCGCCCTGGTCCTTGCCGAGGTACGCGGCGGGCATGACCGTGTCGACGCCGTAGGGCTTCCCGTCGACGTGGTCGTCGATCCACTTGAGCTCCTGCTCGAGCTGCTCGGGACTGAACGCGACCGCGCCCAGCACGCCGAGACCGCCGGCCTTGCTCACCGCGGCGACCACGTCGCGGCAGTGGCTGAACGCGAAGATCGGGTACTCGATGCCGAGACGCTCGCAAACGGGAGTCTTCATCGCTTCTTCTCCTTCTTCGGATGCTGCTTCTGGCCTCGGGACCGCGCTCGCGCTGGTTCCCGGGCGGCGTTGGGGGAATCGAACAAGAGCACACGGACGGCTTTGCGCAGGAACGAGATGCGGCGCGACACGTCGCGCGCCGCGGCGGCGTGTCCGCCGAAGGCTTCGGCGAGCAGCGGCGCGATCACCACGTGGCCGAGGATCAGGAAGAAGAGCGACGCCACAAGGTCGGGCAGGTCGTCTTCGTCCCATTCCTTCCGCAGCATGGGGCGGCCACTGGCGCGGAACGCGGCGACCGCCAGGCCGAAGCCGGGCTCGAGCCAGCGCCGCACCAGCGTGGGCACGTGCGGTCCGCCAGCGAGCGCTTCGTGGAGCACCAGGCGCAACACATTCGGATGCGTCGCGAGGTGCTCCATGAGCGCGTCCATGCCGCGCGCCATCGCCTCCTCGGTCCAGCGCGACTCGAGGAGGGCGGCGTTGATCGCAACGAACGGCTCGAGCCCGCGCGCCAGCACCGCCGCATAGATGCTGTCCTTGCCGGGATAGTGGGCGTAGAGGCTCGCGGGATTGAGGCCGACCATGCGCGCGATGTCGCGAATGGCGGTGCCGGCGAAGCCGCGCTCGGCATAGAGGTGCTCGGCCGCATCCAAGATGGAGTCACGTGTTTTGGGCCCGGTCGAGCCCGTGGGTCTCCCGCGGCGGCGCTTGGGCGCGGCTCGACCACGCCGCACCGGGGCGGTTCGCGCGGCGAGTGATGCGGACGAACGTGTCAGCACGAGCGTCTGCTCACGCCGCCTTGGGACGACTCGCGACCTTCGCGGGCGTGAACTTGACCGGCATCGACTTGATGCCGTTGATGAAGTTCGAGCGCAGGCGGCGCGCCGGGCCGGCGAGCTGGATGTCGGGGAGCATCTGGAAGAGCTCCTCGAAGAAGATGCGGATCTCGAGCCGGGCGAGAGACGCGCCGAGGCAGAAGTGCTCGCCCACGCCGAAGGTGAGGTGCTCGTTGGGCGTGCGGCCGATGTCGAAGCGATCGGGATCGGTGAAGACCGACGTGTCGCGATTGGCCGACGTGTAGTACATGGCGATCTTGTCGCCTTCTTTCATCGCCTGACCGCCGACCTCGGTGTCCTGCGACACGGTGCGGCGGAAGTAATTCACCGGCGTCACCCAGCGCAGCATCTCGTCGACCGCGGAAGGCATGAGGCTCGGATCGGCCTTGAGGCGTGCCAGCTGGTCGGGGTTCTCGAAGAGCGCCAGCAGTCCGCCCGAGAGCAGGTTGCGCGTGGTCTCGTTGCCCGCGACCGAGAGCAGCAGGAAGAACAGCTCGAACTGCATCTCGCCCAGCGCCTCACCGTCGACCTTGGAGTTGATGAGCACGCTCACCAGGTCGTCGCCGGGGTTGGCGCGGCGCTGCTCGGCCAGGCCCATCGCGTAGCCCCAGATCTGCATCGCGGCGGTGCGCGGATCGCTCTCGCCCTGGTACTCGGGGTCGTCCCACGCGATGAGCGTGTTCGACCAGTCGAAGATCTTGATCCGGTCCTCGAGCGGCACGCCCAGGAACTGGGTGATGGTCTGGAGCGGGAACTCGACCGCGAGGCTGGTGACGAAGTCGCACTCGCCCCGTTCCGCGACGGCGCCGATGATGTCCCGCGCCAGCGTTCTGAGGTGCGGCTCGGTGGCCGCGATCATGCGCGGCGTGAACCCGGTGCTCACCAGCCGGCGGTAGCGCGAGTGGGCGGGCGGGTCCATGTTGGCGAGCATCGCGCGCATCGCGTTCAGGTCGTCGCCCGAGTAGTCCTCGATGTTGGTGCCGCCCATCCAGCTCGAGAAGATGAGCGGATGCGTCGAGCAGTGGACGATGTCGGCGTAGCGGGTGATCGCCCAGAAGCCGGGGCCTTTGCCCTCGGGCTCGGGATGGCGAAAGACCGGCGCGTTGGCGCGCAGCCAGCGGAACGCCTCGTAAGGCGGGCCGCTCTGCTCGTAGCGCTTCGCGTCGTAGAGATCGAAATCGGGGCGGGGCGTCGGGTCCGTCATGATCGTTCCTCCGCGGTGGCTCTCGACGGTGGGGTCTGCTATACATTAACAAACGAACGATCGTTTGGAAACGACTGGCAACCGGATCTCGATCGAGGAATGCGGTTTGGAGCGCGCGCGGTCCCTCGCGCGCGAGCGTACGCTCGGGGCGAGCGGGTAACGGCGGCTGATCGATCGCTGCCCACCGAGGGACCGGTGGGCCTCCACGGAGGATGGCTACATGGCTTTTCGAGGAAAGGTGGCGCTGGTCACGGGAGCGGCGAGCGGCATGGGGCAGATCTCGGCGTGGCGGCTCGCCGAGGGCGGCGCCACGGTCGCGTGTCTCGACATCGACGAGGCGCGGCTCGCGACCACGGTCGCCAAGAACCCCGACCGGCTCAAGCCCTACGTGTGCGACGCGAGCGACGCGGGCCGGGTGGGGAAGGCGGTGGACGACATCGAGCGCGACCTGGGCCCCATCGATCGTGTCACCCACGCCGCCGGCATCATGCCCACGGCGCCGGTCCTCGACATGCCGCTCGAGTCGATCATCCGTCTCATGCGCGTCAACTACGAGGGCACCGTGTACGTGACCCGCGCCACGCTGCCGCAGATGAAGGCGCGCGGCTCGGGCGACGTGATCCTCTTCGGCTCGCTCGCGGGCCACGTGCTAGTGCTGCACATGGGGGCCTACTGCGCCAGCAAGTCCGCGGTGAACACCCTCGCCGAGGTGCTGATCCACGAGAACCGCGGAAGCGGCGTGCGGATCATGCTGGTGTGCCCGCCGATGGCCGACACGCCGCTCCTCCAGCAGGCGATCAACACGTCGAACCCGCGCACCGTGCAGATGGGGATCGAGCAGAAGCGCATGGCGGACCCGAAGGTGATCGTCGACGAGATCGAGAAGGGGATCGAACGCGGCGAGGAGATCCTCTACCCGCTCGCTCAGGCCAAGGTGCTGCTGCGGATGCGCCGTTTCGTGCCGGGCCTCCTGTGGACGATCATGCACAAGGCCGAGGAGTCGTGAGGCGTCGCCAGGTAGTTCGGAGCTCCTCCGGCCGTCGGCGCGCCGGAGACCGTCGCGCTCCACGGACTTGGAGCCTGCCGGTCCCCGGCGGGCCTGTTCCACCTCGAGTAGCGGCGTCCATGGTGTCGGTCCGCGATGAAGCGCTGCGGCTGCGAGGGACCGCAGCCCTCCCACCCTGCGTGCCGTGATCTTCCAGAAGCGTGACCTGACGCCGCTCGCGGGGAAGCTCGCGGGCTGGATCGCGACGCGCATCACCAACGCATTCGACGTGCGCGTCGAGAACCTCAAGGTCCCGAGCGCCGGCCTCTCGAACGAGACCATCCTCTTCGATCTCCGCTACCGCCAGGGCAAAAGCGAGAGCGTCGAGCCGTTGGTGCTGCGGGCGTGTCCCACCGAGCACCTGGTCTTTCCCGATTACGACCTGAGCCTGCAGTGGCGCGTGCTGCTGGCGCTCGCGGCGACGCCGGTGCCGGTACCGCGGATGCGCTGGGCCGAGCCGCGCCCGCACGTGATCGGTACGCCGTTCTACGTGATGGATCGCGTCGAGGGCTTGATCCCCTCCGATGTGCCGCCCTACCACGCGGCCGGCGCCTTGCGCGACGCGCCGCCCGAGCGCCGCGCCGCCATGTGGTGGTCGGGCATCGACACGCTCGCGGCCATCCATCGCCTCGATCCCGCCGTGCTTCATCTCGGGTTTCTCGAGAAGCGCCGGTTCGGCGGAGATCCGCTCGAGCAAGAGCTCGGGTACTGGTCGGGCTACCTCGACTGGGCCGCGGGAGACGCCGCGCATCCCACCACGCGCAAGGCGCTCGACTGGCTGCGCGCCAATCGTCCCGCGAGCGTGCGTCACCGGTTGTGCTGGGGCGACGCGCGTCTGCCGAACCTGATCTACCAGGGCGAGCGCGTGGCCGCGGTGCTCGACTGGGAGATGGCGTTCCTGGGCGAGCCGGTGGCGGATCTCGCCTGGTGGCTGTTCCTCGACTGGCACCACAGCGAGGCCTACGGCATTCCGCGGCTCAGCGGCTTGCCGTCGCGCGAGCAAACGATCGCGCGCTGGGAGGAGCGGACCGAGCTCCGCTGCGAGAACTTCGAGTGGTGGGAAGTGTTCGCCGCGATGCGCTTCGCGGTGATCATGGTGCGCGTGGCGGCGATCATGCGCGAGGTGGGAACGCCGCTTCCCACGCCGGATTTCGAGACTAACAACGCGCCCACGCAGCGTCTCGCGGCCTTGCTCGGCCTGGATCCGCCGGGCGCGGCGGTGTCGCGCGGCACCACGGACATCGGCCGCGCGGTGGTGCGCGTGCAGTTCGAGCTCTCGGGCGCCAGCGGCTATCGCTGGTACCTGGTAGTGGATTGCGGCACCGGCACGCGCGTCGAGGGCTCGGTCGCGGATCCCGACATCACCGTGCGCTGCGACGCCGACGACTGGCTGCGGCTCCAGCGCGGTGAGCTCGACCGCGCGCAGACGTTTCTCTCCGGACGGCTCCAGATCGAGGGCGACATCTCGACCATGATGCAGCTCGAAGCGATGATCTCGGCACTCGCGTTCGCTGGGCCGGGCGCCACGTTCACGGCGGGCGAACCGGCCGTCGCCGACGATCGTGCGATCACCGCCGAGGACGATCGGCGGCACCAGCCCGGCGCGGGCGCGCTGCCGCTCTGGAACGAGAGCTTCTGGTTCCCGTGCTACGACGCGTCGAGCCGCGTGGGCGTGATCTTTCGCGCCGGCGTGCAGCCCAATCAGAACCGCGCCGACCTCTATCTCGGCATCACCCGCGACGGTGAGCTCGTTCACCACGTGATGCGCGAGGAGCTGCCGCTGCCGCCTTTCGAGGAGGCGCGGCTCGTGCTCGCGGCTGGCCTCACGATCGAGTGGCTCGAGCCGCTCGCGAGTTTCCGGCTGCGTTACGCGGCCGGCCGCTTCGGGTTCGATCTCGTGTGGCGCGGTAGCGCACCGCCCTACAAGTACCCACCGCCGCCCGGCACCACCGTCGACCAGGTCCCGCGTCACATCGAGCACAGCGGTCGAGCGAGCGGCACCGTCACGATCGACGGCGTCGAGACCCCGTTCGACGGCTGGGCGCACCGCGATCACAGCTACGGCGGCGAGCGCGACTGGGACAAGTTCTGGCGCTGGGCGTATCTCAGCGGACGGGTGGGCGAGCGCACCTGGCTCAACGCGGTCGAGATCCGTTTCGGGGCGGATTTCCCGCCGATCCACATCGGATGCCTGTCGCTCGACGGCGCGGAAGCGGTGCCGCTCGAGAAGGTGGACGTGAGCGTGGCGGCCGACGGCGAAGGGCGACGGCCGGTGAGCGCCGAGCTTCGTGTGACCGCCGAGAGCGGACGCGCGCGGCACGTGATCGTCGACGAGGTGGCGGCCGTGGTGCCCGCGCGCTTCGGCCGCACCGTGCTCTTCGACGCCATCGCTCGCTTCCGGATCGGCGACGAGACCGGTATCGGCATACTGGAACGCGGCTTTCTCGAAGAATGAGCTGAACGGTTTTCAGAAAGGTCCTTCGACATGGCGATCGTGACTGAAATGACACGTGGCTCCGATGGGCGCCGCCGGCTCGAGTTGCAGAGCCCAGCAACCCTCGATCCGATCGGCGAGATCGTGGTGTCGAGCGTCGCGGACGTGAACGCGGCGGTCGCCAAGGCGCGCGCCGCGCAGCCGGCCTGGGGTGCGACACCGGTCGAGGAGCGGGCGCGCATCGTGCGTTCGGCGCTCGACGTCTTGATCCGTCGCAAGAACCACATCATCGGCATCCTGTGCCGCGAGGCGGGGAAGACGCGGGTCGAGGCGGTCGCCAACGAGATCCTGGCGAGCTGCGACTTCCTCAACTACTGGAGCGCGCGGGCGCCCAAGGATCTCTCCGACGAGTGGCGGAAGCTCCACGGCTACATGCGGCCGCTCAAGAAGCTGCTCGTGAGCTACCGGCCGCTCGGCGTGGTTGGGATCATCACACCCTGGAACGGGCCGTTCGTGCTGTCGCTCAATCCGACCGTTCAGGCGTTGCTGGCCGGCAACGCGGTGCTGCTCAAGCCGTCGGAGGTGTCGCCGCGATCGGGCGGCGCCGCCGGCGACATCCTGCTCGAGGCGGGTGTTCCGGCCGGCGTGCTGCAGATCCTCGACGGCGACGGCGAGACCGGCGCCGCGCTGGTCGAGGCCGGTGTGGACGAAATCTCGTTCACGGGCAGCGTCGCGACCGGCCGCAAGATCGCCGCGTCGTGCGCGCGCCAGCTCATCCCGTGCACGCTCGAGCTGGGCGGCAAGGACGCGATGATCGTGTGCGGCGACGCGGATCTGGACCGCGCGGCCGCGGGCGCCGTGTTCGGCGCGGTCATCAACACCGGACAGGTGTGCATCTCGGTCGAGCGCGTGTACGTGGTCGAGAGCGCCGCGAACGCGTTCATCGAGAAGGCCACGAAGGTCGCGAGCCAGCTGCGCTGGGGCGCGCCGGCCGAAGCCGCCGACGTCGGGCCGCTCTTCTGGGACAAGCAGCTGGCGATCGTCGAGCGGCACGTTTCCGAGGCGAAAAAAGCCGGAGCGAAGGCGACCGTCGGCGGCGAGCGCGACGCGAGCCGCAAGGGCCTCTTCTTCAAGCCCACCGTGCTCGTCGACGTGAATCACGACATGGCGGTGATGAAAGAGGAAACGTTCGGTCCGGTGGTCGCGATCCAGCGCGTGAAGGACGAGGACGAGGCCATCCGCCTCGCCAACGACTCGCCCTACGGGCTGAGCGGCAGCGTGTGGACGAAGGACATCGAAAAGGGCATCCGCCTCGCGAAGCGCATGACCACCGGCTCGGTCACCATCAACGACGCGAGCATCATCTACGGCGTGCCCGAGGCGCCCTTCGGCGGTCGCAAGGAAAGCGGCGTCGGCCAGGTGAACGGCCTCGACGGACTGCGCCGCTACACCCAGCCGCTGCCGATCCTGATCCACCGCTGGAAGAACAAGAAAGAAAGCGTCTGGTACCCGTTCAGCGACAAGACCTTCCAGCAAGTCGACGGCGCCCTCAAGCTCTTCGGCCCGTTCATGCGCAAGCTCATGGCGTAGGTCGCCGAACAGGCGGTCTGCCCGATGGAACGCTGCGGCTGCGAGGGACCGCAGCCCTCCGGTTCTTGCAGTCGGAGGGACGCGGTCCCTCGCGTCCGCAGCGTTCCATCGCGACGCGTTGCGGCCGGCGCGTCGAGTCGCGTCCGAAACAAACAGATCTCGATTTTCGAATCACCTCGATTTGAAATTTCGAATCAATCGGATTTCGGATGGGCCATTCCCAGGCGCAAAACAGGCCTGAAAAGCACGAAAAACTACGCCTCGCACTTGCCCGCGAGCGTCAGCGCCTGCGGCTTCGACTTGTGGCCGGCTTCCTTCATGATCGGCGGGACGGTGGGATCGGAGACGAAGCTCTCCCAGCCCTTCTCGTCCCAGTCGAAGATCACCCAGACCCGGTCCGCCTGGCTGGGGTCGCGGTACACCCGCGCACCCTTCGACCCGTGCGCCTTCCGCTTCTCCGCGCCAGCGCCCGAGAACACCTTCATGAACTGATCGAAATCCGTGACCGTCGTCGTTGCGAGCAGCATTTTCGTTCTCCTCTTGTGTGGGTGTGATTGGGTTCTCAGGCCGCGGCAGCGACCCGCGCTTCGTTCGGATCGATCGCGCCCAAGCGCTTGACGATCTGGAACCGGCCGCCCTTCGCCTGGGCGATGTACATGTTGAGCCGCGAGTGGTGCTGTCCGGGCACCATCTCGGCCGGCCCTCCCGGACCGTCGGCGAGCTTGGCGTGGTCGAGCGCCGCGGTCACGGCGTCGCGCGCGGTGGTGCCGGCTTCCGCGACCGCCGCGGCCCAGAACCGGAGGCCTCGGTAGAGACCGGTGCACGCGCTCCCCGCCGTGAACTTGGCGTCGCCCGGGTAGAGCGCCTGGTACTGGTCGAGCAGCCGCTGGCTGAACGGGTCGCTCACGGCCTGGTAGTAGTCGAGGCAGCTATAGAGCCCCTCGACGTGCTCGGCCGGCACCATGTTCAGGAAGTTCTCGTCGAAGTAGGTGCAAACCAGTTGTCCGCCCCGCTGCCGGAAGCCCGACTCGTGGAGCTGCGCCAGGAACGGCGCCACTCCGGGTGGGACGATGGTGTTGAACACCACCTCGGCGCTGCTCGACCGGATCTTGGCGACGGTCCCGGTGTAATCGGCGTGATCGAGGGGGAAATACTCTTCTCCGACGATCGACCCGCCGTTGGTGTTGACCACTTCCCGCACCTTCGCGTTCATCACGTGGGGCCAGATGTAGTCTGCGGACGGGAGGTAGAACTTCTTGGCGCCGGTCTCCTTCATCAGCCACGGAATGAACGGTTCCACCTGCTGGGCCGGCACGGGGCCGGTGCAGAAGATCAGCGGATCGGACTCCCCGCCCTCGTACTGCTCGGGATAGATGTAGAGGGTCTTCCCCTTCACCACGGCCGGCTCTTTGATGGCCTGCCGGGTGGAGCTGTAGATCCCGCCCAGGATCACGTCGACACCGCGGGCCACCAGCTTCGCGGCCTTGGCCGCGGCGACCTCGTCCGACGTGGCGCTGTCCTCGAGCACGAGCTCGAGCCGGCGGCCGAGCAGCCCGCCCTTGGCATTGATGTCCGCGACCACCATGTTCGCCACGTTGGTGTTCGCGAGCCCGACGAACGAGAGCGGACCGGTCTGATCCGCGATGATTCCCACCTGGATGGGTCCTTCGGTTGCCTTCGCCATTTCTTCGGTTCTCCTTTCGAGCCGTAGAGCCGTAGCCAACGGGCTCGGTGTTCGGGGTGAGCTGCGTTCGACGGTCGGCAAGCTAGACCCCCAGACCGGCGCATACATCGGGAGACCTCCCCATGCCCACGAAAAATCCTCCACTTCGGCTCGGTGAGCTGGTCGCCACGCTGGCGCTCGGCCAGGACAACGCCTTCGGCCAGCCGCTCGAGTCCCAGCTCCGCTCCTGCCTGCTGGCCAGCTGGATGTGCCAGGCCGGCCAATTCACCCGCGATATTCGCGACACGACCTACTGGGTATCGCTGCTGCGCTACATCGGTTGCACCGGTCACGCCTTTGAAGTCGCCACGGTCTTCGGCGACGAGATCGCGATCCGCGCCCAGACGCTGGTCCACGACGCGGGGAACACCGCCGAGGTGATGGGCGACGTCATCGCCTTCGCGACCCGGTGGCGACCGCCCGAGGAGCGCGAGCAGATCGTCCAGATGATCCAGCAGACTGCGGTGGCCTGGGCCGTGCACAACTTCGCATCGGGCTGCGAGGTCGCCGACATGCTGGTCGAGCGCCTCGACTTCGCCCCGGCCGTGCGCGAGTCGCTGCGCTACACGTTCGAGCGCTGGAACGGCCACGGCTTCCCGGCCCACGTGGGCGGGGAAACGATCCCGCTCCCGATGCGCGTGGTCCACTTGAGCCACGACATGGAGGCCATCGCCCGGATCTTCTCGCCCGAGAAAGCGATCGAGGCGGCCCAGGCAAGGCGGGGCCAGACCTACGATCCGGCCGTCGTCGATCTCTTCCTCGCGCACGGCGCCGGCTGGCTCGAGCGGCTTCGCACGCTCGAGCCCTGGGACGCGGTCCTCGCGCTCGAGGCGGAGCCGCATCGCTTGCTCGAAGGCGAGGCTCTCGACGATGCGCTCGCGGTGCGGCCGATTTCATCGACCTCAAGTCGCCCTACATGTCGGGCCACAGCCGACGCTGCGCCCAGCTCGCGGCCGACGCCGCCCAGGTGCTCGGTCTCGGCGACGACGTGGTGACCGGCCTGCGCCGCGCCGCGCTGCTCCACGACTTCGGCACCACCGGCGTCTCGAACTCGATCCTCGACAAGCCGGGCTCGCTCACCCGAACCGAGTTCGACCGGGTCGAGCTTCACCCGATGCTGACCGAGCAGATGCTGCGGCGCTCGCCCGCGCTCGCCGCGCTCAACCCGTACGCCGCCGCCCACCACGAGAAGAGCGACGGCTCCGGCTATCACAAACGAGTGCGGGTCGACGCGGTGGACCCGGGCGCCTGCGTCCTGGCGGCGGTCGACGTCTACGTGGGACTCACGACCGACCGAGCCGACCGCGACGCATTTTCCGCCGAGGACGCCGCCGCGGAGCTCCGCGACCTCGCATCGCGCGGCGTGACCGAGCCCCGCGCGACGCGCGCCGTGCTGGTCGCCGCGGGCCACGGCGAGCCGCGCGACCGCACGGTCACCCGCGCGAAGCTCCCCGGCAAGCTTTCACGCCGCGAAGTCGACGTGCTGAGGCTCGCCGCCCGCGGCCTCACGACCCAGCAGATCGCCGATCGGTTGTCGATCTCCCCCAAGACCACCGATCACCACATCCAGCACATCTACACCAAGATCGGCGTCTCGACCCGCGCCGCCGCGGCCCTGTGGGCGACCCAGCACGCGCTGGTGGGGTGACCGGAAGACGTTCCTTGACCGAGCCCATCGAGGTGATCACAATGATCACATGGCGACCTCGAACACGATCGGTGCCCGCGAGCTCAAGGTGCATCTCGGCACGTATCTCCGGCGCGTCCGCGAGGGCGAGCGCCTGCTGGTGACCGATCGCGGCCGTCCGGTCGCGGAGCTTCGGCCCATCTCGGCCGAGCGCCTGGATCTCGCGGCGCGTCTCGCACGCCTCGCGGCTCGAGGAACCGTGACCCTGCCGACACGGCGCGGCCTGCGGCCGTTTCGAGCCATCGTGGTGCGGGGCCGTCCGGCGAGCGACGCCATCGCCGAAGACCGCGAGGACCGCTTCTGATCCGGTACTTCGACGCCAGCGCCCTGGTAAAGCGATACGTCCAGGAGCACGGCAGCGTCTCCGTGCGACGCTGGCTCGCGGCGGGGCGCGCTGCCACCAGCCGGATCACCGAGGTCGAGATCGCCTCGGCGCTCGCGCGTCGGGTCCGGGAGGGCAGCCTCGCCGCTCCGGATCGCGATCGTGCGATCGAGGCGCTGCTCGACGACCTGACGGCGATTCACGTCGTCGAGCTCACGCCCGAGGTCAGTGGGCGAGCGCGGGAATTGCTGGCTCGGCACAGGCTCCGTGCGGGAGACGCGCTGCAACTCGCGAGCGCGCTGCACCTCGCGCAGGAGGTCGGGGAGTCGATTCCCTTCGTGGCGTTCGATGATCGGCTGCGCGTCGCCGCGATCGCCGAAACGGTCGTCACGCTTCCGAAGACGGTGCGCAAGGTCACGGCGTGAGCGTCCGCCGGCGGCGCGGAGCGCCTCCCCCGCAGTGCTCGATCGCGATGCTCGCTGGACGCAAGGCTCCGCCTCCCTGAGATTCTCAATCGCTGCTCGCACCGCCGCTCCACGCCGACAGGTCACCCGACTCGAAGCCGTCAGCCGGTTCCAGCCGTTGATGGCCACCACTGCAAGCGTGAGATTGGCCAGCTCCTCGTCGCCGAAATGACGGCGGGCCTCCTCGAACACGGGATCGGGCACCTCGGCGCCGGCGATCCGGGTCACGGCTTCCGCCCAAGCCAGGGCGGCGCGTTCGCGCTCGGTGTAGTAGGGCGATTCGCGCCACGCATCCAGACCGTAAAGGCGTTGCTTGGTTTCGCCGGCGGCGCGCAGGTCCTTCCAGTGCATGTCGATACAGTAGGCGCAGCCGTTGATCTGTGAAACGCGCAGATTGACCAGATCGCGGAGTTTCCCGTCGAGGCCGGACTTGCGCAGATGGCCCTCCAACCCCAGCATCGCTTTCATCGCACCCGCGCCAGCGGATGTGATGTCGATTCTTGGTTGCATGATTTGCTTCCTTTCTTTTTCACCCGCTTGGATTCGAGAGTGGGGCCAGGCGACGGACATGGTTCGCTCACTCCGAGGCGTGGGAATCACGGGTGGTGCGATTCGTCGCGGTGTGGCCACCACCGATCAGGGTCGCACGCGGGTCCTCTCCGAGCTCGTCGAGCCACCCTGAATCCATCGGATCGGCTGGGCCGAGCGCGCACGGATCGCACCGTCGATCGCATCGATCCCGCGCAGGACGAGCGTACGCCGCGCGTGCACGCCGATTCCCGAGAGCGGCGCGCCGACCGCGAGGCGTGCCAGCCGCTGGGCCATCGGCGGCGTGTCGGCTCCGTCCTCGACGGCGACCCGCTCGACTTGGCTCAGCGCCTGAGTTGCGTCGTCGCGCTCGCGCTCGACATGTCGGCCATGACGGGAGAGCTCGCCGCCTCCGTAACCCACGCGGCGAGGTCGCGCGCAACGCACTCCTCGCTCTCCGTGGCGAAGGCCGGGAGCTCGACCGCGAGCTCCGCCGCGGAGGGCCTCTCGGCCGCCGCCTTCGCGAGCGTGGCATGCACCAGCTCGGCCAGGCGGCCATCGATCTCCGGCCGGAGCTCGAGCAGCGGACGCGGCGCTTCCGAGACCGTGCGCAGCGCCAGAGCGATGGGATCGCCCGCCGCGAGGTCGCCGAACGGCAGCCGCCCGGTCAGCATCTCGTAAAGCGTGACACCCAGGCCGTAGACGTCGGCACTGCCGTCGATCTCCAGGCCCCGCAGACGCTCGGGCGACATGTAGGCGGGCGTTCCCATGATCATCCCCGCCGTCAGGTTCGACTCGTTCTCCGTCTCGAGATCGCGGACCTTGGCGATCCCGAAATCGAGCACGCGCACGGCGATTCCATGCGGCGTTCGCGCGAGGAACACGTTTCCCGGCTTCAGATCCCGGTGGATCACGCCGAGCGGATGCGCAGCCGCGAGCACGTCGCAGACGGGTGTCGCGATCGTCACGCAGGTGCTCGCGGAAAGCGGACCGCGGATCGCGAGCAAGACGTCGAGAGCGCAGCCCTCGGGAAGATCCATCGCGAGAAACGCGATGCCGCTCGAGGTCACACCGAAGTCGTGGACCGTCACCGCGCTGGGATGGTTGACCCGCGACGCCGCCAGCGCCTCGCGCTGGAACCGCTGGATCCAGCTCGGATTCGCCGCCCAGTCGGATCGCATGACCTTGAGCGCAACCGGCTTCAGGAGGCCCAGGTGGCAAGCCCGGTACACGGTGCCGAACGCACCGGCACCGATCGTGCCTTCGATCCGGTATCGATCTCCGATGATCGCGCCCACGCCGACCGGCTGCATGCCTGCCGCGGCCGCCACCACCCGGCTGGCCCGGTTGCGGAGCTGCGCTTCGATCCGAGCGAGAAGGACGTGGCGATCGTAAGGCTTGACGACGTGATCGTTGGCTCCCAACCGGAGGGCCTGGACGACGTCGTCGCTCTCGCCCATTCCGGTGGTCATGATGATCGGCAGGTCCGCGTGGGCGGGCATCCGCCGCACTCGCTCGAGCACCTCGAGCCCGTTCAGGTCCGGCATGAGGACATCGAGCAGCATGAGGTCGGGGTGCTGCATTTCGAGCACGTCGAGCGCTTCGCGGCCGCTCCTGGCGGTCGTCACGCGATACGAATTCCGCGTGAGCCACTCGACCAGGACCTCGCGGTTGTCGTCGTCGTCTTCGACGACCAGCACCGTCGCCGGAGAAGGCGAGACCCCACGCTCCCACATGTCGCCCCTTTCGCCACGCACCACCCGCCGATGGTGCACGAATGGGATGGCGCCCGACAATGGCGCATACCCATCAGTGAGCGGGGTGCCGTCGGATTGGCCTACTTCGCGCACTCGGCCACGTGGCCGACCGCTGCGCATGGGCTGAGCTACAAGCGTGGGCCCATGCCGCGGCTCGAATGCCAGAAGGCCAGGACCTCGATCGCTGGCTCACTTATGGAATGCGCTCGCCAACTCCTCGCGAATACCTCCGGGGCCGCCGAACGGTTCTGCGCCACCAGTTCGATGCCTCGGAGATCTCCCGCGCGGCGCGCCGTGTGACGCGGACGGCTCGGGGCACGGTCACTTCGTGGGGCTGAGTGTTGCCAGGACGTCCGCTGCGTCTACTAGCTCACCGCGATCCGCCTCGGCGATCGCAGCCAAGAGGAGTGCCTCGTCCTGCGTGCCAACCTCGAAACCGTCAGTGTCGTCAGGAGCGATGACCGTGACGGTCTCTCCTTCCTGGAACGGAGCGCCGTCGAGCACGACCGCCCCCTTCGATACCTGGCCTGTCGCGAGCCGCATAGCGCCATCCTAACCCGGGCCAATGGCCGCCCTCGCACTTCACGTGAATCCAGCCGCGAGGCTCGCCTGCGACGCCAGGCGCGCGCGATCAAGCCCCCATGAGATAGACCGGTCTGCGCGAACCTCTTCGAGATCAAGGCCGCGGACGGTGAGCTGATCGAACACGTTCTTCTTGGTCCACATGGGGTCGCCATCATCACAGTGTCTTGGCCGCGAAGGAGTTCTGGATGACGGTGTAGGGGCTGCCCGACTGGCCAGGAACATCCGACACGACTCGACCGACTCGTCGCGAGTCGAGGTCGAGCAGGTAGATCCCGCTGCCCCACACGAAGAGGATCTCGCGACCGTTGGCGAGAATGCAGGGCCTCACCATCCACCGACTCGCGAAGGGGAACCAGAAGCCAGGGTTGGTCGCGAAATGGATTTCGTCGTGCCCGTCGTCGCGCACCGTGATGTCGCTGCCAAGACCCAGCTCGACGCGCGCCTTCACGGCGCCAAGCTGGTCCTCCTGCGTGTCGGTCGGACCGTAGAGGGGTTGGAGCAGTGGGCCCGAAGGCGGCCCGTCGGGCTCGGCCACCGCGCCCGTGGCTTCGAGCCGCAGCCGGCGTGGCTCGGAATCAGCGTCCCGCTTCACCAGCAGTAGCCCATCGTCGCCGGAGATCCGGTAATCGGCGACCGGCTCCTTGGTGAGCTCGACGAGGTCACGCCCATCGGAACGGACTCGCATCAGATGCCGATCCGTTTCGCGTACGAAGTAGATATCGGTGGCGGGCTGAGCCGCCCACTCGGTGGTGGGCTCGAAGCTCGCGACTCCCTGCACGGTCGGGCGAGACCGCAGGTAGTGGAGCGGGGCGAGCACCAGATACGTGGCCAGGTTCGCGAGTACCACGCCAGCCCGCCAGCGAGCCCGCGGCTGCGCGCGGACCGCAGGGGCTCGCCGCCACCAGGCTGCCTCGACCGCGACGGTCACGAGGAACTGGTCGACGTAGCCCACGAGCGACACCCACGGAAGCCGCGCGAAGTAGCCGTGAAGATCGTCGGGCAAGAGCAGCGACGCGAGGAGGGAGTTCCCGAGACTCACGGGGAAACCAGCGATCCCCGACCAGATGTTCGCGCGCATGGAGGTGCGCCAGAGGTCGCGGCAAGGAGTCCGAAGGACGCGCCCCATCGTCCACGCCTCGACGACCGTGACGAACGCGAGCACCGGAACGAGGACACCAACGCCGAATGTGATCAGGTAGTCGAATCCGATCCCGTCCGCCCGTGCGATCGACGGGAGGAGAAGGAGGAAGCTTGCGGCCAGGAGCGCACCGCGGAAGGCGGGAAACACCGAGCCGGGCTTCCTCATTCCCGACCCCTCCGTCACGCCGCCTTCGCGTCCACCAGCTCGACGCGCAGGCGCTTCCCCAGGACGGAAGCCGCTCGATCCATGGTCCTCAGCGTCACCGAGGGGTTCGTGGGGTCGAGCAGCCGATCGAGCGCGGCACGGCTCGTCTTCATCCGTCGTGCCATCTCGGTTTTCGTGATTCGCCTCTTGGTCATGGCGCGCTCGATCTGCCAGGCGATCACCCGCTTGAGCGCCAGCTCGGTGGCGGCGCCGAGGGTGCCATCCTCTTCGAGCAGGTCGTCGAGCTTCGAGCCCACATGCTTTCGCTTCATCGTCCACCTCCCACGAGCCGACGCCGACGATCGCGGGCCAGCTTCAGATCCGACTCCGGGGTCTTCTGGGTCTTCTTGAGGAAGCCGTGCAGGACCACCATCGAGCCATCGGCGATCGTGAAGAGCAGCCGTGCCGTCCGGTTCCCGGTGAGATCGGTCCTCACCTCGAAGAGCCCTTCGCCCATTGGGCGGCAGGTCGGCATGCCGATGGGCCAGCCGAACTCGACCGTCTTGAGATCCGTGCCGATTCGGAACCGATCACCCTTGGTCAGGCCCTTGAGCCACTCGCGCACCGGCTCGGTACCGGTGTCGGCGCGGTAGAAGACCGCCTCGATCCGCTTGGTGGCGTTCACCAGCGGAGAGTATCACAAGTGGTACAGCGGTGGACCCCGCAACGACCGCGAGCGTGGGATCTTCTGAACGGGTTCGTGGGAAGGAAACGTGCCAGGTGAGGGGGTTCGCGGCGGGGGATCTCAGGAGGGATGCGAGTTTGCCGCGGAAAAGTGGATGACCGGAGGTCGGCTCCAACTCCGGCGGAAGTCGGTGGTTGGGGTCAGGGCGACTGATGCCCGTGCAGTAGGACCGCCCGGATCGGGAACCGAGGTGGTCGACGCTCGAGTTTCGGGTCGTGTCCTATTTCGGGGTCCGAAATGGGACACGACCGAGTTTCGAGACAAATAGCCCTCTAATTTCGAATCAATCCGATTTCGAATGGCTCGCTCGGCCGCGCAAAATGGGGCTGAAAAGCGGCGAAAACGACCCTTGCGGCGGGTGGGTGGCCATTCCGGGGCCTTGGAAGGGCGTGAGAGCGCCCGTCTGGACGCGCCACCCGCCGGGGACCGGCGGGCTCCAATACGTGAATAGAGACACCATCGTGGAGCGCGACGGTCTCCGGCGCGCGAGCGATCGAGCCGGCGGGGACGCTCGGTCATCCACCGGCGGAAGGAAGCCAGAACGTGAAGTCGATGTCGGGCTCGTCGGCGAGAAGCATGACGAGACGATCGACGCCGATCGCGATGCCGGCCGCCGGAGGCATGCCCTCCTCGAGCGCCGCGAGGAAGTCCTCGTCGACGTCGACGGGAAGGATCTCGTCGCCGTGCGCGCGGCGGCGCTCGTCCATGTCGGACACGAAGCGGCGGCGTTGCTCGGCCGGGTCGGTCAGCTCCTGGAACGCGTTTCCGAGCTCGATGCCGCCCGCGTAGATCTCGAAGCGGCGCGCCCAGCGGCTGCCGTCGGGGTCTTCGTCGATCACGGCGAGCGCCGCTTGCGAGGAGGGATAGCGGCACACGAAGACCGCGCGGTCGGCGGGCAAGCGCGGCTCGACGCGATCGAGCCAGATGCGGAAGAAGAGATCGTCCCAGGTGTCGCCGTCGCGCGGTGGCAGGCCGAGGCGCGCGCAGTGGGCGGCGAGCCCGGGCGCGTCGCTCGCGTCGCCGCGCAGATCCACTCCGGCGTGCTCGCGAAACAGCTCGCGCACCGTGAGCCGCGGCCAGGGCGTCTCGAACGAGATCTGGCGCCCCTCGAATGCGCACTCGGGTTTCCCGTGAGCGGCGGCCGCGGCCGCGGCGACGAGCTGCTCGACATCCTCCATCAGTGCCGCGTCGTCCGCGTACGCGCGATAGAGCTCGAGCATCGTGAACTCGGGTCGATGAGTGCGCGAGGCGGGCTCGGAGCGAAACGCCGGGCCGAGCTGGAAGATTCGCTCGAGGCCTCCGGCGAGCAGCCGTTTCATCGCGAATTCCGGCGATGTGGGGAGAAACGCCGGCGCTTGCGGCGGCGCGCAGGCGCCGTGCGGTGTCACGCGGAACGGCCGCACGTGCGGGTCCATGCCGGGGTTCGGCACCAGGAGCGGCGTGCGCGTCTCGCGGAAGCCGCGCTCGCGCAGGAACGCACGGATCGCGTTCTCGACTCGCTCGCGCACCGCGATCGCGCGCTGCCGGCGCGGATCGAGCACGCGCTCGGCGAAGCGCGTGGCGCGCGTGCGGCTGCGATTGGGAGTGAGCACGCGCACGCGGCCGTCGACGATCTCGACCACGTCGCCGGGCATTGCGGTCTCGCCGCCGGCGAGCAGGACGCGCTCGGTTCCGCGCTCGCTCCGGATCATCGCCGCGCCGCTCTCCACCGCGACGCACCGGCCACGCACGATCGAAGAGGACACGGCGGCCCAGCGTAGCCCGGGTGGCGTCTCGAGTTCGATCGCTGCCCACCGAGAGACCGGTGGGCCTCCAAGCGGAATCGCCGGAAGGCCGTCTGGGGCAGCGCTGGATCGGGATCGAGCGCTCCGGCTGCGAGGGACCGCAGCCCCCGAACGGCGATCGAGCGAGAGCGCGACGAGGACCGGCGGGAGCCGGTCCCTCCCGATCGCAAACGGGCACGCCGTCTCTGGTCCGTACCGGCTCGAGCACGGCGCTCGTTTTCCGCGCGCCGGAGACCGTCGCGTTCCACGATGAGCCCCGTGCTCGCCGGTCCCCGCGGCGTTCCGCGATGGCGTCCGGGCTCGCGGATTGGAGCCCGCCGGTCCCCGGCGGGCGGCTGCGGGCCTCGACCACGGCGCCTGCGGCGGTCCGCCGCCCGGACATGCACCCGGCGTGCACACGTCGTGCACGGAGGGGGCACGCAGTGGAGCTAGTGTGAAGCTCGGCCGGCCGGGCTCGGCGCGCCGGTTTCGGGGGAGGATCGAGGATCGAAATGAAGTCGCGATGGCGAAGTGGCACGTGGGCCTCTCTCGCGTCCGTGCTGGGAGCGGCCGGGCTCGCCGGTATCGATCTGGCGCTCACCGAGCTCGGACCTTCGAGCCGCGTGATCGTTCATCCCTATTTCTTCGACGATTCCAGCGTCCGGTTCGTCTTCGCGGGTGGAGTCGGGCTGGTCCTCGGCGCGGGGGCCTACGGCCTGATCCGGCGGGACGCACCGCGCTACTCGGTGTTTCTCCTCGCGTTCGGGTGCGCGCTCGGCATGGGACTGGGCTTCGTCGTAGCCTTCTTCGTCGCGGCGTTGATTTCCAAGCTCGTGGGCCCCGTCGGGTTTCTGTGGCTCTATGTCGGGCCGGTGTGGGAGCTCTTCGTGGGCTGGCTCGTCGGGGGCTCCTTCTTCGCGATGAAGACCAGCGGCGAAGCGCCAGCGCGCCGCGTGCCGTGGTGGGCGGCGGTTGCGTTCGTGCTCTGGTTTGTGTGGGCGCTCGTGCCTCAGCTGCGGGCGTTTCCGGCGCACGGGACGCTCGCCGAGCGCGACGCCTGGGCCCGTGAGCACGTGTTCGAGTACCCCGGGCTCGCGCGCTTGGTGGCGTCCATCCCCGAGGTGACTCGCGACGTCGGGCGGGTGACCGAGATCGCGCCCACCGGCACCGAGCAGCATGTGGTGGCGCCGGACATGGACGGCACCCACCTGGCCTTCGCGCTCGACGTGGGGGGTGAGAAAGGCCGAGGCGTCTTCCACTCCGACGTCACTCTCACAGAAGGGCACGTGGTCGAATGGCGGCCGAGCCGGTGGACGTTCGGCGCCAAGGACACGGTCCTCGACGTCGCGCCGTCCCCCGCGCCCTGAACGCGCCGTTCGCGGTCCGCACCGTTTGCGCCGTTCACGGCACGGGCACGGACTCGAGGTGCGTGATTTGCTCCCGCATCTGGTCGGCCACGCGCGGATCGAGCTCCGCGACGCGCCGGAACGCGGCGATCGCGCCATCGCGATCGCCGCTCGCCTCGAGCGCGATCGCCAGTCTCAGCCAGGGAACGGGGTCGCCACGAGCTTCCGCCGTGGCGCGTCGCAAGCTCACGGTCTCTTCGTCGGTCAGCCCGTCGGCATGCTGCGCGACGGCCAGGTTCATCCAGATCCGGGCGTTGGTCGGATCGAACCGCCCTGCTTGCTCGAACGCCGCGCGCGCTTGCGCGGCGTCTCCGGTCGCGAGCCGAGCCCGGCCGATCACGTCGTGCGCCACCGCCAGGCCCGGGTCGAGCGCGAGCGCGCGAGATGCCGCGTGCAGCGCGTCGTCGAACCGGCTTTCCTCGAGGTAGGCGTTGGCGAGGTTCGCGAGCGGCAAGGGCGACGCGTTGGGGTGCAGCGTCACGACACGCTCCCACAGGTGCACCGAGTCGCGCCACACGTGGATCTGTCGAACGCTCAGCCACGCGAACGCCGAGATCGCGAGCACCACTCCCGCGGCCGCCGCGGTCGCCGCCGCTCTCGAGGTCTTGCAGAGCCGTCGGACGAGAGCGGTTGCCGCGCTCGCCGCGACGAGGCCGACGCTCAGCGTGGGGATGTAGGTGTATCGGTCGGCGTACGCCTGGCTGCCGATCTGCACCAGCCCGATGACCGGGCCGAGCGTGACGCCGTAGTAGACCCACGCGGCGAGCGCGGCGCGCCGCCCTCGAAGGGCAATCACCGCCAGCGCCGCCGTCACGACGACGACGATCACCAGCGGCAGCCAGTGGAGTGGGTCGCGCTCGTAGCCCGCCGGGGAGGAAGGCGCGTAGAAGGGCGAGAGCCCGACCGGCAGCAGCCACTTTCCGGCGTAAAAGAGCACGCTCTCGAAGGCGTGGAGCACGCGGAAGCCGGGCGGCCTGGCATTGAAGGAGGACACCGCGCCGCTCGCGGACTGGGAGTGCATGGCCACCAGGGCGAGCGGCAGCGTCGTCCCGAAGAACGGCAGCTTCTCCACCACGAGCTTCCAGCGCTCGCGGGCCCAGCGCTCGAGCGGCCATTCGTCGAGCACCAGCAGCACCACCGGCAAGGTCATGACCATCGCTTTCGAGAGGTAGCCGAGAACGAACAGGAGCCAGGCCGCGAACAGCCATCGCCGCGGGCGCCGATCGCTCGAGCCGTAGTGGACGTAGGCGATGAGGCTGCCGAGGAAGAACGTCCCGCTCAGCACGTCCTTCCGCTCCGCGATCCAGGCCACCGACTCGACGCGCAGCGGATGGATGCCGAAGAGCACGCCGCTCAGCGCGGCGGCGACCAGCGTCCCCGTTCGATCCCCGTCCCGCGGCCGCCGGCCCCGGCCCGCGGCGTCCAGCATTCGCCAGGACAACCACGCCACCAAACCGGCGTTGAGGCTGTGCAGCAATACGCTCGACAGATGATGGCCGCGGGGATCGGGCCCGGAGATCCACCAGTCGAGGGCGTGCGAGAGCCAGGTGAGCGGGATCCAGTTGCCGGTGTGGTGAGTCGTGAACGCCCAGCGCAGAAACTGACCGTCGAGCTGGTGGATCGGTGGATTCTCGGTGACGTAGATCGGGTCGTCCCAGTTGACGAAATCGTTGCTCACCGCCGGCAGGAAGACGGCCGCGGTCAGCGCGACGCTGATCGCGAACGCGTGCCAGGGACGGAAGCGGAAAGCGAGGTCGACGGAATGCGCGGCCGGGTCGCTGCGCTCGACGAGAGCCGGAGCGCTCACCCGGCGACTCTAGCATGCGACTCGAGCGCCGCCGCGCTCGGGGATCGCGAGTCAGAGTTCGTGAGGCACTCGCTGCAGCCGCTGCCGAACCGTCATCCCGGTCGGCGCGTTGTCGCGCCGGATTTGGGGTGAGGGCTTGGAAAGCCCCCGAGGCAACTCAGAGCTTGTGAATCGATCTGCGCCCGTGCCCGTTTCGGCTGTAGGTCGATGCAGAAGCACCGCGCCGCATGGCGCGGCGAGCGCAGCGAGCCGACTTGGGGGTGGGGCCCCGAAAAAATCGCACTTTTTTCGGGGCGGGGGGCTGGAACAGCCCCCCGAAGCAACTCAGACGCGAGCGGATCGGCGCCGGCGTAGCCACATCGGCACGCCGAGCAGCCCGATCAGCACCGCCGACGTGGCGCTCGGCGAGCCGATCCCGCCGCACCCGTTCACGGTGACCGTCGCGGTGGTGGTGTCGACCTCGCCGCAATCGTTGGCGACGGAGACCCAGTAGCTCGTCGACGCGGTGAGCGCGGGCGTCGTGAACGTGTCCGAGTTGGCGCCGATGATCGCGGTGCCGTTCGGCTCGACGCCCTGGTACCACTGGTAATAGAAGGGCGCGCTGCCGTCCGCGACCACCGAGAGCGTGGCACTGGCGCCCGACGGCACGGTCTGGCTCACGGGAGCGGTGGTGATCGTGGGTGACGTGCAGGCCGGCACCACGTTCATGATCGCGGTGCCGCTGTCGACGGTGCTGCACGCGTTGCTGATTCGCACCCAGTAGTCGGTCGTCTGGGTGAGCGGGCCGGTGTCGAAGGACGGCGCGTCCGGCGGAATCGGCGTCGAGGTGTCGGGGATCCAGCCCTGGTACCACTGGTAGTGGATCGGCCCGGTGCCGGTGGCGGCGCAGCTCACGGTGCCGCTCTCGCCAGGGAGAATCACGCCACCGATCGGCTGCTGGGTCACCTGCACGCCGATGCAGATCTGGGTGATGGTGATGGTGGCCGTGGTGGTGTCGGCGCTGCCGCAGTCGTCGGTGATGCGCGCCCAGAAACTGGTGGTCTGGGTGAGGTCGTCGGTCACGTAGGTGAGCGAGTCGGTGCCGACCGGCGTGCTCGTGTCGCCGCTCGTGCCCTGGTACCACTGCACGTGATACGGGCTGGTCGAGGTGTGCGCGGGGGCCACCGTGAGCGTGGCGGAGCCGTCCCAGTTGAAGGTCTGGCTGAGCGGCTGGGTCGCGATCGTGACCGGGCCGCAAATCTGGTCGAACGTGAAGGTGCCGAAGCCGGCCTCCATCTTGTACTTCCAGCCGGCTCCGCCTCCGCCCTTACCGCCGCCGCCGCTCGAGTAGTACTTGCTGTAGTAGAGGTCGATCGAGCCGGTGAACGCGCGGCCGATGCCGTCGGTGCCGGTGAGCGGAGCGGTGAGCTCCATGAAGCTCGTGGTCCCGCCGGGAGGAACGCCGTTCCCCCAGGTGCCGGTCGCGACGCCCGAGATCGCGGTGGTGTAGCCGTCCGGCACCGGGATGTCGTCGAGCGCGATCTGGATCGTCGTGTAGCCGCTGCCGCTCGTGTAGAGCGTGTACGAGCCGCCCAGGCTCGTCGGTACGGCGACGCACGACGGATGCGGCCCGCAGAACGCGACGCCGTTCGAGAACGTGATCGTCTCCGTGGCTCCGGCCCGCGCGGCAGCGGTGAAGGCAAGGGAGGCGAGCAACGCGGCGAACAGGCGACCGACGCGCTTGAGGGAGATCATGGTTGCCTCCGGCGAAGGGAGTGGAGCGAAGCGAACGACGGGCGTTACTCAAACGAAACGCTTGACGAGCATAGGATGCCAGGCCAGGCGAGTCACTTCCTACTCAACGTTTGTGGAGTCTCGCCATCCAGCGGACCGCGAAGCCGGTCAACGGTCGACGTGGAGGTGCTCGAGCTGGCCGGTCGGAGGTCGGCGTCGGTCTTGAACCAGGTAGCCGGTCGGAAATCCTCCCACGCAGGGTGCGTCCGGCGGGCAGGAGATCCGCGGGAAACTCGTCCCACCGAACAGAAACCCGTCGTCCGCCGTGGGCGCGAAGGTGATGAGATTCGAGCTCGCGCTGGAAGGCTGGGCGAATGTCTGCGTGGTTCTGGTCTCACCGTCGGCGCCGAGCCTCAGGGCGACGGTCTCGTCGTCTTCCGTGTGGTCCGCCCGGTCGTGAGCCCGAGGACCAGGTACCCGGCGGTCCCGGGGGTCGGCTGGATCGAAAAGGGGGACGACGCCACGAGCCGATCCGTCGGCGTCGCGCGACTCGATCAGCGCTGGCCACCGCTGGCTCGGCGTCGAAGCGCTCGGCGAGGATGCGTCCGCGGCGAACGTCGCAGTGGCCGTCCTAACCGTGGCCCCTGCGTGCTCGTGATCCGCGGCGCGCGCGAGGATTTTCTTCGACCAGTCGGCACGGTGTGCCTCCCTACGTCCTCGTCCAGCGCGAGCGCGCTAAGGCTCGACGTGAAGCCGCTCGAGCGCGCCCGTTTGCAGATACGCGTCGGTCTTCACCAGGTAGATCGCCGCCTTGTTCTCGATGCACGAGAAGCCGCACTCGGACGACACCGAGCTGCTTCCGGCCAGCAGAAAGCCGCCGTCGGCGGTGGGGAGCGCGAAGTCGAGGCCCGTCTGCGCATTCGACGGCGTGACGTAGGTGCGCGCGAGGCTCGCGTCGCCGGTCGAGGTGATTCTGAGCGCCAGCATCCGGTCGGGGGATGGGACCGTGCCCCCCAGCAGCAGCCCGCCGTCGGCGGTCGGTAGCTTGGCGGTCAAGCGCAGAGCGCGCGGGGCCGTGTAGCCGTTTCGCCACAGCACGCTGCCGTCGCTCGCGATCCGGATCACCTGGATCGGTCCGGGATCGTCGTAAGAGTCGTCGCCGAGCACGAAGAAGCCTCCGTTGGCGGCCGGAACGACGGTCGCGAAACCTTGGTTGTTCGCGGTGCCGTAGGGATACGACCGGATCCACGGAACTGCGCCGCCCGAGTCGAGGCGCGCCACGACGAGCGCGCTCGCCGGAAACGAGCGGAACGGCGGTTCGAGTGACACGAGCCATCCACCGTCGAGCGCCGACACTCCGGCCACCTGCTGGCCTGACACGGTGGTGAATTGTCTCGTCCACAGCGTCTGGCCGCCGTGGGCGAGATCCACGAAGTACGGATCCTGCGCGGACCCGCTCGCGTGCGGTGTCTGGCCCCAGAGCAGTAGCCCGCCCTGGGGCGCTTCGATCGCGCCCTGGAAACTCGTTCGATCCCCCGCTGCCGCACCGATGTTCTCCCCCCACACCGACTTCCCGGAACTGTCGGTGCGGAACGCTTGCGCCCCGAAGTCGTCGTGGGTGGGCATGCCACCAGCCAGGAAGAATCCTCCCGTGCCGTCGGAAGGCATCCGGTCGAACAGGTTGGTGGCCGGCCCGGGATATCCGCCGAAGCCGTGGGTCCATCCGATGCTCCCGTCCGGTCCGAGGCGCAGCACGAACATGCCCGCGGTCTCGCTCGGATCGCCCTCGGTTTCGAAGAGACCGAGGATGAATCCGCCATCGGGCGTGGACAGGTAGAGCCACTTGTCGGCCGGATCGCGCAGGGGCGCCTCCGGAAGAGGGTGGTCCAGACGATGCGGCCGTTGGCGTCGATCTTCTCGGTGATCCCGGGGGCTATGCGGAGGATCACGTTTCCGCCGTCCGGGGTCGGGAGAACCTGCGGATAGTCGCAACCGGTCCGGTCGAGGATTCTGTTCCAGAGCTGCTTCCCGTCGGGCCCGAGACGCAGGGCGAAGCTCTGCAGGACGGGTGTCGGGTTCTGGTAGGCCACGGGCTCGGTGCAGCCGAGCAACAGGTAGCCACCATCGGCCGTCGTTTCCGCCGCGTACAGGAAAACGCTGAAAGGCGACGGCGACGAGCTGGAAGCCTCGACGAGCGCTTGCCAGCGCTGGATGCCGGGGAACGCGGGGGCCGGTGAATGCGCTTTCCCGACCGCGGCCCTCGACAGGGCGGCGGCGAAGAGTGCGCACGAGTAGCGAAAAATACTCGTCGACTTCATGAGTTTCCCCCAAACGCTGGAGCTACGGGGAGACGTTCCGGTCGTATCAGGGGCAGCCTTCACCGCGCAAGCGACGCGACTTGCGCGTGACAGCCCGATCGGTCGCTGTTTGGAGGGCCGCGCTACGCGCGGCCGGTCGTTTGCGTGGGCTCGATCGCGAGTCAGCGCTGCGGCTGCGAGGGACCGCAGCCCTCCGACTGCCCGCACCTACTTCCCGACGGAGAGAGCGGTCAGGGCACCGTCAGACACTCGCGTCGCGGAACCGGTGTTCGCCGACAGCTGCGGCGGGGCGCTGGCTCGCGCGGCCGGCGCGGAGGCCCCCGAAAACCGCGAGCGCGGCGATCGCGAAACCACCGAGGCCGGAAGGCGAGTCACTCGCGGCACCTTCCGTGCCGTCCACCAGGCTCGCGTCCGCCGCCTGTGGTCCCGGTCCGAGGCAGCCCGCGGGCGTCGCCGGGTTGCAGTCGTCGTCGATGCCGTTGCCCGGGATCTCGGTGGCGCCCGGGTTCACGGCCGGGTTGGCGTCGTTGCAGTCGAGCTGCGGGTGCGGGCAGGTGGCCGAGGCGGGGCTGCCGTAGCCGTCGCCATCCACGTCCTCGCAGGTGTCGCACGCGTCGCCGATCCCGTCGTGATCGGTGTCGGTCTGCGCCGGGTTGGCGACGGTCGGGCAGTTGTCGATGGCGTCGGGAACGCCGTCGAGATCGCCGTCGGGCGCCGAGATCCGGCAGATGAGGTCGCCCGCCGAGAAGTAGAGATCGGTGCCGAAGCTGCCGCCGCGCGCGAACGCCAGGCCGCCCCACTTGAAGAACAGGTTGCCGTCGTCGGCGTCCACGTAGCCGCCTCCCACCGACGCGATCATGGTCGCGGCGCCCGAGGGCTGCACGCGCCACACCTGCGTCGCGTCGCTCACGTTCGACGCGTCGGTGTGGATGATCAGCACGTAGAGATCGGTCGCGAAGCCGGGGGCCGTGCCCGGTCCGAACGCCAGATCGCCGATCAGGTAGTGGGCGGAGGGAGTGGTGTTGGTCGGCGTGACGGGGAGCGTGTTGGCGAACGGCGTCTTCGGCGCGTAGCTCGACGCCGTGTAGAGCTGGTTGTCGGTGGCCAGGAGGATGATCCCGGGGAACGCCGAGCTGGGATTGACCGCGAACGTGGTGGTCGAGAGGTACGTGAAGAGCTGCGAGCCGTAGAACCAGCCGAGGAGGCTCGCGGCGCTGTCGAAGGACTCGACCTCGGACTGGGTGGTGAAGGGGCCGGCGTTGGCGAGAACCCCCGCGAGCAGCGAGTCGCCGGACGGTCCGTTCAGGATCTCGCCCATCTTCTGCCACCACAGCACACCCTGGTTCGGCAGGAACGTGCTGGTGCCGTTCGTGAGGTCGATCGACACCACCGTGGGCGGCTGCTGGAAGGTCATCCAGTCGGACGCCGACACGTACATCACGTCCTGGAAGTTGGCTCCCTTGCCGATCACCAGGCCGTGGCCGTTGGGCGGCACGATCGGGTCCATGGGAAAGGACGCCACGGTGCCGTTGCCGAAGAGCTTCTTGACCGCGCCCCCGCTGCCACTGGTGCTCGCGATGTAGAGGAAATTGCCCCACGGTCCGGCCGGATCGGCGAGCTCGAGCTGGTTCGCCGGCTGGTTGAGAGCGAGGGTGCCGAGCGTGTACCCGGTGGCCGTGGTGCCGAAAGTGCCGCAGGTGTTGGGCGGTCCGGCGAGCGCGTTCGTTGCCAGCGCGAGCGCGACGAGCGCGGCGCACGCCCCGGCCAGCGCGCGGGCACGCCGCGGCGACGCCGTCCCCTTCGAGTCGCGCGCACCGATGTCGACCCGGAAATCCGGATTCCTCACGAGCCCCCCGCTGCTCGTCCGCGACGAGCCATGCGCAACGTTCGCTGCGCCGGGGAAACTCCGGTGCAACACGCGCTTCTACCACCCGCGCGATCGAGCGCGCAATCGCGGCGGTCTTTGGTTGGTAGGGCAGTCTGCCCCCGCGCGCGAGGGACCGCGCGCGCTCCAAACAGCGGCCTGCTGGAGGCCCACCGGTCTCTCGGTGGGCAGCGATCGAACTGACCCACTACCCCTTTGGGTTCCTCCATCTGCCCAAAGAATGCGGGCGGGCTCTTGGGGAGCCCGCCCGCACCTACTTCCGGATGGAGAGAGGTCAGAGCGCCGTCAGCGCGCGCCAT
>CAZYWA010000009.1:31973-37455 GCA_964650975.1 uncultured bacterium
TCAGGTACGCAGTATTCCCGAGCGCCGAGTTGTCGACCTTGATCCGGTAGTTGCGTCCCGCGGTGAGCGACACCGACGAGAGGGTGGCGCTCGACGAGCCGGACTTGGAGGTCACCGGGATGTAGACGCCTGGGTTGTTGGTGTCCTCCACCAGCACGTCCACTTCGATGTTGCCGGGCGCCCCGGAGGGCGTCTCGTCGACCTTGATCTTGAGCGGCTGGGTGACGGTGGTGGTGAGGTTCCAGGTGTCGGTGTCGCCGCAGCGCAGGTTGCCGGTCCTGGTCACCGCGAGGTCGGTGGGCAAGAGGTCCTTGGTGATGGAGATGCTCTGGCCGTCCTCGTCGGTCGCGTCGACGCCCGGCCCGACGCACACCGCGAAGGCGCCTTCGCCGATCTGATCGTTGTCGACCACCAGCACGTAATTGCCGGCGGGCAGCGTCGTGGCGTAGGCCTGGCCGTCGCCGGTGCCCGGGGGATTGATCGACGTGACGGGCGTCACGTTCGGATTCCGGATCACGGTGTCGAGCGACGCCGCCGGGAAGACCCGCACCAGGTTGTTGCCGCTGCCTTGATCGTCGAAGCCCAGGCCGATCTGTGCGTCGCTCGCCAGCGAGAACGTGTAGTAGCGCTCGTCGCCGAAGGTATCGAGGTTGTCCTGCGTGGGTGCCGTCCAGAGCGGATCGGCGGACGTGAGGATCGAGCCGGGCGCGGCGGCGAGCGCCGAAAGCTCGGGTCCCATGCACACCGTGCCGGTCGTGCCCGAGCCGCTCACGCGGGTCACGCGCGCGGTGACGAGCCCGTCGGTGGTCGTGAGGTCGCAGTTCTCGATGTAGAAGTCGCTCGACGACGAGACCGCCGGGCAGAGCGACTCGAGCGTCGAGGTGTTGCCGTCGCGGTCGCCGAGCAGCTCGAGCTTGAAGGTGCCGCTCGAGGTGTGGTCGAACTGGAAGCTCGCCGCCGCGTTCAAAGGCAGCGGGTTCTGCGCCACGAGATCGCTGCGCACCGCGATGTCGACCGGTGTCGCGCCGATGCTGAGCGCCGCGGCGCCCTTCGGCGCCACCACGCAACCGGCGCCGATGCACGGGCCGGAGAGCGCGATGCTCAGGTCGTAGTTGAAGGTGCCGTTCACCAGATTGTTCACCACCACCTGATAGGTGTCGGCGATGCCGGAGTCGACCGAGAACGTGGCATTGATGTCGCCCGTGCCCTTCTTGTTGGCGGCGAATCCGCCCGCGCTCGAGAGCCGCACCTCGTTCGATCTGGTCGAGCCCGAGGTCTGGTTGAGGCCCACGACGATGTCGCTCACGCCGAACGGAATGGTGAACTGGAAGCAGTCGCGATCGCCGATCGGGCTCACCGCGCGGTTCGCGATCCCCACCGGTGTGGCGAGGGTAGGCGGCGTCGCGAGCACCTCGCACGGTCCCGCGGTGTCGTCCTGACCCGGATAGGGGCCAACGCTGAACGAGAACGTGCCCTGACCGGTGGGGTCCGTGTTGGTGACGATCGCCGTGTAGTCGCCGGCGGCCTCGAGATCCATCTCGGGCAGGTCGCTGGCGTCGAAGCTCAGGTCGCCCGAGCCACCGAGGCTCGTGACCGGCGGCACCTTGTCGGGGCCGATGAGCGTCAAGACGCTGTTCCCCGGGCTCACGTTGATGTCGTCGAAGTAGAGATCGCGCGGGCCGGTCTGGCCGGCGCCGACGTTGAACCGGATGGTCTCGAACTCGCCGGTGGCGAGGCTCAGGTTCTGGGTGGCGCCGGAGGCGATGGTGGTCGCCGGCAGCGTGTAGCGCGGGCTCATGGTGAGCCTGAAGGCGCGGTTCGGAGTGCCGTCGACCTCGGTCACCTTCACGTCGTAGGCGCCGTTCTGGGTGAACGGCACGTCCTGCAGCAGCGTCGGATTGGGCGCCACGTCGGGCCCCGCCGTCGCCACCAGCGTGGTAGTGCCGCCGACGTAGACCTCGAGCTTGTAGGGGCCGCTCGGCGGGGTCGAGTCCTCCACCCGGAACGAGCCGGCGATCGACGCGTTGTTGCCGAGCGCCGGCGCCGTGAACCGGTAGGTCACCGTCGCGTTGTCGGCGATGGTGCTCGTGACCTGCTGGCTGAAGGTGATCGTGGGCAAGGGCGGCGGCGTGCAGCTATCGCCCTTGAGCATGAACCCGACGATCGCAACGATCCGGTCGCACGAAATCCGCTGATGCGGCTTCTCGTCCCCATGGCCCCCCCAGGCTGTGACGTGGCCGCGGCGGCAAGGGGCAAGGCTGATGCCATCGGACCAGCGGCCGGGAACTCCGCGAATCGTCGAAATTTCCGGACGATCCGCCGGCGCTCCGCCAACCGGCGGAAGCGGTGGGTGCTAACTCGATCCGCTGCCGCGGTGAGTTAGCAGCGCGCGCGGCCCTTCAGCCGCCGGCGAGCGCGGCTTCGATCGCGGAGTTGAGCGCGGGGTCCTTGGGGCTCACCGCGCTCTTGTAGAACGCGACGACCTTGCCGGACTTGTCGACCAGGTACTTGCAGAAGTTCCAGTCGGGCACGTCGCCGCCCGCGGTCAGGAACTCGTAGACCGCCGACTGGCTCGGTCCCGGCTGGGTCGCGAGCTTCTCGAACATCGGGAAGGTCACGCCGAACTTGGTCTCGCAGAAGCTCTGGATCTGCGCCGCCGAGCCCGGCTCTTGCGCGCCGAACTCGTTGCTGGGAAAACCGAGCACCGCGAAGCCGCGCGGGCCGTAGGTCTCCTGGAGCTTCTGCAGTCCCTTGTACTGCGGGGTGTAGCCGCAGTCGCTCGCGACGTTCACGCACAGCGTGACCTTGCCGGCGAACGTGCTCATCGGCACCGGCTGGCCCGCGAGCGAGGGGACGGTGAGATCGTAGAGGGAAGCGGTGTCAGCCATGGGAGGTGCTCCTCGCGAGGTTCAGGGCAGCGGGATCGCCGCTTGCTCGGCGATCCCCTGAACCATCGACGGCAGAAGGAAGAGCCCGAAGACGCTCACCACCGACGCGATGAGCACCAGCCGCACACCGGCGGTGGCGGGAGAGGTCCGGTACTCGCGCGGCGGCTCGGCCATGTACATCTTCACGATCACCACCAGGTAGTAGCCCAGGCTCAAGGCGCTGGTGAGCGCCAGGAGCACCGGCACGCCGATCAGACCCGAGTCGAGCGCCGCGCGGAAGATCAGGAACTTCGCGGTGAAGCCGGCCGTGGGCGGAATTCCCGCCAGCGACAGCAAGCACACCGAGAGCGCGAACGCGAGCCCGGGGCGGGTTCGCCCCAGCCCGGCGACGTCGTCGAGGGTCAGATTGCGTTCGCCGATCTCGCCGATCGCGATGAGCACCGCGAACGCTCCGATGTTCGCGGCCAGGTACGTGCCCAGGTAGAAGAGCACGGCGGTGGTGCCGGCCGGATGTCGGGAGGCGACGCCCGCCAGCAGGTACCCGGCGTGGGCGATCGACGAGTAGGCGAGCATGCGCTTCAGGTCGCGCTGCACCAGCGCCGCCAGGTTGCCGACCACCATCGTCAGGATCGAGAGCCAGGCGACCGCCGGGACCCAGAGCGCCGGCTGCTGGCCGAAGCCGGCGCGCAGGATCCGCACCGCCATCGCGAACGCGGCGGCCTTGACCGCAGACGACATGAACGCCGTTACCGGTGTCGGCGCGCCCTGGTAGACGTCGGGTGTCCACAGGTGGAACGGCACCGCCGCGATCTTGAAGCCGAGACCGGTCAGCAAGAGCGCCAGCCCGATCTGCGCGAGCCGCATCGCATTCGGGTTCCCGCCGGCGACCGCGCGTGCGATCGCATCGAGACGCACCGAGCCGGCCGCGCCGTAGAGGAACGTGATGCCGTAGAGGAAAATCGCGGACGCGAAGGCTCCCAGCAGGAAGTACTTGAGCGCCGCCTCGATCGAGCCGGTGGCGGCGCGGTGGTAGCCGGCCAGCACGTAGATCGAGAGGCTCATCACCTCGAGCCCCAGGAACAGCACCATCAGGTCGGTGCCCATCGCGAGCACCGCCATGCCGGCCACCGCGAACACCACCAGCGCGTAGACCTCGCCGGCGCGCATGCCCTCGCGCTCGAGATACGCGGGCGCCATCGCGATCGTGCCGAGCGCCGCCAGGATGCACACCGAGGTCACGAAGACACCCATGCCGTCGACGACCAGAATCCCGGTGAAGCTGCGGGCGTCCCCCGCGGTGGCGTGCGCCGCGAGCGGGCAGATCATCCACGCGAGCGCCGCGACCAGCACCAGCGCCGCCGAGCCGGCCGTGATCAGTAGGTTGCGGCTCTTGCTCCAGGCGTCGAGCAGTAGCACGCCGACCGCGCCGACGGAGAGCACCGCCACCGGTGCGACGGCGACCCAGTCGAAGGGAACGGGCGGAAAGTGCACGGCTGCGAGGCTCCGGTGAAAGGATCGATCAGGGATTGTCGGTGCCGGCCAGTCGCCGCTGCATGCCTTCGATGGCGCTTCGCGTCGGCCCGCCCACGACCTCGGCGTAGTCCTTGTGGGCGCGCTCGGCGACCTGCGTCAGGTCGGCCTCGGCGCGCCCCAAGATCGCGTCCGGATAGATGCCGATCCACACGCACGGCGCGAGCATCAGGAGCACGATCGCGATCTCGCGCTTGCCGAGATCGACCAGCGTCCGGTTCTCGTCCCTGGTGATGGGGCCGAAGAACACCCGCTGGTACGCGGTCAGCATGTAGACGGCGCCCCAGATCATGCCGCTCGCCGTGACCAGCGCCAGCCACTTGGACGCCTGGAAGGTGCCGGTGAGCACCAGGAACTCGCCCCAGAATCCGTTGAGGCCGGGCAGGCCGATGGACGAGAGCGTCACCACCAGGAAGAGCGCCGCGTAAACCGGCATCACCTTCGCCAGGCCGCCGAAGGCGTCGAGGTCGCGGGTGTGGCGGCGGTCGTAGATCATCCCCACCAGGAAGAAGAGCGCCCCGGTCGAGAGACCGTGGTTGATCATCTGCAAGAGCGCGCCCTGCATGCCCTCGACGTTGAGCACGAAGAGGCCCAGCATCACGTAGCCCAGGTGGCTGACGCTCGAGTACGCGACCAGCTTCTTCACGTCCTGCTGGACGCTCGCGACCCACGCGCCGTACACGATCCCGATCCCGCCGAGGGCGAAGATCCACGGCGCGGCGTTGATGGCGGCCACCGGAAAGAGCGGCATCGCGAAGCGCAGGAAGCCGTACGTTCCCATCTTGAGGAGGATGCCGGCCAGGATCACCGAGCCGCCGGTGGGCGCCTCGACGTGCGCGTCGGGCAGCCAGGTGTGGAACGGGAAGAGCGGCACCTTGATCGCGAAGCTGAGCGCGAACGCGGCGAAGAGCCAGCCTTGCAGGTGCGGCGTGAGCCGGTTGTGCGAGGCCATGAGATCGACCAGATCGAACGACAGCCGTCCGCCGGAGAGGTCGGCGGTCACGAGCGCCAGCTTCACGATCGCGACCAGCATCAAGAGGCTGCCGACCAGCGTGTAGAGGAAG
>CAZYWA010000010.1:0-36949 GCA_964650975.1 uncultured bacterium
GCTCGAGATGAAGCCCGAGTGGATCGACGCGATCCGCCGCATCCTGCCGACCCAGGGACACACCTCGCGGCCGATCGACCTGTTCACCCGCGACGTGCCCGAGGTGTGGTCGCTGCCGGTCCAGACCGACTGGGAGCACTGGACCGTCGTGGGACTCTTCCACTGGGGCACGAATCGCGATCTCACCACGAACCCGTACACGCCGACGGCCACCGGCCCGCGCACCGTGGGCGCCGATCTCGCCGAGCTGGGGCTCGATCCGGCGAAGCGCTACCTCGCCTACGAGTTCTGGAGCGATCGCTTTCTGGGCGAGATCAACGGCCGGCTCGAGCCGACCCTCGATCCCAAGAGCGCCTGGGCGGTGGCGCTGCGCGAAGAGCTGGACCGGCCACAGCTCTTGAGCACCAACCGCCACATCTCACAAGGTGCGACCGACCTCACGAACGTGCGCTGGGACGACGCGTCGCTCACGCTGAGCGGGGATATCGCAGCTGTCCCGGGCACCGACTTCGCGCCGTTCGAGCACGTACTCACGTTCCACGTGCCCGCGGGCTACACGCTCGCCCACGCCAATCTCGGCCCGGAGGCGCTGGACGTGAGCACCGACGACGGAACGCCGCTGCTGGTGCGCGTTCGCTTCCACGTCGCCGCGCCCGCGACCGTGACCTGGTCGCTCAGCTTCCAGCACCCATCCTGACGAGACGCTCAGCCCATCTGGATCGTGAACGAATGGTGGTGATCGCTCACGGTGGACGTGTCCACGGAGACGGCGCCGCCGTTCATGATGCTGGTCAGATCGTCGGTCGAAAGCGTGACCACGTGCGAATGGGTGCCGATGCCGTAGGGCGAGGCCGTGCTGGTCGACAGCTCGACGCCGCCGGCCGGTGGCTGGTCGATGTCCGAGAACGGCACGGACAGGTTGTGGTTGTGACCGAGCGTCGAGCTGGAGGTGACGGTGAGGCTGTTGCCTTGCTGGTTCATCCCCGAGCTCGATCCGCCGCAATTGGCTAGGAACGCCGCCGCGGGAATCACCAGCACCACCTTGCCAGCCGCCGTGAGGAATTCGCGCCGCAACATCCGCTCTGACATGACTGCCTCCATGGAGGTCACCCCTCCTGCAGCATTCGCCCGAACCCCGGTGTTGGTTCTATCGCCGAACCAGCGTCTGGCGCATCTCCGGTGCACGCAGGCGGTCGAGGATCTCGTCCAGGTGGCGGGCGGTGCGCTTGCCGGCGAAGCGTTTCCAGGCTCTCGCGAACGACGCGCGCGCCGAGAGCGCGCGCTGGTGCTCGCGGGCGAGGGCCGGGGCGACGCCCACCGCGCGCATCGCGGCCTCGTCGGGATCGGCCGCCTCGATGAAGCGCGTCAGCACGTCCCACGCGACACACGCATCCTGGTGCATTCCCAGCACCTCCTGAAGCTCGGCCAGGTCTCGGACCAGCCGCCGCCCGGAGCGGCCCGTCAGAGCCGCCACCATCTCGAGCACGTAACGCAGCCGCTTGGCGCGGATGCGCAGCTCGTGGAGCTCCTCGGCCCGGGGCTGCTTGCCGATCCGTCGGCCGTGCTTCACCACGCGGCGCTGGGCCTTCTCCACCGCCGCCGCGCCGTGCACGGCGACCGGCGAGCGCTCCGCCATCACCAGCAGCCGCTCGCGTCCGCGAGCGATCGCGTCGAGCCGTGCCAGCAAACGCCTGTAGCGCACCGAGTCGAGCGCGCCCTGGAGCTCCGCGCGTCGTGCGTCGCGCTCGTCCGCGAGCCATTCGCGAAGCTCGGCCATGAGCGGATCGCCGGACGAGGCACCCGGCTCCGCGGAGGAATCGTGCTCCGCGCCACCGCCGGCGCCGGACGCCGAGTGTCTCACTGTCAACAGCTCGAGCTGCACGTCCAGGTCACGCACCGCGCCGAGCAGACCGGCGAGCCAGCGCAGCTCGACCGCCAGCGCGCGCCGAGTCGAGACCCGGAACGCGGGCTCGAAGAACCTCGCGGCGGCGCGCAACCGGCGCGTGGCGACGCGCATCTGATGAAGCTCCTCGGCGTCGAGCCCGAGCCGTGTCCCCGGCTCGTGCTGCTCGAGCTTCGCGAGCTGCGCCGCGACCGCCTTGCGCGCCGCCGCGGCGAGCGAGTCGGCTGGCTCCACCGCGCCGCTCGCGCGCGGATCCTCACCCACCACCGCGACCTCAACCGACCACGCGGAACGTCACGACCTCGCCGAGCAGCTCCTCCAGCAGGCCCGCACGGCTGCGCGCCTCGCCTTCCTCGAGTGCCGAATCGTCGCCGCCGGTCGCAAGCTCGAGGATCACCCGCCGGTCGCGGCGTACCACGGTCACGTGGCGCACCACACCGTAGTGGCTGCGATCGAGCCCGTCGGCGACTCGCAGCAACGCAGCCAGGGCACGCACGATCTGTCGCTCGCGCTTCGACAGCATCCCGTAGCTGCCGTCCGAGGGTTTGGGCACGCTCTTCCGGTGATAGCGCGCCACCTGCGCGATGATCTCGATCTCGTCGCGACGGAATCCGAGCAGCTCGCCGTTGGTGATCAGGTAGTACGAATGGCGGTGGTGGTTCTTGTGGCTGATGTGATGGCCGATGTCGTGGAGCAGCGCCGCGAACTCGAGCCAGTCGCGCGCCACTCCGCCGAGACCGAGCGGCTCGCGCAGCTGATCGAAGAGCTCGAGCGCCAGCGCCGCCACGTGCTGTCCGTGCGGGTTGGGCTCGCCCAGGTGACGGGTGAGACGGGCGACGCTGCGATGGCGAATGTCGGAGAAGCGCTGCGCCTCCTCGATGCCGCGCTGATGGCGCGCCACGTGGTCGAAGAGCACCCCCTCCCGCAGCGCGTAGGTGCAGGCAATCAGCTCGCGGGCGTCGAGCTTGGTGAGCACCAGATCGGCGAGCACGGCGCCCGCCACCACCAGGTCGACGCGCTTGGCGTCGATGCCCTTGATCTCGAGCCGCTTCTCGCGGTCGCTCTTGGCGAGCTTGCGCCGCAGCCGGCCGATGGTCTCGGGCGCGACCGAGATTCCGTCGAGCGCCTCGTTGCTCTCTTTGCCGCTCCAGGACGCCATCGCCACCAGGTTGAGCAGCGTGCCCGAGGTGCCGATCACGCGCCTGACTCCGCGCGCGCGAAACCGCGCGAGCACCGGGTCGAGCTCGCTCGCCAGGTGCGTCTCCAGCGCCTCGACACCGGCGGGATCGACCTTGTCCTTGGGCAGGAACTTCTCCGAGACGCGCGCGAGGCCGATCTTGAGGCTCACCAGCTCGGCCGGCTCGCCGTTCTCGACCAGGATCAGCTCGACGCTGCCGCCGCCCGCGTCCACGATCAGCGTCGGCTCGCCGCGCAGGTCGATCGCCTGGCGCACGCCCAGGTAGATGAGCCGCGCTTCCTCGCGGCCCGGGATCACCTTGATGCGCAGCCCGACTTCCTCGTAGACCCGGCGCACGAAATCGCCGCCGTTGTTGGCCTCCCGCACGGCACTGGTGGCGACCGCGCGGATGCGCTGCGCGCCCTGGCGCTCGGCGAGCGTCTTGAACGACGCGAGCGTGCTCAGGCCCTTGCGCATGGCCTCCGCCGAGAGCGCGCCGTGGTTCAAGGTGCGCGCGCCGAGCCGCACCATCTCCTTGGCGCGGTCGAGCACCCGGAACCGGCCGTCCGCCTCGACCTGGGCCACGATCATGTGGATCGAGTTCGAGCCGACGTCGATCGCGGCGACCCGTACTCCGCGCCGGGCAGGGGCGCCGCCCGAGCCGGCGGCGTGCGCCGCGTCGCGCGGCACGGCGCGCAGATCCGCGGTGCGCCGCGGCCGGCGCAGCCGCCCCGTGCGTTCGGCGGCCGTGCGTAGCGGTGCTTGGGTGTCGGCTCGCGTCATGGGCTGGCTGGGCAACGCTCAGGTGCGCGCATTCTAACCCCGCGCGTGTGAACGCACGGTGGCGCCGATGTGCCGGATCGGAAGTGGTGGAATTGAATGAGCCCCCGCAAGGCTCGGATCGTGTGATGAGGAATTCCTGGTCAGTCGGTTCGGGGGCCCTTCCACTCGCCCTCCTCCCCGAACCGACTGCTCACGCGGATCTCCGGCCGGCGCCGAGAGGCGCCCGGCGAGCGACGCGAGCCGACTCGGGCGTGGGGCCCCGAAAAAATCGCACTTTTGTCGGGGCGGGGGGCTGGAACAGCCCCCCGGGAGACTCAGAGCGTGTGAAGAAATCGACCGAACCGGTCCCGCGCCAGAGGCGCGGCGGCGCGTCGTCGCGCCGGATTTGGGGTGGGGCCCCATCCGAATTTACTCCGGATGGGGCGGGGGCTTGGAAAGCCCCCGAGGAAACTCAGTCGAAGTAGTCGCCGCTCGCGGCGACGCCGGCGAAATCCTCGATCCGGCCCAGAACCGTGTGCGCGGCCCGCTGACCCATGGTCACCGAGTGATCCATGTTGTTGTAGCGGAAGAGGCCCTGGCGGCCGATCACCAGCAGGTTCTGGAACGAGTGCAAGTGGTCGAGGAGCGCCTGCAGGTGCTCGCGGTAGCCGATCTCGTAGACCGGATAACCCTGCGGCTCGCGGTGCACGAAGGTGTCGACCACTTCCTTCTTCTTGAGGAAGCCCATGTCGGCGAGCTCTTGCACCACGCGCTCGCCGAGCCAGGCGTCCTCGGCCTTCCAGATCTCGTCGCCCAGGACGCAGGTGATCTCGGCGCACACCGCGGTGTGGCCCTCCGGGGCGTTGTCGGGGCTGAAATTCTTGGCCTCGCTGATGCGATTCAGGAGCCGCGACTTCTCCGGGATGTACACCCAGTGATCGTCGGTGAGTCGCTCGCGTGCCATCACCACGTAGACGAACACCAGGCTGCGGTGCTGGAGCTTGGCGGCATGCTCGAGGATCTCGGCTGGAGGGCCGGGATCGAGGAGCTTGAGCAGCACCTGCGGCGGGATCGAGCTGATCACGTGCCCGGGCGTGTCGACCTCACGTAGATCCCCGTTCTGATACACGATCGAGGTGATGCGCTGACCGTCGGTCCGCACCTTCTCGATGCGGATGTTGGTCACGACCTTGCCGCCGACGCCCTCGACCTGCCCGCGATAGGCCGCGCAGATCGCGCCGACGCCGCCCTCCTTCGGGTAGTGGAAGGAGGAAACGTAGGTTCGCGGCTGCGGCTTCTGCTTGGGCTGGAGCGTCTTCTTGATCACGTCGCCGAGGCTCAGGAGGCTGATGCGCTGGCTCGCCCAGTCGGACGAGATCTGCTTGCACGGCAAGCCCCAGGTTTTCTCGGTGTAGACGTCGAAGAAGATCGTGTAGAGCGTCTTGCCGAAGCGGTGGGTGACCCAGTCCTCGAACGAGAGGTCCGGCTTGGGTCGGACCAGCTGCTTCGCCCGCGCCACCACGTAGTCGACCAGGATCTTGAGCAGGATCGTGCGCGGCAGCTGCATCAGCACGTTCTCGACGCGCAGCGGGTAGAAGAAGAACCGGTTCATCATCCAGATCCGGCTCTTGCGGTTGTTCTCGACGAGGTTGTCCCCCATCAGGTCCTTGAAGTGCTGGACCACGCCGGGCTCGCCATGAAAGCGATGCGGGCCGAGATCGACCGTGTAGCCGTTGCGCTTCAAGCTCTTGGCGAGGCCGCCCACCACCGGGTCGCGCTCGAGAACGGTGACGGGCACGCCGGAGCGCGCGAGCTCCGCGGCCGAGCTCATGCCCGCGAGCCCCGCCCCGAGCACCGTGACCTTGCGGTGTTGCGGCGTGGGCGTATCCATCGGCGGTATCTCTCAGATGGCGCGGTTCAGGATCACGCGCGCCGCGACCGGCTCGATCCGCCCGAGCTCGCGCGCGACCTCGTCGAGCTGGTCCTGGGTAGTGCGATCGGATTCGGCGGCCACCAGCACCAGGTCCGAGAAGCGCGCCAGCACCTGGGTGATGGCCGACTCTGTCACGGGAGGGGCGTCGAGCACCACCAGATCGTGCGCCGAGCCTACCCCGGCAAACGCGGCCTGAATCCGGTCCGGCCGGATCAGGGTCGAGGACCCGGCCACGGCACCCGCAGAGAGCACGCTCACACCCGGAATCGGGCTCGACTGGCGAAGCGACTCGAGGGTCGAGCTTCCGCCCACCCACTCGGCCAGTCCCGCCTTCGCCTCGCTGCCCAGCTCGCGGCCCAGCGCGCCCGAACCGGGGTGCGCATCGACCGCCAGGACCCGACGGCCCGCGGCCGCCGCGGCCCGCGCCAGGCCGATCGCGATCGTGGTGGCGCCTTCGCCGCCGGCGCAGCCGGTGACGGTGACCACCTGGCACGAGCCGAAGGTCGGCATGCGCCGCGCCCGCTCCAGCTCGACCAGCGCCGCGATCCGGGCGAACGCACCGCTCACGGCGGCGGGCGCGTCTCCCGACGCGGCGCCGCGCGGCTGAGCGAGCACCCGGCTCGCCGGCACCAGCTCGCCCACCGGCAAGGCGCTCTTGCGCCCCAGATCGCGCAAGCCGTGCACGGTCCGATCGAGCGCCGCGCTCGAGAACGCAGCGGTGAGGCCGAGCACCAGACCGACCGCCGCGCCGAGCAGCGTGTAGAGACGGGTGTCGGGGAAGCTCGGCTTCTTGGGAGTCTCCGCGCGGTCGACCACCCGCACGTTGTTCGCCTTGATGTTCGCGACGATGCGCGCCTCGATGACCCGTCCCGAGACCTCGTCGAAGATGGTGCGGCGTGCCTGAGCTTCGTCGGAAAACACGTGCGCCTGGTAGGCGCGGGCGCTCTTGTCGCGGGCACCCTGCCGCGCCACCTCGAGCTCTTGCTGCAACGCTTGCTCGCGCTGGACTGCGCCCTGGTGCTCGAGATCGAGCCCGTCCACCACCCGGGCGACTTCCTCCTTCATGCGCTTCGACAGCTCGTCGAGCTGCGCCCGAACCTGCAGCATCTTGGGGTGCTTGTCCCGGTAGCGCTGGCTGAGATCGGCCTCCTCGGCCTGCGCCTGGATGTAGGCCTGACGGAGCTTCGACACGACCGGATCGGCGAGCGCGTCAGGCAGGTTCGCGACGCGCGCCGGATCGCCGGCGTAATGCCGCGCCTGCTCGTAGCGCTTCTCGACCTGGATCCGCGCCACCTGCGCCTGGGTGAGCGCCGCCTCGAGATCGGCGATGTGCTTCATGTCCTCGCCCGCCGGAGCGTCGAGGTTCACCAGGCCGTTCTCTTCCTTGTAGTCCTCGCCCTGCTGCAGGCTCGCCGTGAAGTCGGCGCGCAGCTTGTCGAGCTGCGGGGCCAGGCTCGCGACGTCGTCGCTGAACTTGCTGCGCACCAGATCGAGGTTGGTGCGGACGTACGAATCGATCACCGCGTTGGCCAGGTCGGAGGCGCACTTGGCGTTCTTGTGCGTGAGGCTCACCTCGGTGATCTTGCTGGTGGCGTCGCCCTTCACGTCGACGGCCTTGTCGAGCATTTCCACCGGATCGGGACCGTCGATCTTGCAGCGGTTCCAGAGGTCGGCGTCGTCGACCACCGACTTCAGGTTGGTGCGGCTCTGAATCAGGTTGCGCTCGGTGGTGTAGAACTGCGCGCGCGAATAGAGATCCTGCTTCCCCGCGGTGACCAGCTCGCTGGTGAAGGTGCCGGCGCTCACGTCCGACGTCTCCATCAGCACCGTGGCCTTCGCCGTGTACTTCTTGGGCGCCACCAGGCAGAACGCGATCACCAGCACCGGCGCCATCACCGTGAAGCCCACGACCCACTTCCAGCGCCGCCCCAGCACGCCGAGGTAGTCGCCGAGGTGGATCTCGGGCCCAGGCGGCGCTGCCACGCCCTTCGGCGCCGCCGCGAAACCTTCGTTTCCCATCGCCATCAGAAGAACCGCTCCGGCACGTTGATGACGTCTCCCGACTCGACCGGGATGTCGAGGTCGAGGCGGCCGTCGTCGATGATCTGGTTCACGTCCACGCGGATCACGCGCTTTCCGGCCGAGTCCTGACGGATGATCTGCACGGCGCTCTTGTCGGCGAGCGGTGTGAAGCCGCCAGCGCGGCTCAGCACTTCCATGAGCGTGTTGCGGTGGGTGAGCTTGAACGGGCCGGGACGCGGCACCTCGCCCAGGATGTGCACCATGCGGCTGCGGTACTCGCGCAGGAACACGGTCACCTGCGGCGCGACGTAGTAGTCGTCGAGCTTCTGCACCAGCCCGCCGCGGAACTCGTCGACCGAGAGGCCCGCCGCCGGGATCGTGCCCGCGTAGGGAAAGTCGACCGTGCCCCGCGGCGAAACGCGCAGCGTCACGTGCTGGAGATCGGGCTCGCCCAGCACCGACACGTCGAGCAGATCCTCGACGCCGATCCGGTACTCGGGATCGAGCAGCTCGTCGTCCGGACCGGCATCGCCCGCTTCGCGCGACTCACCACCGCCGGTGGCGGGCGGCTGGACCACGTAGCGCTGTGCCTCCTCGACCGGATGCGCCGGCTTCGAGCGCGGAGAGACGTAGGTCGGAAGGCCGTCGCCGGCGGCCTCGTTCGTCTTTTCCGGGGCTCCGGGCGCCGCGACCGGGGAGGGCGGGAGCGGAGTCGAAGGGGGAGCCGAGACTACCGAAGCCACGGAGGTCGCGGCTTCGGGGTCGGGCCGGACGGCCATGGCCGCCTTCGGCGGCTCGACGCTCGGAGCCGTGGCCTTCGGAGTCGCTGCCTTCGGAGCCGTGGGTTCAGGCGCCGCCGGAGCCGCTTGCGGCTTGGTCTCCGCCGCCGCGACTGCGGCTGGCGCGTTCTCGGCCGACGCGTCGTCGGTATCGGGCTGAATCGAGATGGACCACCGCGACGTCCCGCCCGCATCCGCCGCAGAGGGCGCCTGTGGAGCGGGCGAATCCCAGGAATCGAGCGGCGGCGCGAACGCCACGGCGCAGCCGCCCGATCCCAGCGCGACCGCGCACAGGAGCGCGCTCGCGGCTCGGGACCTGGCACGCATCAACGGTTGCACCATCGGAGCTTCACGTATCGAGAGCAAAGGGGTAGCCAGGACTTCAGGGGTCGGGTGATTGAGCGGCGCGAGCGGGCGTTGGGGAGAGTGCGCGACGCCCGGTCACTCCGTCACGATCCACGTCGAGTAACCGAGATTCTTGAGCGTCGCCGCGATCGCGTCCGCGCTGTCGCGATCGCCGAACGGTCCCACTCGGATCTGGTAGTAGGTCTTCCCCGAAGCCGGTGTGGTCATGACGTACGAGGGAAAACCTCGGTCGGCAAGGCCCTGCGCCGCCTGCCTGGCGGCTCGCTCGTTCACGATGCTCGAAACCTGCACGGAAAACTTGGGCTCAGCCGGTGCTGGACGCGACGCCGTCGGGGCCGGCGGCGGGGGTGCTGGCTCTCCCGTCGCGGCCGGGGGCGGTTGAGCCGAGGCAGCGCTGGGCTCCGGCGCATCGGTCGAGCCGACCGACATCGCACACCCGGCCGTCAGCACGACGACCGCGAAACACCCGACCCACCGTCGATCTGCGCTCATCTCTTCCCGCGCCCGAACCCTGCCCGAGCCGCGGCACTATAGCCCGAAGCTTGAAACCGGAAAATCCAGTCCGGAGCTTCGCGCGCGAAAACGCGGCCTCCCCCGTTGTGGCGGTGGGTCGAAGCAGATGCAACGCGCCGGCAGGCGCGCGGCGAGCAACGCGAGCCGACTCGGGGTGGGTCCCCGGCCGGATCCACCCCGGACGGGGCGGGGGCTGGAACAGCCGCTCGCGGCAACTCAGAGTCTGTGAAGCAATCGGTAGGCAGGCGTTGTCGAACCGTGGTTCCGGTCGGCGCGGAGTCGCGCCGGATTTGGGGGTGGGGCCTCACGAAAACCGCGCTTTTCGTGGGGCCGGGGGTTGGAAAGCCCCCCGGGGAACTCAGAAGCCGATGCTCGCCCACACACCCGGCGCGAAGTAACCGTGGCCGTCGTCGAGCGCGCGATAGGAGACCTCGCCGCTCACCCGGACAACCACGACGTTGACCCCGATCCCCGCCGCCGCATCGAAGTACACACCGCTTCCGTCGTGCGGCCCGGCTACCTCCCAGTAATAGCCCGGGCCGGCGGCGACGTACGGCTCGATCGGGCCGAGCGGCAGGCTGAGGATGCCGCGCAAGCCGACGAAATTGGTGTCCGGCAGATCGCGATTCCCGGGCGTGAAGATGCGGCTGTAACCGGCGCCCACTCCCAGCCAGTCGGTGAATCCGTAGGTCAGATTCGCGCCTGCCATCAGCGACGGTGAGTTGTCGCCGCCTCCGGTATCCCACGCGACTCCCAGAAACGGGCTCAGTCCGAAGCCCTCGTGCGCCCGCGCCGCCGGTGCGGCTGCCAGCAGCAGCAGGACTGCCACCCCAACCTGCAACACGCGTCGTCGCATCGTGACCTCCGCTGCGGCTCACCGGGACGGTGAACCGCCATTTCGCGCCAGCGCCAGGTAACGCTTGGTGTCCTCCCGTGCCGGATCGAGATCCAGAGCCATCTTGAGCTCGTCGACCGCCTCGGTGCGCCGATTGAGCGACAGCAGCGCGGCACCCAGCTCGTGGTGGGCCGCGGCATCCGAGGGTTCGAGGCGGATGGCTTCGCGCAACGTCACCTCGGCGTCGACCAAACGCCCGGATCGCGCCAGCACCCGCCCCAGCTCGAGGTGCGCGGGACCGTCGTTGGGCCGATTCTGAAGGTAATCGCGAAACGAGACGATCGCCTCGGCGTCGCGGCCCGCGGCCGCCGACTTGCGCCCGGCGCGCAGCAGGTTCTCGACCCGGTCGATCTCCGTGACGTGCTTCTCCGCCTGATACGCGAACGAGCTTGCACGCGGATCCTGGCCCGCGATCTCCAGGACCTTGCGAAAATAAGCCGCCGCGTCGCGCGGCCGGCCGAGCTGCTCGGTGGCGCGCCCCAAGCCGAGCCACGCCTCGGCGTTCCGCGGGTCGCCGGAGCGCGCTTGCTCGAAATGCTCGGCCGCCTCCGCCCATCGGTTCGCGGCGAGGGCCTGCCGCCCCAGCTCCAGCGACGCCGCGACGTCGACCGACGGCCGGGGCAACGCGAGCAGCGGCTTCGGCACGGCGTCGGACACGGGCTCGGCTGGGCCGCGCGGCAACGACGCGCGAATGACCGGGCCGCCCTCGCGCGGCGCGGGCACCTCCGGCGCCTCGGCCTGACGCGGGTGTCGGGACGTGAACCACCAGCCTCCCGCCGACGCGCACGCGACCAGCAGCACGAGCACGCCACGCGAGGCGCGCCGCCGGCGCGCGTGCGACGCGCCGTGCGGATCGAGCTCGCCACCGCGCGCCAGGTGCGAGCGGCGCTGGCGATCGCTCACCGCGCGGCGCAGCTCGTCGGCCGTGCGCGGCGTGCGGGGAAAGTTCTTGCCGAGGTTGATGCGCTCCACGCGATCGAGTGCGGCGTAGAGCTCGGCGCCGTTGGCGGGACGCCAGTTGGGGTCCTTGGAGAGCGCTCCCATGATGAGCCGCTCGAGCTCGCGGCTCACCACCAGGTCGGGCTTGACCGCGTGCATCGGCCGGGGCCGTTCCTCGATGTGCTTCATGAGCAGCGGGATCACCGAGTCCGAGTTGGTGTCGAACGGCCGCTGGCCGGTGAGCATCTCGTACATCACGACGCCCAGCGCGTAGATGTCGCTGCGCGCGTCGAGCGGCTTCCCCTGGCACTGCTCGGGCGACATGTAGAAAGGCGTGCCGATCAGCACCCCGCTCTTGGTGTTGTTGGTGGGCTGCGTGCCGCGCGCCTTGGCGATCCCGAAGTCGAGCACCAGCACCCAGTCCTCGATGCCGTTCCGGCTCGGCTCGACCATGATGTTCTCGGGCTTCAGGTCGCGATGGACCAGACCCTGACGGTGCGCGGCGCCGACCACGTCGGCCACCTGCTTCATGAGCCGGATGGTGCGCATCTCGGCCATCGCACCGTCGCGCTCCAGCAAGTCGGCGAGGTTCCCGCCGCGCACCAGCTCCATCACCATGTAGAGCGTGCCGTCGTCCATCTGGCCGAAGTCGTAGATCTCGGCCGCGTGCGGATGGCGGATGTCGCGTGCCTTGGTGACCTCCTCGCGGAACCGCGAGACGGCGCTGGGATCGCGCATGTGCGCCGAATCGAGCACCTTCACCGCGACCGCCCGATCGGCCACCCGGTCGTGCGCGCGGTACACGACGCTGGTGCCGCCGTGCCCGATCTCGCGCTCGAGCCGGTAACGCTCCCCCAGCTCGAGCCCCTCGCGAGGGTCCGGCATCCTGAGCGACACGCCGCAGTGCGGGCAGGTCTCGAGACCGGGCGTCAGCGAGCCGTCACAGCTCGGGCAGCTCCGGCCCGTGGACTGGATCGAGCGCGCGTCGAGGTGGATCGTCGTGGACACGGCGGTCGCGGCTCCGGAGGTCCGGGCGGCCGCCGCAGAGTGTACTTCGAGTCGGGGCGGCTCAGGCGGCCGAAACGCCGGTTTTCCGGCCCCGCTCGAGGAGCCTCGTCACCAGGAAGGCGAGGCTCAGCGCGAAGAGCGAGCCCACGCTCACGAGCAGCGGCCCGAGCGGGTCCTGCCAGAGCGCCGGGGCCGAGCCGTCGCTGAACGCCTGAGCCGTCCCCACTCGGGACAACCGGATCGAGCCGCCCAGCGTGATGGCACTCTCGACCAGCAGTGTCACCACCAGCAGGACGCGCGCCCGAGCCACGTGACCGCGGCGGACGTCGTGATGCGCGAGCGCATAACCACCGGTGCAAGCCGCGACGTAGAGCCAGGGAACCACCCACTTGAGCGTCGCGGCGCGCTCCGGCGTGAGCCTCACTGCGTACATCACACTCCAGTCGGGATAGGCCCAGAAGAGATAGAGCCCGAGCGGCGCGAAGCACGCGACGGAAAACCCCACCGCGTAGCCGAAGCTCTCGCACAAGAGGCCGGACTCGCGCGCCTGGATGTCCCGGGCGGCGGCGAGCGCCATCCCCTGGCCGATCGCGACGTTGATGAGCGTATCGAGCGGTACCGTCACGAGCTGCTCCGAGCCGGGATGGCGAGAGCATCGATTGCACCACGGCCGCGCGACGCGGGCAAACGGGATCGGGCGGATCGGAGGGACGCGGTCCCTCGCGTCCGCAGCGCTCGATTCCGGTGTGACGCTGCGGCGGCGAGGGACCGCCGCCCTCCGCGCTACTCTTGCGGGCATGAACGCGCCCAGGATCGGCAGCGTCTGCGTCTTCTGCGGCTCGAGCACGGGCCGGTCGCCAGCCTTCGCTCACGCGGCGGAGGCGCTGGGCCGCGAGCTCGCCCGTCAAGGCATCGACCTCGTCTACGGCGGCGGCAACGTCGGTCTGATGGGCGTCCTCGCGGACGCGTCGCTCGCCACGGGCGGCCGCGTGATCGGCGTGATTCCGCGCTCGCTCGTCGAGCGCGAGGTGGCGCATCGCGGCTTGACCGAGCTGCGCGTCGTCGAGTCGATGCACGAGCGCAAGCAGCTCATGCACGATCTCTCGGACGCCTTCGTGGCGCTGCCCGGCGGAATCGGCACCTTCGAGGAGCTGTTCGAAACGCTCACCTGGGGCCAGCTCGGCTTTCACCGGAAGCCCTGCGGCATTCTCGACGTCGAGGACTACTACCGCCCGCTGGTGGCACTTCTCGACCGGGCCGTCGAGAGCGAGCTGCTACATCCGGACCACCGTAACGGCCTGCTGGTCGACACCGATCCCGCGCGATTGCTGGCGCGGTTGCAGGCGTTCCAACCTCCCGACGTCGAGAAGTGGCTCGACCGCTCGGAGACCTGACCAGCAGCAACACCACCGCCAAAGATCACGAAGATGACGTCGAATACGCCTCGCGTAGCGCGCGGATCGAGAGCTGGCCGGGAGCGGCGGGCGCGTCGCCTTCGACGAAGCCGTAGGTCATGCACGAGCCGAACACCGGGCCCATGATGCGGCTCGTCGACCCCTCGGCGCCGAGCGCCATGCCCACGATCTGGGCACGCTCGTAGCGATCGCGAAACGACTGCACGAACGAGAGCAGCCGCGCGACGTCGACGGGGCCGCGCGGCGTCGGACAGATCTTGAACACGTCCGCGCCGAGCGCCACCACGGCCTCGGCCGCGAGCGCCGTCATGGTCGCGGCCGGTGGGGTTCCTTGCAGATCGTGGCACGACGCAATCGAGAGCTTCCCGGCGCGCGCGCAGAGCTCGACCACGCGCTCGCGGATCTCGCGCGCCGCGAGCTCGACGTCGAGAAGATCCGCGTCATGGGCAACGGCCTCGAAGATCGCGAGCCTCGCGGCCTCGGAGCCGGACCACTCGCCCAGCTCGGCGGCGAGGCGGATCGTGGCGATCACCGGCAAGCCGGCGGCGGCCTTGGCCGCCACGACCGCCGCGTGCGCACGCTCCGGGTCGAGGCGAGGGTCGCGATCGAGACGCACTTCGATCAGGTCGGCGCCCTGCGCGCCGGCCTTCCTCGCGGTGGCCTCCACGTCGGGTGCCGCGACCACAGCCACGATCCGCGGCTCGGCGCCGAGACTCAGGCCGCCGGCCGAGATCGTCCGGTCGGATCGGTAGCAACGAATCGTCATGAGCGCGACTCGAGCCGCCGCCCGCGGGACGAGCTACCCCAGCAACATCCGCAGCTCCGCCTGCACCTCGTTCACGAAGCGCGCGATCGAGTCGGAGCCGTTGCCTTCGAGCTTCCCGAATTGGATGCCGAAGCCGGAGAGCTGCATGGCACCGGCCACGGGCTCACGCTGCACCACGAAGCGCGCGTCACCTTCACCCGAGACCACCACCGCCCCGGGCATGCGGAACCGGAAGCGCACGCTCTCGCCGCTCGCGACGGGCACGTCGGTCTGCACGAAAGCACCGCCCTGACCGACGTTGGTCACGCGGCCCTCGAAGCTGCGATCTCCGACCGTGCAGTTGGCGGGCAAGTTGGTGAAGACCCGCGCGTAGCGCCGCAGATCGCGTCCGCCGAAAAGCGCCTCGTTGACGCGGAAGACCAGCTCTTCGGGCAGCGCGTTGACGTCCACGGCGGCGTTGATCCCGGTGCCGTAGAGCGCCCCGTCCTCGAGCTCGGAGAGCTTCGCGATGGCGATCACGCCCACGCCGCCCAACACCTTCTCGCCGGTGGCCTGGTCGAGGAATTTCAAACACGCGGCGCGCGAAGCGTTGAAGTTCACGATCAGCGCCGCGGGCGCCACGCCCGCGCGGCACTCGACCAGCGCGCCGTCGTAGCCGCCGGTGAGGCGAACCTCGTAGCCGTAGAGCTCGAGCAGCCGCTTGAGCCCGGCGCCGGCGAACGGCACGTCCTCGATCAGCACGATGCGACCGGCATTGGGATCCATGGCTCGACGGACCTCGCGTGCCCCGCGCTGATGATCGAACCGGTCGGCGAGGCAGCTCCAGATGTAGCACCGCTCGCCCGGGCGGTGAAGTCGCGTCCGCAGCGGTGGCCCCGCGGCCGGAGACCGGCCGGCTCCTCCCGCGTTTTGCCCCTGGAGCGCGCCGGTCCCCGGCGCGCGTCGATCGATCGCGCCCGACACCAGCGCCGTTGCCACCCCGCCGAACCCGCACATACCATCGGTGCCCGTCATGGAAACGCTCGAATCGCGCATTCGCGCGACCGACCCGGAGTTCCAGGAGAACGCCGCGCACCAGCGCGCGCTCGCCGGGGAGCTACGGGCGCGGCTGGCGCAGGCCCGCCAGGGCGGCGGCGAGCGCGCCCAGAAGCGCCACGCCGATCAGGGCAAGCTCTTCGTCCGTACGCGCATCGATCGCCTGCTCGACCCCGGCGCCCCGTTCCTCGAGCTTTCCGGTCTCGCCGCCTACGAGCTCTACGACGGCGACGCTCCCGCCGCCGGCATCGTGACCGGCATCGGCAAAGTGTCGCGGCAGCCGTGCCTGATCGTCGCCAACGACGCGACGGTGAAGGGCGGTACCTACTACCCGCTCACCGTGAAGAAGCATCTGCGCGCGCAGCAGATCGCCGCGGAAAACCACTTGCCGTGCATCTATCTCGTCGACTCCGGCGGTGCCTTCCTGCCGATGCAAGACGAGGTCTTCCCCGACGTCGACGACTTCGGCCGCATCTTCTTCAACCAGGCCAGCATGAGCGGCGCGGGGATCCCGCAGATCGCCGCCGTGATGGGGTCGTGCACCGCGGGCGGCGCCTATGTGCCCGCGATGAGCGACGAAGCCGTGATCGTGAAAGGGACGGGCACGATCTTCCTGGGCGGCCCGCCGCTCGTGAAAGCGGCCACCGGAGAAGACGTCACCGCCGAGGAGCTGGGCGGCGCCGACGTACACACGCGGCTCTCGGGCGTGGCCGACCATTTCGCGGTCGATGACGAGCACGCGCTCGACTTGGTGCGCGACATCGTCGCCACCCTGCCCGCTCGACCCGCGTCGAACGCCGATCTCGCTCCCGTCGAAGATCCCATTTACGACACCGCCGAGCTCTACGGCGTCGTCCCCAAGAGCTTCAAGACCAGCTACGACGTCCGCGAAGTGATCGCGCGTCTCGTCGACGGCAGCAAATTTCGCGAATTCAAGGCGCGCTACGGCACCACGCTAGTCACCGGCTTCGCGCGGATCCACGGCATTCTGGTGGGCATCGTCGCCAACAACGGCATCCTCTTCAGCGAATCGGCGCTCAAGGGCACGCACTTCATCGAGCTGTGCTCGTCGCGCGGCGTGCCGCTGCTCTTTTTGCAAAACATCACCGGCTTCATGGTCGGCAAGGAATACGAGCAAGGCGGGATCGCGAAGGACGGCGCAAAGATGGTGCACGCCGTCGCCAACGCCGCGGTTCCCAAGCTCACCGTGGTGATCGGCGGCTCGTTCGGCGCCGGCAACTACGGCATGTGCGGCCGCGCGTACTCGCCGCGATTTCTCTGGATGTGGCCCAACTCGCGGATCAGCGTGATGGGCGGCGAGCAAGCCGCGAACGTGCTGCTCACGGTGAAACGCGACCAGCTCGCCCGCGAGAAGAAGCCCGCCATGGGCGCCGACGAAGAGGAGCGCTTCAAAGCGCCGATCACCGACAAATACGAAGTCGAGGGCAGTCCTTATTATTCGACCGCCCGCCTCTGGGACGACGGCATCCTCGACCCCGCCGAAACGCGCGACGTGCTGGGCCTGGCGCTCGCCGTCACCATGAGCGCCCCGCTACCGAAAACGAGGTTCGGCGTATTCCGCATGTAAACGCCGCTCATGCCGCTCTTCCGCAAAATCCTGATCGCCAACCGCGGCGAAATCGCCGTCCGCGTGTTGCGAGCCTGCCGCGAGCTCGGCATCCCCACGGTCGCCGTTCACTCGGAGGCGGATCGCACGGCCATGCACGTCCGGCTGGCCGACGAAGCCGTCGAGATCGGCCCGGCGCCCGCGCCCGAGTCGTACCTCCGCCAGGACAAGATCCTGGACGCCGCTCGAAAGACCGGCGCCGATGCCATTCACCCCGGCTACGGGTTCCTCTCCGAAAATCCCACCTTCGCCGACGCCGTCCGCGAAGTCGGTCTCACTTTCATCGGTCCCACCGGCGACTCGATGCGCGCGATGGGACACAAGACGCCTGCGCGAGCGCTCATGGCGAAAGCCGGCGTGCCGATCGTCCCCGGCTACCAGGAAAGCCAGCAAGACGACGATCTGGTCGCGGCCGCCGATCGCGTCGGCTACCCGCTACTCGTCAAAGCCGTCGCCGGCGGCGGCGGCAAAGGAATGCGCGTCGTCCCCGACGCCGCCTCGATGCGCGAAGCCTTGGGTGGCGCGCGCCGCGAAGCCGCCCATGCCTTCGGCGACGACCGCGTCTACCTCGAACGCTACTTCGATGAAGCCCGCCACATCGAGTTCCAGGTCCTCGCCGACCGCCACGGCCACGTCGTGCACCTCTTCGAGCGCGAATGCTCGGTGCAGCGCCGCCACCAGAAGATCGTCGAGGAATCGCCGTCGCCCGCGGTGAGCGCCGACCTGCGCGAACGAATGGGGAAAGCCGCCGTCGCCGCAGCGCGCGCTTGCAACTACGAAAACGCCGGCACGATCGAATTCCTGCTCGGCCCGAACGACGAGTTCTATTTCCTGGAGATGAACACCCGCCTCCAGGTCGAGCATCCGATCACCGAGCTCGTCACCGGCCGCGACCTGGTCCAAGCGCAGCTTCGCGTGGCCGCCGGAGAGCCCTTGCTGTTCGATCAGAACGCTCTCTCGCAACGCGGCCACGCCATTGAATGTCGCGTCTACGCCGAAGACCCCGCCAACGGCTTCCTGCCCGATACCGGCCCGCTCTTCACCGTGGCGGAGCCGCGCGGCCCCGGCGTGCGCGTCGACTCCGGCGTCGCGAGCGGCGACGCCATCACCCACCACTACGACCCGATGATCGCCAAGCTCGTGGTCCACGCCGAGGATCGCGCAAGCGCCATCCGTCGCATGGAGCGGGCACTCGACGATTACGTGATCCTGGGTGTCACGACCAATCTACGGTTCCTGCGGGAAGTGCTCGGACACGAGATCTTCCGGGCGGGCGGCGCCACCACCCGCTTCATCGATCGCCACCTGAGCGCCTGGCAGCCGGCGGTGGAAGTGCCGCCCGACGAAGTCCTCATCGCCGCCGCCCTCGCCGACTCGCTGGGTAGCGGCATTGGCGCGACCGCCACCGGCGTGAGCACGCCCACCGAAGACGCCTGGCGACCCTGGCGCCGCACCGACACCTTCCGCCTCGGCCAGCGAGCCGACCGATGACCACCTACCACTACCGCACCGGCGACCAAGCCCCGCACCTCGTCGCCGTCGAACGCCACGGCAACGGCTGGCGCGTCGTGGTCGACGGCCGCGCCCACGACGTCGAAGCTCGCGCGGCTGACGGCGGCCGCCTCGAGCTCACCATCGACGGCACACACCGCTCCGCTCACGTCGCCACCGACGGCAAGAAACGCTGGGTCGCCACGTCGAGCCGCACCTGGCTACTCGAACGCGTCGACTCCACCCAAAAACGCCGCAGCGGGAGCACGAGCGACTCCGGCCACGACGTCCTCGAATCCACGATGCCCGGCCAGGTGCGAGACGTCCTCGTGAAACCCGGCGACACCGTCACCGCCGGCCAAACGCTCGTGCTCCTCGAAGCGATGAAGATGGAGCTCCAGGTGAAGGCGCCGCATGCCGGCAAGATCGCCGCCGTGCTGGTGACCGTCGGTCAGACCGTCGAGCGCGGGCAGCGACTGGTCGACGTCGAAGGCAACGCCTGAAGAGCGGGGTCGACGCGCCCTCAGTTCTTGGGTGCGTCAGCTGACGCACCGAGCCGCAACGCGAGCTCGTCGAGAAACGGCACTTGCGCCGCGAGGATGCGGCGCCTCGCCTCGGCCAGGCCGAACCAGGCACCGCGGTCGACCTCCGGAAACTCCTGCCGACGCCCCGATTTCGGTGGCCACTCCATCTCGAACGTGTTGCTTCGCAGCCGAGCAGGATCCGCGTCGCCTTCGAACGCCCACACACGAACCAGCTTGCCGCTTCGCTGCTTCACGGGAGCGAGCTCCAAGAACTCGCCCTTCGCGTCGAATCCCGTTTCTTCCGTGAATTCCCGGATCGCCGCGTCGAGCGCGACCTCCCCCTCTCCGCATTCCCCTTTGGGCACGCTCCACGCACCGAGATCCTTCTTCGCCCAGAAGGGACCTCCGGGATACACGAGGAACACCTCGGGATCTCCGTTGCCGCGGCGGCGGTACATGAGCAACCCCGCGCTGGTCTTCTTCATGGCGCGAGCGTGCGGCGAGTCATCGATCGATGGTTTCTCGAAGCGAGGATGCGGCGTCACGGCGTTGCGCGAGCGCCGGATCCTATCTCCGGCGCAACCAACGCGGCGGCGAGGGACCGCCGCCCTCCGAACGGCGCAATGTCACCTGCGTCGGGGTGGATGCGGTAGCCGACGGAGTCGTCTCGCTGGGGCCAGACCGGTCACGTATCCGTCGACGCGGTACGCTCTGCACGAACCGGCCCTGCTGGGTCTTTGGACACCGATCCGTCGAGGAGAAGCTCATGACAACGGCGAAGGCATTCCATGCGACGAGCCCGACTTCCGGGATGGGCGCGACGACGATCCCCCGTCGCGACGTCGGTCCCAGCGACGTGGCGATCGAGATTCTCTACTGCGGGGTGTGCCACTCGGATCTGCACACGGCGCGGAACGAGTGGGCGGACTTCGCGACCGTCTACCCGTGCGTGCCGGGGCACGAGATCGTCGGCCGGGTGAGCCAGGTCGGCGCGAAGGTCACGCGCTTCAAGGTCGGCGATCACGCGGCGGTGGGGTGCATGGTGAGCTCGTGCGGTTCGTGCCCGAGCTGCAAGGAGGGCCTGGAGCAGTACTGCGACACTAGCGGGACGGTGTTCACGTACAACTCGCCCGATCCGCACGGGACGGCGCCGCGCACCTACGGCGGGTACTCGGAGCGGATCGTGGTCGACGAGAAGTTCGCGCTGCGCGTTCCGGAGAAGCTCGATCTGGCCGCGGCGGCGCCGCTGCTCTGCGCGGGGATCACGCTCTACTCGCCGCTCAAGCACTGGGGCGCGGGGCCGGGGAAGCGAGTCGGGATCGTGGGGCTCGGTGGGCTCGGGCACATGGGTGTGAAGCTGGCGCATGCGCTCGGAGCCGAGACGGTGCTCTTCACCACTTCGCCTTCGAAGGCCGCGGACGCGAAGCGCCTCGGCGCGGACGAGGTGGTGATCTCGCGCGACGCCGCCCAGATGGAGCGGCAGAAGCGCAGCTTCGACCTGATCGTGAACACGGTCGCGGCGTCGCACGACCTCGATCCGTTCATCGCTTCGCTCAAGCGCGACGGCACGCTGGTGCTGGTGGGCGCGCCCGAGCATCCGCATCCCTCGCCGGGGGTGTTTCCGCTGCTCTTCGCGCGGCGGTCGATCGCGGGATCCGGTATCGGCGGAGTCGCCGAGACGCAGGAGATGCTCGACTACTGCGCGGCGAAAGGCATCGTCTCGGACATCGAGATGATTCCGATCCAGAAGATCAACGAGGCGTACGAGCGGATGCTCAAGGGCGACGTGAAGTATCGGTTCGTGATCGACATTCAATCGCTTCGGGCTTGAGCTTGGCGCTCCGTGAGCGCTGAAATTCCGGTGCGTGAACTCTGGCGGCCGCGGTATTCGCCGTGGCTGGTGGCGGCGTCGGTGATGCTCGCGACGTCGATGGAGGTGCTCGACACCTCGATCGCGAACGTGGCGCTGCCGCACATCGCGGGGAATCTGTCGGCGTCGACCAGCGAGGCGACGTGGGTGCTCACCAGCTACCTGGTCGCGAACGCGATCATCCTCTCGGCCTCCGCGTGGCTCTCGTCGTTCTTCGGGCGGAAGCGCTACCTCGCGTTCAGCGTGGCGCTCTTCGTGATCTCGTCGGCGCTCTGCGGCATGGCGCAGTCGCTGCCGCAGCTCATCTTCGCGCGAGTGCTCCAGGGGATCGGCGGCGGCGGCCTCCAGCCGCTGGCACAGGCGATCATGCTCGAGTGCTTCCTGCCCGAGGAGCGCGGCGTGGCGATGGCGGCCTACGGCATGGGCATCGTGGTGATGCCGATCGTCGGGCCGACACTCGGTGGCTGGATCACCGACAACTTCTCGTGGAGATGGATCTTCTACATCAATCTCCCCGTGGGCATCGCGGGCCTTTGGATGCAGCACGTGTTCGTCGAGGATCCGCCGTGGATCGTGCGGAACGTCAAGGCGTCGATCGACTACATCGGCTTCGGATTGATGGCGGTCGGCATCGGTTTGCTTCAGGTGGTGCTCGACAAGGGGCAGGAGGTGGATTGGTTCGGTACTCCCTGGATTCGCTGGGGGACGGCCGTCTCGGCGGTGAGCCTGACGCTCTTCGTCTTCTGGGAGCTGCGCGACCGGCATCCGATCCTGAACTTGAGGCTGCTCAAGAACCGCAATTTCGCGACCGCCACGTTTCTGGTCGCGACGCTCGGCGCGGTGATGTACGGCCTGACGGCGATCCTGCCGATCTTCGAGCAATCGTTGCTCGGCTACTCGGCGCTCGAGGCGGGCCTGGCGATGACGCCGCGCGGGATCGGATCGCTGCTCTCGATGCTCACCGTGGGACGCATCGTGAAGCGCGTCGACAACCGGCTGCTACTCATGTGCGGGTTCCTGGGGCTCGGCGTCGCGACGTGGCTCCTGAGCCGCCTCGATCTCGACATCACCGCGTCCAGCATCTCGTGGCCGCTGGTGCTGAGCGGCTTCTGGACAGGCTTCATCTTCGTGCCGCTCACCACGCTCGGGGTCGCGACGCTGCGCCAGGACGAGATCCAGCAGGCCACCAGCCTCTACGCGCTGCTGCGCAACCTGGGAGCGAGCATCGGCATCTCGGCGATCATCGCGATGCAGCTGCGCGCGGCGCAGACGCACCAGTCGATGCTCGCGGCACACATGACGCCGTACGATCCCGCCTTCCGCCTGGGCTTGGGCCGCATCGCCGGAGCCATGCACGGCATCGGCGCGCAGGTGTCGCACAGCATGGCGCTCGACGTCGTTTATTCGGAGCTGGTGCGCCAGGCGAATTTGCTCTCCTATCTCGACGCCTTCCGCTGGCTCGCGACGATCGCGGTGGGAGTGGCCGCGCTCGCGTGGGTGATGGAGGCGCGGCACGTGGATCGAGGCGATGTGGCGGAGCACCTCGTGGTGGCGGAGTGAGCGAGAGATTCTCCTCAAGGCACGTCAGTCCGCCCGGGGCCGCGTCGGACAGGGTAGCCGGAGTTTACAGCTAGCCCACACAAAAGGTTACAATCAGCTGTAATAATAAGTTACAAAAAGCTGGAATACGAAGTCGGATCCCACGCAGGAATCGCGCGATCTTGGCTGAAATCTGCCAAAACTGGCCGTGAGCCCATCCACCCCTGGCCGGACAAGCCAGCCGCCCCCGCCGAGACTCCCGCCGCTTCGACCCCATGACCATCGTCGATTCGCCCTCGTTCCTCGATCACGACGGTTGCCGCCTCGTGTTCGCGGTGCGCGGCGCCGGCGAGCCGGTGCTCTGGATCCAGGGCGTCGGGGTGCACGGCGACGGGTGGATGCCCCAGGTGGAGGCGCTCGCCGAACGTTACCGCTGTCTCTGGTTCGACAACCGCGGCGTGGCACAGAGCCAGCCTGTCGCCGGGAAGCTCAGCGTCGAGCGCATGGCGGGCGATGCGCTGGCGCTCCTCAATGCCGCGGGCATGGACCGCGCACACATCGTCGCGCATTCGCTCGGCGGGCTCGTGGCGCTCCACCTCGCGCTCCAGGCGCGCGCACGCGTCCGAAGCTTGTCGCTCCTCTGCACATTCGCGAACGGGCGGGCGGTGGGTGCCTCGGCGCGCATGATCTGGCTCGGAACGCGCACCCGTCTCGGCACGCGGCGCATGCGGCGCGCCGCGTTTCTCGAGATGGTGATCCCGCCGGAAAGCCTCGCGAGCGCCGATCGAGACGCACTCGCCGCGAAGCTGGCGCCGGTCTTCGGGCACGATCTGGCCGACCACCCGGGCGTCGAGATGGAGCAGCTCGCCGCGATGCGCACTTACGACGTCACGCCGCGGCTCGCCGAGCTAGCCGGCATGCCGACGCTGGTGGTGAGCGCCGCGCACGATCCGGTCGCTCCACCGGCTCTGGGACGTGCGATCGCCACCGGCATTCCGGGCTCGCGCTACGTAGAGCTCGACGGCGGCTCCCACGGCGTGCCGATCCAAGCACCCGAGAGAATCAACGCGCTGCTGCTCGACCACCTCGACCGCAATTGAGGCGCGGCCGCGCGGAAGCGCGGCCCTCAGTTGATGTCCCCGCCCGGTTCGGCCTCTGGCTCGCCGTCGAATTCGTCGTCGACCAGCTCGTCGGCGACCAGATCCTCGACCACCGTGTGGACCTCGATCTGAAACCAGTCGTGGAACATCGTGAGATTGCGTTCCTCGGGCCACGTCGCTGGATCGACTCCCCAGCAACCGAGCTCGCGTTCGAACAGGTCGCCATGCACCATGTCGAGGAAATCCGCGAGCTCTTCCTCCGACTCGCAGTCGGGGATGAGATAGGCGGTCTGCTCGCCGCTCGGATCGGGCGCGAGCCCCTCGTCGTCGGTGAGGCTCTTCGCCCAGTCGATGAACGGCTGCTTGGGACGCAGGATCAAGACACCTCGGTTCAGCATGGGTGGATTCTCCCTCCTTCGGTGGACTCCGCGCTCGGTGCGCAGATTAGCGCGCGTTCGGCGGAGGAGGCGGCGCGGTGGTGGCCCAATCGGACGGCGCGGCTCCCATCTCGAGCGCGAGCGTGCCGCCGTGCATCAGCTCGTCGTGGGTGAGCCAGGCGCGGTCGAGCGGCACGCCGTCGAGCGTCGCGCTCTGGACATAGCGGTTTTCGGTCGAGGTGCCGTGCGCTTCGATCACGAACGTCGACTCTCCGCCACGGGCGCCGGGACCGGTAAGATGGAGGGTCGCGCGATCGAAGGACGGGCTACCCAGCACGTACACCGGCTCGCCGGGAGTGACCGGGTAAAGACCGAGCATCGAGAACGCGAGCCACGCGGAGGTGGCGCCGGCATCGTCGTTGCCGGGTAGACCGTCGGGAGCGGACGAGTAAGCGCTCGCCACGAGGTCGCGCACTCGCTGCTGCGAGCGCGACGGTTGGCCCGCGTAGGCGTAGAGATACGGCACGTGGAAGTCAGGCTCGTTCGACGGGTCGTAGTGGCCGCCGTCGAAGAAGAGATCGAGCTTGGCCACGAACGAGTCGGCGCCGCCCATGAGGCTCATGAGCCCGGCGACGTCGTGCGGCACGAACCAGGTGTAGATCCACGCGTTGGATTCGGTGAATCCCCACGACGCGTCGGCGTCGAACGGCAGGAGCCAGTCGCCCCAGCCGAACCGCGCCCACATGAAGCCCGCCTGGCCGAACCACACGTTCCGGTAGTTCTTGGCGCGCGCCGCGTAGTGCGCGGCGTCGTCGGGGCGACCGAGCTCGCTCGCGAGCTCCGAGAGGCACCAGTCGTCGTACGCGTACTCGAGGGTCATCGAGACCGATTGGGTCACGTCGCACTCGAGTCCCACGTAGCCGTTCTTCACGTAGCTGGGTGGCGTGCCGCGCTCGAAGTAGCCGCAGCCACCGATCGGCACCGGGTTCTCGTCTTCTTCGGCGCTCTTCTTCGCGGCTTCGAAGAGGGTCTCCACGTCGAAGCCGTGGAAACCTTTGCGCCAGGCGTCGAGCGCCAGGCACGACTGGTGGTTGCCGATCATCACGCGCGAGTCGCCGGTGGCGCGCCAGCTGCATTTGGGGAGCCAGCCCGCTTGCTGGTACCAGTCGACGTACGACTGGACGATGTCGTCGCGGCGCTCCGGCTCGACCAGCGCCTGGAGCGGATGGGTGCTGCGGAAGGTGTCCCAGAGGCACCAGTCGTCGGCGTAGAACGCGGCCGCGCTGGGCGTGCTCAGCACCTGGCCGGCACCGTCGGCGCCACTCCAGTAACGGTGACCCTCACCGAAATTCACCGGCTGCAGAAGCGCGTGATAGAGCGCCGTGTAGAGCTGCGCGCGAGCGTCGTCGGTACCGCCCTCGACCTCGACGCGGCCGAGCACCTGGTTCCACGCGTCACGAGCGCTGGCGCGGACTTCGTCGAACCCGCGGTTGCCGACCTCGTGCTCGAGGTTGCGCTCGGCCTGGTCGGCGTCGATCGCGGAGATTCCGACTCGCACGCCGATCGCCTGGCCATCGGTGGTCGAGAAATCGAGGTAGGCACCGATGTCGCCCCCGTCCACCCGCGCGGAGCCCGCCGTTCCCTTCTTGCCGGTCCAGGTTCCGAACGCGCGGGCCGGTGTATCGAAAACCGCGTGAAAATAGAGCGGACTGAGACCCGTATCGCCCGCGGCGGTGTGGGTGAAGAGCGCCACCTCGGGGTTCATCTGGTAAAGGCCGAAGCCGCGCACGGTGCGATCGTCGACGATCTCGATCCAGCCATTCACCGCGATCCCACGGTTGTGGCTCACGTCGATCAGCACCCGCGCACGGTCGCTTGCGGGGAATGTGTAGCGATGGAGACCCGCTCGCTCGGTGGCGGTGAGCTCTGCGACCACGCCGGAGTCGTCGAGCCGCACCGAGTAGTAGCCGGGCTCCGCGGTCTCGCTCGCGTGCGAGAAGCGTGACGCATAGTCCGCTTCGGTGAATCCGGGATCTCCGACCACCGGCATGAAGAGCAACTGGCTGTAGCCGCTGAGACTGCCACCGGGACCTTCGAGATGGGTGTGGCTGAAGCCCTCGATGCGATCGTCCGCGTACTCGTAGGCGTCGATCGCGGCGAAGCCGGCGTTGGTGTCGGGCGAGAGCTTCACGAAACCGTGCGGCAGGCTCGGCCCCGGAATCACGTTCCCCTCACCCAGTGTCCCGATCATCGGATCGACGAAGCGCGCGACGTCGGGCACCGGTGCGTGCGGCGCGCTGCCCGCTTTCCCGCTACACGCGCCCAGCAGCGCCAGCGCGGCGACAGCGGCGATCCGCGCGAGCCTCGAGCTCACTCGAACACGTCGGCCGCGACCGAAGCGTCGGTCGGCAGCCCGCCCACCACCTCGCCCCCGCCGCCATCGACCGGCGTCGTGAGGTAGGCGATGAGGCTCACGCTGGGATCGGCCGAGAGGTCGGTCACCACGAACACGCGCCGGTCGCCCTGGATCACGCTCGCGTAGATCACGTGCCCGTTCGCGAGCTCCGGCGAGCGCGCGCCAGCCGCGCCGGTCAGATCCCGCCACACCAGGCTGGTGCGAGACTCGCTGCCCGGATCGGAGGCGACGTTGGTCGCGAGGAGCGCCCTCTCGCCGCTGCGCGCGATGCCCTGGACGTCGCCCACCAGCCCCGACGCCACCGGCGAGATGGCCTTGCTCGTCAGATCGATGCGCGACACGGAAGTCACGCGATTGAAGACCGGCTGGCTCTGCTGGTCCTCGAGGTCCGAGAAGAGGAGCGACTGACCGTCGGCGCTGAAACGCGGACGGACGCCGGTGGCCGCGAGGTCGGCGCCGTCGGTGACGCGCTCGACCTGGCTGGTGGCGAGATCGGTGACGAAGAGATCGATGCCATTCGCCCCCGCCGTGGTGCTCATGCCGTACGCGAGCCGCGCGCCGTCGGCGGACCAGTCGACCGGTGTCAGGATCTGCTGCGTGTTGATGCTCGCGACCGTGGCGTTCATGCCGTCCGCGTCGACCACCACGATCTCGGATTGATCGGACGCGACCGTGAGCTCCAGCGCCAGCCGGGTTCCATCCGGGCTCCACGCCAGCGGACCGATCTCGAGGATCGATTCGTCGGTGACGGGAAAATCCGGCGAGTTGATGGAAATCGAATCGGCGGCACCGGTGAAGTGAATCTGCCGGCGTCCGTTCCCGGCGCCGTCCTGGATGAGCAAGGCCGGCCGTTCGCTGGTGAGATCGACGAACGCGACCTCGGCGTTGGTGGGATTCGTCGAGCCGCCACCGCCGTGCGAGCTCGAGCCACAGCCGGCCGCCGCGCAGAGCGAGGCGGCGAAGAAAATCGCGAGGGTGACGAACCGGTGTCTGGTGTCGTTCATGGGCTCAGAATATGTCGCCATAGGTCGCGAGGTAACTGTCGAAGCGTCCGATCTCCCGCTCGGCGAGCCACGAGCCGATGAAACCGATCTTGAGCCCGGACCCGAGCGCCACCGCGAGCGCGCCGCCGTTCAACCCGGGCACCAGCATGCGCACGCTGGTCATGCCGCGATCGCGAGCCGCGGCCAGCGCGGCCCACGCGATACCGGGCGCGAAACGTGGGTCGACGACCGCGGCCGGGCCGATCCCACCGGCTGCGTCGAGCGCCACGTAGCCCACGCGCTTGCCGCGATGGCGCGCGGCGAAGAACCGACTGCCCGGCAGCGCGAGCGCGAACGAGTGGTCCACGTCGCGACGGCAACCGCGCACCTCGGGATCGAGCTTGGCCGCCAGCCCGATCGCCTCCGGCGACGCGGTGCCGGGCTCGCCGATGGGCAAGAGCTCGACGCGCACGTCGGGCCGCGCCGCCGGATCGGGCTCGCCGGTGAGCGCGTAGACCAGCGTGCGCGGCAGCATGCCCAGCTCCAGGTAGAGGCGCTGCGCCCGCGAATCGAGCGACGCATAGACGCAGCGCGCCGCATCCGGCCCCGCTTCCGGCTCCTCGAACGCGCGGCGCAGCAGCTCGCGGCCGGCACCCTGCTCCTGAAAGCTGGGCAGCGCCCAGAACATCGACAGGAAGTGAACGTCCTCGCGCAGGATGGTCGACGCGAAGGCCGCCACCCGGCCACCGCGCGTGGCGACGTGAAAGCCCGCGGGATCGGTGCGCAGCAGGTGCGCGAGCCGTCCGGCGAACATCCGCGGATCGCGCTGCGCCGTCGGCTGACCCAGCCGCCGCGCCAGATCCTCCACCGACGCCACGAACACTCGAGCACACGGCAGCAGGTCCCGCTCGGCGGCTCGCCGGATGCGCACCGAGCTCATCCCCACCTCAGGTCTTCGAGCCTGCGCCCCCGAAGCGATACAGGATCAGCGCCTTGAGCAGCAGCGCGTCGGCAGCGGCGTGGGCTTCGGTGAGCATCAGGCCGCGAGCCTCGGCGTATGGGTGAAAACCCCCGCCGAAGGTGAACATCGGCAGCACGTCGTGGGTGCTGCCGTCGCCGGGGCCCCAGTTGCGGCGCAGGCGGTTCAAAGCGCGGCCGTACTCGGAGAAGGGATCGCGATACGCCTCGGCGAGGCGGCCCTTGGCGTCGATGCCCCACAGATCGCGCTTGTTGACCACGGTGACGAACGAGCGGATGCGGGTGGTGAGCACGTCGTCGTCGGTGATGGTCTCGCGGCCCAGCACCTTCTTGCGCTCGTCGCGCACGAAGTTCATGAACTCCTGGATGTGGCGCGCTTCCTCGTTCCTGCAAGCGCGCAGGTAGTCCTCGAAGCTGGCGAGCACCTTGGTGGAGTTGGGGCGGCGGAAGGTGCCTTCGAGGTCGCGGTCGGCGGTGGCGAGGAAGCCGCCGGCGACCGTGATCACCACCACCTGCGGCGGTGTCGCGAGGAACACGCGCGCCAGCCGCTCCCAGCCGTCGCGACTCTGCACTTGCGTGCCGGGCACGGTGAGCACCGGCAGGATCTGGCCGCGCGCGACGGTGCGCGAGCGCTCGAGATGAATCGACGAGCGCGGCCGCTCGCGTGGCGACCAGTGCACCGCGCGATCGACGCGCAGCGAGGTGGCGTCGCGCAGCCGGTCCGCGATCACGGTCTTTCCGGCACCCGAGGGGCCGAGGATCGCGATGCCGCGATCCTGGCGGCCGAAGAGGCTCAGGAACGGCTTCTTCGCGCGATTCACTTCCTTGAGCGCCGCGAGCAGCGCCTTTTCCGCCTCGCCGAGCGTCAGCGTGCAACCCGCTTTGGCGGGATCGGCGAGCAGCTCGGCGATCGCCTCCTCGACGGAGGTGGCGCCGCGCTCGACCCCGAAGCGCTGGATCTTCTGCGCGAGCCACTTCTGCAGGAACGCGAGCAAGGCATCCATGGCGAGGGCGCGCGCTTCAGGACTTGGGGTTCACGAGACCGGCGGCGCGCGCCCGAGCGAGCACCTTCTCGGCCGAGCGCACCATGGGCAGGTCCACCATCTTGCCCTCGAAGTCGAAGGCGCCGGTACCGCGCTTCTGCTGCGTCGTGAATGCCGCGAGCAGCCGAGTGGCGTGGGCGATCTGCGCTTCGGTCGGGTCGAACGCGCGATGGATGACTTCCACCTGGCGCGGGTGGATCGCCATCTTGCCGTCGAAGCCCATGCGGCGGCCGGTCACGGCATCGCGCTCCAGGCCCTCGAGATCGGCGAGGTCGGTGAAGAGGGTGTCGATCGCGTCGATGCGCGCGGCCTTGGCGGCGGCCACCACGGCGCTGCGCGCGTAGAGCACCTCGGCGCCCTCGGCGGTGCGCTCGGCGCCCACGTCCCCCGCGTAATCCTCGGCGCCGAACATGAGCGCCACCAGCCGATCGCTCGCTTCGGCGATCTGCGCCGCGTTCACCACGCCACGAGCGGTCTCGACCAGCGCGGCGAGCACCGGCCTCGAGCCGGTGCTTTCAGGCTGCCCCTCTACCGCTTCGAGCACTCGCTCGACTCGCCGCAGATCCTCGACCGACGACACCTTGGGGATCACATAGCCGTCCGGCCTTCCCACCGAGGTGAGCTCGATGTCCTCGCGGAAGAAGTCCTCGGTGGGCACGTTCACGCGCACCCAGCGCTGGCTGCGCCCGAAGTCGAGCCGCTTGAGCGCCTCGACCACCGTGCGCCGCGCCTCTTCCTTCTTGCTCAGCGCGACGCCGTCCTCGAGATCCATCACCACCACGTCGACGTCGAGCCCCGCCGCCTTCTCGATCTTGCGCAGGCTGTCGCCCGGCATGAAGAGGACGGATCGGCGCAGTTGCATGTTCGGCGGCCGCGCGCGGCTGGGATCAGACGCCGGCCGCGGGCTTCTTCTTGACCAGCACGGTGCGCTGGAAGTCGATCACCACGACGTGGTCCTGATTGCGGCCGATGTGCCGGAACCGCACCACGCCGCAATCGGGGCGCGACTTGGACTCGCGCTTCTCGACGATCTCGGTCTCCACGTAGAGCGTGTCGCCGTGGAACATCGGATGGGGATGCTTGACCGTCTCGAAGCCCAGGTTGGCGATGAGCGTGCCCTCGGTGAGATCCGACACGGTCACGCCAACCGCCATGCCGAGCGTCAGGATCCCGTTCACGATGCGGCGCTTGAACTCGGTCTTGCTGGCGAAGTCTTCGTTGATGTGGAGCGGCTGGGTGTTGAGCGTCAGGCTCGAGAAGAGCACGTTGTCCATCTCGGTGATGGTGCGCCCCACGTTGTGCTTGAGGGTGCCGCCCAGCTCGAGATCTTCGAAGTATTTGCCGGCCATGTCGCGCGTTCCGTGGGAAAGCGCGCGAGCGTAGCAGGGGTTCCCAAGGCCCTCAATGAGCCACGGAGAGCGGCGGTCCTCGCCGCCGCAGCGTCACATTCCGATCGATCGCTGCGGGCACGAGGGCTCGCGTCCCTCCGGCCTCCGGCCGAGTATCACGCGGCTTCGGGCGGTTCGGGCTCGGGTTCCGGCTCGGCCGGAGGCGGCGGCATGTTCTTCATCGCCTCACGCATGCGGCGGCCCATCTCTTCGGGCGTCACGTCCTCGATGTGGGTCGCGACGGCCCACTCGTGCCCGAACGGATCGCGCAGCTTCCCGAAGCGATCGCCCCAGAACATGTTCGACGCGGGCTGGCTCACCGTGGCACCGGCCTTCACGGCCTGGGCCATGAGCGCGTCGACGTCGGCCACGTAGAGGAACACCGACTGCGTCCCACCGCCCAGCGTCTGCGGCGACTTGTTGTACTGTCCCGGCCACTCGTCCGCCAGCATCAGCGGCGAGTCGCCGATCTTGAGCTCGGCGTGGCCCAGGAGCCCGTTCGGCGCCGGCATCCGCATGACCTCGATGGCGCCGAAGGCCTTCTTGTAGAACTCGATCGCGTCCGCGCCAGGCTTGCAGATCATGTAGGGCGTGACGGTGTGGAAGCCAGCGGCGGCTCCCGGCGGACCCACGGGTGCCTTCGCCGCTGGAGCGACCGCCTTCGGAGCAGGCGGCTTTCGAACGGGCTTCGCGGCGGCCTTGGGTGCAGGCTTCTTCGCCACACGCTTCGCGGCCTTCGGGGCGGGCTTCTTCGCGGTGTTCTTCGCCGCCTTCTTGGCCGGCTTCTTGGCCGGCTTTTTCGCGACTTTCTTCATGAGCGGGCCTCCTTTGATCGAAAGCTTGCCCCTCGGTGGCGCACCGGTCAAACCATGCGGTAGGGATGCAACGGCTGCGGGGAGGCACTCATGTCCATTCAAGCGGTGGTGACCGGGGCGAATCGTGGGATCGGGCTCGAGCTGGTGCGGCTCTTGCGCGGGCGGGGCGACGCCGTGGTCGCGGTCTGCCGCTCGACGAGCCCCGAGCTCGCGGCGACGGGGGCACGCGTCGAACCTGGCGTCGACGTGAGCGACGCGGGCTCCGTCGCGGATCTCGCGTCGCGCCTCGGGAGCCTGCGCATCGACCTCTTGATCAACAACGCCGGCATCCTGCTGATGGACTCGCTCGACTCGCTCGACGAGGCCGATCTCAAGCGCCAGTTCGAGGTGAACGCGCTCGGCCCGTTGCGCGTCACCGCGGCGCTGCTCGATCGCCTGAAGCCCGGCACCAAGGTGGCGCTCGTCACCAGCCGCATGGGCTCGATCGGCGACAACACCTCGGGCTCCATGTACGGCTACCGGATGTCGAAGGCCGCGCTCAACGCGGCCGGCATGTCGCTGGCGCACGACCTCGCGCGCCGCGAGATCGCGGTGGTGACGCTCCACCCTGGCTACGTCCGCACCGAGATGACCGGCGGCGGCGGCGACACCGAACCGGCGGCCGCCGCGGGCAACCTGCTGGCTCGCATCGACGAGCTGACGCTCGCCTCCACGGGCCGGTTTCTGCACGCCAACGGGCAATCGCTCCCCTGGTAGAGCGCATCGCAATCGATCGCGCCGGCCGCGCGGGAGCGCGGCCCTCCCAACCGCGGGAGGTCTGACTGACCGGCCCGAGCGCGCCACCCGCTCTCTCTGGTACAAATAGAGAGATCGTCCGAAAACGCGGGGGACATTTCATGACACTCGAGCTCCGCTCTCGAAGCGCGAATCCATCCACGCGACTCGCCATCCTCGGGATCGTCGCCGCGTGCTCGTGGCTGGCGGCCGGCTGCACCACCGACTTCACGACCGTGCCCGCGGGCAGCTTCGTGATGGGCAGCCCCGAGACCGAGCAAGGCCGCGACCTCGACGAGACGCAGCACGGCGTGGCGCTTTCGCACAGCTTCGAGATCGGCACCGCCGAAGTGACGCAGCAGAGCTTCCTCGGCGTCTCCGGCTGGAACCCGAGCTACTGGCCCGAAAGCGGCGACGGCTCGACCTACCCCGTCGACTCCGTGACCTGGTTCGACGCGCTCGCCTACGCCAACAAGCTCTCGGCCGCGAACGGTTACGCGCCGTGCTTCGACCTGACCAACGTGGTGTGCGCGGACGGCACCGGCGGCGACGATGCATCCGCGTGCGCCGCGAACGGCGGAATCGCATCCGCCGCGGTCGCGCTCGACGGCGCCTCGAACGTCTACGAGTGCGCGGGCTATCGCCTCCCCACCGAGGCCGAGTGGGAGTTCGCCGCGCGCGCCGGAACCACCACCGCGTTCCCGACCGGCGACATCACGCAAACCTCGTGCGATCCGGCCGATCCGGCGTTGACCGGCATCGCGTGGTACTGCGGCGACAACAGCGGCAAGTTCACGCACGTGGTGCGGACTCGCGCCGCCAATTCGCTGGGCATCTACGACATGGCCGGAAACGTCGCCGAGTGGACCTGGGACTGGTACGCATCCGCCACACCTCCCACGTCGACCGATCCCACCGGACCGGCGAGCGGCTACTACCACGTGGTGCGCGGCGGCGCGTCCTGGTACGCGGGAGCGGCACGGTTGCGCTCCGCGGACCGCGAGGGGCACACGCCCGCCTATCGGGACAACCATCTGGGCTTCCGCGTGGTGCGCACGGTCGCCACGGCAACCACGGTTGCGCAGCCACCGGTTCCGCCAGCGGCGTCGGCGAGCGCGGGCGCGGTCCGGTCGGCGTTCGTGCACGGCGATTCGCTGCCTTTCCCGCTCACCCGCCCCGACGTCGGCACTCCGCTCACGGCGCAGCAGATCTCGGATTTCACCGCCAAGGTCACCGGCTTCTGGCGCGACGTCGACTACTTCGATTGGCTGACGCACGTGACCCACGGCATGGATCCGTCGAACCCGCAAGGAATGCCCGACTATCGGCTCTATTTCGACGACGTTCAGGCGCACAAGTCGAACGGCACGGTCACGTTCGATCACGTGGGCTTCGACGACAACTTGACCATCGCCACGCCCAAGGTACTGAGCGCGGCGGCGGCGGCTTATCTCGCGACCGGTGACGAGCGGCTCGGCAATCTGGTGCTCGGGTTGAGCAAGGGTATGCGCGCCGCGTTCATGGGCGAAGCCTTCACCGTGGCCGACCAGGACCCGGACACGTCGATCTCGGCGCGCACGGTGTTCAATCAGGACCACAGCTACGTGCAGGACGGGCGCTCCACCGTGGTCACGTACGACAACGCCAAGCACCCGGCCGACGACTGGAACGCGAAGACCATCGAGAACCCGACCAATCCCTACTGGGGCGACATCTGGTTGCGCATCTGGCGCAGCCAGGACGACGTGCCGCACATCCTGCGCGTGGTCCCGGTGCTCAGGCGTGTGGCCGCGGAGGCGCCGGACGCAGCGGTGCGCGACGCCGCCGCTCAAGCGGTCGACACGCTGGAGCGTTTCTCGCGCGACATCGTCGACACCGGCTACTACATCCGCACCAAGACCGCGCAAGGTGACGCCGAGGTGCCGCACAACCCGGACCTCTCGGTGCCCGACCTGGCGAGCTTCGTCGAGTACAAGCTGATCGATCCGGGCGCCGAGTGCGATCCCAAGCTCGCCGCGGCGATGATCTCCTACCGGGACGACCGCGGAAACGACTGCGGCACCGGCTTCGGTGACATCTACGAATTCATCGCCGAGATCGGGCACTACTACAACTACGACATCATCCGGTATTTCCACCTGGCGGCGATCACCAACACGCTGGTCGCCGGCCAGAACGCGGTCGCCGAGCAGCTCTTGAACGGCCTGGTGTCGCGCGTCGACCAGATGATGGCCGGCGCGGTGCCGCACAGCGACGATCCGAGCTACTGGAGCGACGCGGCGGGTTACCTGCTCGTTTCCGCCGCGAGCGGGCTGCCGCTCACCTCCGCGGAGGCGCAGCACGTGGTGCAACGCTACTCGGACGCGGTCGACCACTACACGCCATGGCCCAACTGGGACCTGTGGTCGCCGAGCGTTCCCGACGGCGACCCGCAGTGGAGGCCGGACCGCAGCGGCTCGCCCGACAACTTCGTGGACCTGAGCGAGATGGGCTACCTGCTCGAGTACTGCAGCTCACCGTGGCTCAACCCGACCACGGCGCCGCTCGTGGATTGCTCGATCGTCCTGGACCCGAGCCGCTGGGGCCAGGGAAGCTGAGCATCGGCGAGCGAACCTGATCGGAGCCCTGGAGGGACGCGGTCCAGGACGTGGTCCCTCGCGTCCGCAGCGACCGCTTCGCGCTGTCAGGTCGCGGCTGCGAGGGACCGCAGCCCTCCGGCTCCGCAGAAACGCTTACCCTCGTCGACCATGGCCGAGGCACTTCTCTGCCCGTCCTGCGGGACGGCGATGGACTCCGGCAGCCACGGTGGCGTGCTCGGGCAGCACTGCGCCACTTGCCAGCGGTTCTGGTTCGATCTCGAAGACGCTCCTCGCGTGGTCCGCGAGGCCTCCGCGTCGGCCACCGTTTCGATCTCGCTGACGCCGGTCGAGGGGCGCGGATTTCGCTGCCCGCGCTGCCGCGTCGAGCTCGAGGACCGCTTCTTCAACGCCGACACGTCGATTCACTTCACTCGCTGCCGCCAGTGCAGCGGCACGTCGATCACGCGCGCCGCTCTCGAGAGCGCCGAAGCGCGCACCGCCGAGGTGCACCGAGAGACCAGAGACCGGCTGCGACGCAGCGCCGACAGGAAGCAACGGCTCGGCACGAGCCGCACTTCCTCGCCGAGCAGCCTGCCGAGCGGTCCTTCGGACGGCCCGCAGCCGCTGTTCGTGAAATCCACCAGCCCGTTTTTCTGGCTCTTCGGCGCGCCGGCGATGGAGACGCGGGCGAGGACGCGGAAGCTCTTCGGCACCTTCGGGGTGATGGCCGTGCTGGTCCTGATCTTCTGCTGGCAAATCCTCGGACCGCTCGGGTTGAAGGGAAGCGCCGATCTTCTGGGCATGGTCCCGGCCGATGTCCTCGCGGGAAAGCGGCTCTGGACGCTCGTCACGTCGATCCTGGTCCACGGCGGGCTGGGACACATTCTCGGCAACCTCTACTTCCTGTTCATCTTCGGCGCCAACGCCGAGGAGCGGATGGGGACACTCGGCTTCCTGGCGCTCTTTCTGGCCGCCGGGCTCGCGGGAAACGGGCTCACGCTCCTCGAGTGGTCCCACCGGACCGATCCAGGCGTCGGTGCGTCTGGCGCGATCGCGGGAGTGATGGGCGCTTCCGCGATCCTGGCGCCGAGCCGGCGGATCTACGTTCCGGTCTTCCGCTGGTTCTTCACGACCTGGCTGATGGTGCTTCCCGCGTGGGTGTTTCTGCTCGTCTGGGCGTTCGGGAACCTGTTGCTCGGAACGATGCACTCGGACGCCATGATCGGCTACTGGGACCACGCGGGCGGCTTTCTGCTCGGAATCTGCGTCGTGGGCTCGCTCAGGGTGGCCGGTTTCCTCGAAGATCCGTCCGCCAGGTAGGTTGCGAGGGTTGAGCCTCCCATGATCCGACCCCAGCCGCCGACTCAGCTTCGCGAGATCCTCGAGAACGAGATCCTCGCCTCGATCGAGAAGCCATCGCGCTATCTCGGAAACGAGCTCAACACGTCGCAGAAGCACGCCGAGCTGGCCGCCGGCACGATCGACGTCCGGCTCGCCCTCGTCTTCCCCGATCTCTACGACCTGGGTCTCGGCAATCTCGGCCTGCACATCCTGTACGCGGTCCTGAACCAGCTCGAGTGGTGCTGGGCCGAGCGGGCGTACGCTCCCGCTCTCGACCTCGAGCGCGAGCTGCGCGGCCGTGGACTTCCGATGTTCGCGTGGGAATCGAAACACCCACTCGGCGCGCTCGACGGCATCGGCTTCACGCTCCAGACCGAGCTCACCTACACCAACATCCTGAACATCCTCGACCTCGCGGGGCTTCCGCTTCGCACCGTCGACCGAAACGATCTCCATCCGCTCACGTTCGCGGGCGGTCCCGCGGTCTTCAATCCCGAGCCACTGGCTCCGTTCATGGATTTTTTCGTCATCGGCGATGGCGAGGACATCGTGATCGAGCTGGCGGAAGCGTTCCGGCGCACGCGCGGGCTC
>CAZYWA010000011.1:0-35876 GCA_964650975.1 uncultured bacterium
CCCGCCGCGCCGCTCGAGCGCCGCGCGAAGGGCACGCCGCACTCCGCGAGCAACCTCGCGACTGCCTCGAATCGCTCGGGGTGGCGCGGCGCGATCACCAGTCCGAGATCGTGGCCGGAGGCCCGTAGCTCCTGCAATACGTCGAGGAGCAGGGCCTCCTCTCGCTCGTGGGTGCTGCCGGCAACCAGAATCGGCTTCTCAGCCTCGAGCCCGAGCGCGGTCGCGAGCTCGGACCTGGACGACGCGTCGAGCGCCGTCATCTCGAGATCGAACTTCAAGTTGCCCAGCACCTCGACCCGTTCGAGCGGCGCACCCATCCGCCCCAGGCGTTCGCGAAAGACCTCGTTCTGCACCGCGAACAATCCGACCCGTCGCAGCGTGGCTCCCAGGAGCCCTCGCGCCCACTGATAGCGCCGCGCGGTGCGCTCCGAGAAGCGACCGTTGGCGACCGCGGTCGGAACCCGGGCTCGCTCGAGCTCGCGCAGCAGCCCGGGCCAGATTTCGCTCTCGGTGCTCACGAAGAGCTTGGGCCGGATCCGGCCGATCGCGCGGCGCGCGATGCGGCTGACGTCGAGCGGCAGATAGAGCACCTCGGTGCCCTCCGGAGCGCGCGCCTGCGCCGTTTGCTGGCCGGTGGCCGTCACGGTGCTGAGCACGATCCGTTCGCCAGGGGCACCGTCGGGTCCGGGCGCCGAGAGCGCGCGCACCAGCGGCAGGATCGCGGCCACCTCTCCCACCGAGACCGCGTGGATCCAGATCGGTCGCGGTCCGCCGAAGAGCCGGGCGCGAGTCTCGGGGTCGTAGCGCGCCCAGCGCTGGCCCGCCCGGCGGCGAAGCTCCGGCGCGGCGAAGCAGCGCTGCTGGATCCAGAGCGGCGCGAGCAGCGCCAGACCGGCCGAAAGCAGCACGTCGTACACCCGGAACGGCCACGCGGGGCCGCTGGCGGGTTGCGGGTCCAGCAACGCATCGTCGGCGCGCTGCAGCGCTTCCTCGGCGCGCTGGCTCGCGCGCCGCAACCGCGCGGTCAGTAGGTCCGTGAGCTCGCGGATGCCCTCGGGGCCGAGCTCCGGAGGCGCGGTGATGTCCTCCTCGATCGCATAGACGACGCGCGCGAACGGCGCCGGGAGCAGGAACCCGTCCCACGACCCGAGCACCCTGGCGGGACGGGCGGACCACGACACCGGCGTCACGGGCGCACCCGTGATCGAGGCGACGATCGCGGCGCCCGGCGCCGCGACCTCGGCAGGCCCGCGCGGACCGTCCGGCGTGATGGCGAGATTGCCGCCTTCCCGGAGCCGCCTCACCATCTCCTCGACGGCATCCCGCCCGCCGCGCGTCGAGGACCCGCGCACGGCGCCGATTCCGAAGTGCCGGATGGTACGCGTGATGAGCTCTCCGTCGCGGTGCTGAGAGATCAGCACATCCATCGGCTGTCCCGGCCACAGCATCTGGGGGAACGCGAGCATTCGCCCGTGCCAGAAGGCCAGCATGAACGGACCGCGACGCCACAGGCCGGGATACTGCTCGGCCTCGAGGATCCGGACCCGACAGGTCGCCTGCACCAGACGGATGTAAGCCGCCGCGAGCGGCGGGCCGAGAGACAACGTCAGGGACTGGAGGATCCGCTTGCGAAGGCGCTTCCGCGCTCCTGGTCCGCGCCCGTCGGTCAAGCGGGCTCCGGAGCCGGCAGGCCGCGATCCTCGGGCGGCGGCGCCGCCGAGCGGAATTGCTCGCGATGGAAGCGCGTGTAGGCGCCGTCGCGCGCCAGGAGCTCGGCGTGGGTTCCGTCCTCGACGATGTGCCCGCCCTCGAGCACCAGGATCCGGTCGGCATGCTCGATGGTCGAGAGCCGGTGGGCGATCACGAACGTGGTGCGGTCGCGCACCAACTCGTGGAGCGCCGCCTGGACTTCCTTCTCCGACGTGCTGTCGAGGGCACTGGTGGCCTCGTCGAGCAGCAAGATCGGCGGATTCTTGAGGATCGCGCGGGCGATCGAGATGCGCTGCCGCTGGCCGCCGGAGAGGCGGAGCCCTTGCTCGCCGATCACCGTGTCGTACCCGTGAGGGAGCGCCTGGATGAACCCTTCCGCGTGCGCGGCCCGCGCCGCGGCCTCGATCTCGGCGAGGCTCGCGGACGGCCGTCCGAATCCGATGTTGGCCAGGACCGTGTCGTTGAACAGGAACGTCTGCTGATCGACCAGGCCGACCCGGTCGCGCAGGCTCGCCAGGGTCAGGCCGCGAACGTCGTTTCCGTCGATCCGGATCGCGCCGTGCTGGACGTCGTAGAACCGCGCGACCAGGTTGACGATCGTGCTCTTGCCGGAGCCGCTTGCACCCACCAGCGCGACGACGGTGCCGGGGTTCACCACCAGCTCGAAGTGCTCGAGGACCGGCTCGCGCTCGTACGCGAACGTGACGTCGTCGAACCGCACCTCGCCGCGAATCTCCCCCAGCGGCACGGCGCCCGGCCGCTCCGGAACGCTGGACGGCGTGTCGATCACCTCGAAGATCCGATCCGCGGCGGCGAGTCCTTCCTGGACCGCGTTGTTGACCTTGCTCAGGTTCTTGACCGGTCGATACACGTTGAGCAGGCAGAAGAGAAAGCCCGCAAACTGCCCTGGCGTCTGGCGGCTGTCGATCACTTGATGTCCACCGAAGAGCAACACCCCGGCGATTCCGAACGAGCCCAGGAACTCCATCAGCGGCGAGCTCAGCGACTGCACCCGGATGATCCGCTTGACCAGCTCGAACATCCTCTCGTTCTCGCGCTCGAAGCGCGCGCGCATCGCCTGCTCGAGCCGGAACGCCTTGACCACCCGGATGCCGACCGCGGTCTCGTGCAGCGAGCTGGCCAGATCCCCCATGCTGATCTGACTCTTGCGGCTGGTGCGCCGGATCTTGCGGCCGAACACCACGATCGGCACGACGGCCACCGGAAAAACCGCGATGCCGATCAGCGAAAGCTGCCAGTTCATCCAGAACGCGGAGGCGGTCAGGAACAGCAGCGTCCCGACCTCCATCACCGACGACACCACGCTGCGCACGGCGGCTCGCTCCACCAGCTCGACGTCGTAGGTGATTCGCGCCAGCAGCGTGCCGGTCGGATTGTCGTGAAAGAACTTGAGCGGCAGGTCGACGATCTTGCGGAAGAGATCGGCCCTGAGATCCGAGATCGCACGCCGTCCGAGCGCCTGCATCAGGTACGACTGCCCGTAATCGCCCAGCCCTTTCAGGAGAAAAACCACCACGATCGCGCCGGAAAGCGGATAGAGCAATCGCCGATCGTGGCTGATGAAGACCTTGTCGAGAATGTCGCGCAGCAGGAACGCCGGCACCGCGGTCATGATCGAGACCAGCGCCATGCACGCGATCGCCACGCCCAGCTGGCCCAGGTGAGGACGAAAATAGGGCACCAGCCGTCGAGCGAGCCTCCCCGTGGAGGTGCGACGAGCCCGGTGGCGGGCCATGGGCGGTGCCGCGACCTCGAGCGCGGCCGCCGCGGCTCGCGCGCTCGCGCCGGGCTCGCCGAGCGCGCGATCGACCTCGCGCAGCTCCTCCTGCGCCCGCGCACGGCCCTCGGCGCTGTCGAGGAAGCGCGCCACTTCCTCGGCGATGCGATCCGGCGTGGCCTGATCCTGAAGGAGCTCGGGCACGACGATCCGGCCGGCGACGATGTTGGGCATCCCGAACATGCTGATGCCGCGAATGAGACGCATCGCGAGCCAGTACGTGAAGCGCGTCACCCGGTACACGATGACCATCGGCAGCAGCGCGCGCGCCGCGTCGAGGGTGGCCGTGCCGCTGGTCACGATTCCCACCTCGGCGCCATCCAGGATCTCGTTCAGGCGGCCGGCGCACACCAGTACCTCGACCGGCGACGCCGCGAGATAGGGCGCCACGTCGGATTCGGTGAGGGTCGGTGCCAGCGGGATCGCGAAGCGCAAGCCCGGGAACCGCACCGACAGCAAGCGCGCGGCCTCGAGCAAGACCGGCAGTAGTCGCCCGACCTCGCCCCGCCGGCTGCCTGGCAACAACGCGACCAGCCGCTCGTCCGGCCCGAGCCCGAGCGCGAGGCGCGCTTCCGCCGCCTGTGCGCGCGGCCGCGGTTCGTCCACCAGCGGATGGCCCACGAAACGCACGTCGACGCCGTGCTCCCGGTAGAACTTCTCCTCGAACGGAAAGATCACCAGCATGCGCCGCACCAGGCGCGCGATCAGCTTGACCCTCCCGCCTCTCCAGGCCCAGAGCTGGGGGCTCACGTAATAGACGATCGGGATGCCGAAGCGGTGCAGCAAACGCGCCAGCAGCAAGTTGAAATCGGGGAAATCCACCAGCACCGCGAGCTCCGGGCGCTCGCGACGCGCGTAGCTCACCAAGGTCAAGAAGGCGCGCACGATCGCACCCAGGTGCGCCAGGACCTCCACGATCCCCACCACCGCGACCTCCGCGGAGTCGACCAGGATCTCGACACCCTCGTCGCGCATCCGCGGTCCGCCCAGACCGACGAAATGGGCATTCGGCTCGAGCTTGCGGGCCTCGCGCACCCAGTGCGCCGCGTGCTGATCGCCCGATGCTTCGCCGGCCACGATCAGCACCCGCCGCGCCGGCGCCGGCTCGGGAAGAGCCGCGTCGTGCCGCGTCAGGGCTTGCGTGGGCGCCCCCGGTCGCACCGGCTCGAGCGCGCGTCGTGCCCCCGCGGCACGTGCGGCGATCAGGCTGGCGTTGCTCACGCCGAGCCCTCCGGCCGGGCCAGCCGGCGAGACACGCGATCGCGGTGCTCGTCCATCGAGGTGACGATGCGATGCGCGAGCTCCAGTGCGTTTCGGCCATCGGTCCCGCTGACGGCCGGAGCTCGCCGATCGCGCACCCGATCCAGAAAGCTCGCGATCTCGAGCGCCAGCGCGTCGCCGTCCACGATGTCGAGGCAAGCCGGCTCGATGGCCCCGCCCGCCTCGCGCCGGAACCCCGACGCCGACTTCTTGTCGAGATCGAGCGACCAGTACCCCGCAGGCTGGAAGAGCCGGATCTTGCGGGTCCGCTCGACGCTCACCCGGCTCGCGGTGACGTTGGCGACACAGCCACCGTCGAACTCGATGCGTGCGTTGGCGATGTCGACGTTCCCGGTGACCAGCGCCACGCCCACCGCGTGGACGAAGCGCACCGGCTCCCTCACCCAGTGAAGCAACAGATCCAGATCGTGGATCATCAAGTCGAGCACGACGTCCACGTCGCTGGCGCGTTGCGTGTAGGGGCCCATGCGCTGGACTTCGGCGAAGAGCGGGCGATCGACCCGTCCCTCCGCCGCTTGCACCACGGGATTGAAGCGCTCGAGGTGTCCTACCTGGAGCACCCGTCCCCGTTCGCGCGCGATCGCGATCAAGTCGTCGGCGTCGCTCACCAGCGGCGCGATCGGCTTCTCCACCAGGACGTCGATTCCCGCGTGAAGCAGGTCGCGAACCACGGCGTGGTGCGCCGAGGTGGGAACCGCGACGCTGGCGGCGCGCACCCCGCGCAGGCCTCGGTGATCGGTCAGCAGCTCGACACCGGCCGCGCCGTCACCGAGCGCGGCGCGTGCGTGCTCCGGATCCAGATCCACCACGGCGGCCAGCCGCGCCCCGGCCAGAGACTGGTACTTCGCGACGTGCCGGCTGCCGTAATACCCGGCACCGACGACCGCGACCGGGATGGGCTCGTCTACCATGGTTCACGCCGATCCGGGGCCGGTGCCCCGGGTGAGATCGGCTCGGCCGCCGTCAGGCGTAGATACCGCGCTCGGACTCGCGGATGAAGCGCAGCAAGTGCCGGACGTCGTCGTTGAGCTCGACGCTCGCCTCGACCTCCTCGAGCGCCCGCGACAGTCGGTGATCGGAACGGAAGAGCAGCCGATACGCGTCCTTGAGAATGCGGATCCGCTCCTCGGAGAAGCCACGCCGCCTGAGCCCGATGCTGTTGATGCCGTAGAGGTGTACATCGCGGTTTCCGGAGCAATGCACGAACGGTACGACGTCCTTGGCGGCCATGGTGCCTCCGCCCAGCATCGCCGAGGCGCCGATCCGCGCGAACTGGTGCACCGCGCAGAGCCCGCCCAGGATGGCGAACTCCTCGATCGTGACGTGGCCCGCGAGCTGCACTCCGTTCGCGAGGATGACCCGGTCGCCGAGCACGCAATCGTGCGCGACGTGGCTGTACGCCATGAGCAGGCAGTTTCGACCCACACGCGTCACGCCGCCGCCGCCCACGGTGCCGCGATGCACGGTCACGGACTCGCGCACGATCGTGCCGTCGCCGATCTCGACACGCGTCGGCTCTCCCGCGTACTTGAGGTCCTGCGGCGCGGCGCCCACCGAGGCGAACGGGAACACCCGGACGCCGGCGCCGAGACGGGTATGACCGTCCACCACGGCGTGCGACGAGATCTCGCACCCGGGGCCGAGCTCGACGTCGGCGCCGACGATCGAGAACGGCCCGACCGAGACCCCGTCGCCGAGCTTCGCCTGGGGTGAAACGATGGCGGTCGGGTGGATCATGCGGACTCCGGGGAGCCACTCGTGACTCCCGCCATCGACCGGGAGAACACGGCACTGATGACCGCATCACAGGCCAGTTGCCCGTCCACGGTGGCGCGGCAGTCGAAGCGCCAGAAGATGAGGCCGCCGCCGCGACGCCCCTTCGGATTCGAGAGCTCGTAGCGAAGCGTGTCGCCGGGCACCACGGGCCGGCGGAAGCGCGCCTGGTCGATCCCGGTGAGCCCCGCCATCCAACCGTCGCCCTCGGGCGGCGATTGATGCATGATCCAGACGCCCGCGAGCTGTGCCAACCCCTCCACGATCAGGACTCCAGGCATCACCGGCCGACCGGGGAAGTGACCCTGGAAGAACGGCTCGTTCACGGTCACGTTCTTGAGGCCGACCGCACGTAGGGCATCGATCTCGAGCACCCGGTCGACCAGCAGCATCGGGTAGCGGTGCGCGATCAACCGCATGATCTCGGGGGCGCCGAGCACCGCCTTCTCGCCGCCGCGCAGGGTGGATTCGCTCATCGTGCTCCTCGGAGTGGCGATTCCTGGGGCCGTCTCACTTGGGGGTCCGCTCGGCGAGCGCCGCCGAAAGCCGCGCGATCTCGCGCTCGAGCGTCCGCACTCGCGAGCGCAGCTCCGGCAGGCCGACCTCCGCGACCTTGATGCGCAGGAAGTCGCGGTGCGGGACCGGCGGGCGGCCCGTCACCTCGGCACCCGCCGCGACGTCGTTGGGAACGCCCGACTGCGCGCCGATTCGCGCCTTGTCGCCGATCTCGATGTGGCCGACGACGCCAACCTGACCGCCCAGCTGCACCCACTTCCCGACTCGCGTCGAACCGGCGATCCCTACCTGTGCCGCGAAGGCGCTGTGCGCGCCCACCGCGACGTTGTGGGCGATCTGGACCAGGTTGTCGAGCTTGGCGCCTGCCCCGATACGGGTCTCGCCGAGCGTCGCGCGGTCGATGGTGGTGTTGGCCCCGATCTCGACGTCGTCCTCGAGCACCACCGTGCCGACCTGGGGGATCTTCACCCACCCCTCGCGAGTCGGCGCGTAACCGAATCCGTCTCCACCGATCACGCAACCGGGCTGCAGGATCACGCGATCGCCGATCCTCGCCTGCTCCCGAACCACGACGCCGGGATGGAAGAGCCCGTCGCGGCCCACCTCGCAATCGTTGCCGAGGTGCACGCCCGCCACGAGCACCGTCCCCGCGCCCACGACGCTGCGCTCTCCGACCACGCACAGCGGACCGATCGAGGCGGTCGGATCGATCCGCGCGGACCCGGCGACCACCGCCGAGGAGTGCACCCCGGGCGCCGGACGCTCGCGCGGGTGGAAGTGCGTGAGCGCCTTGGCGAGCGCCAGATACACGTTCGGGGTGACCAGCAAATTGCCGCCGACCTCGGCCGCATCCGGCGTGACGAGCAGCGCCGAGGCGCCGCAACCAGCAGCGGCGGCGCGGTACTTGGGATTGGCCACGAACGACAGGGCGCCAGGTCCCGCGAGATGGAGCGGAGCCAAACGCTCGATCTCGACCGCGGGATCTCCGCGGAGCTCCGCGCCCACCTCGCGGGCAAGCTCGCCCAATCGCATCCGTTCACTCCGGGCCAAGTCGACGGTCGCAGCCCGAGGCCGCGACCACCGGCCGTCAGGGCTTAGTGGCCTTCGCGCCGGCGTCCGCCTTCGGAGCCGCTGCCGTCTTGGGCATGCCCTCGGTGTCGAACCGCTGAATCAGCTTGTCGGTGAGATCGAAGGCGCCATCGGCGTAGAGCATGTTGTGCTCCTCGAGCACCAGCGAATAGCCCTCCTCCTTGCCGATCTTCTGCACCACGTCGGCGAGCGCCTTGAGGATGCGCTGGGTCGCCTCGCCTTCCTTGTTCTTGAGGTCGTCGAGGACGTCGCTCCGGAACCGCACCGCGTCCTTCTTCGCGGTCTCGATCTCACGCTGCTTCTCCGCGAGCGCATCGTCCTTCAGGGTCAAGCGCTGCTTGTCGAGATCGTCCTGGAGCTTCTGCACCTTCTTCGACATGTCGTCGAGCTTGGTCTGAGCGTCGGTGACCGACGACTCGAGCTTGGCCTTCGTGTCCTTCCCTTCCTTGGACGTGGTCAGCGCCTTTTGCAGGTCCACGAAGCCGATCTTGAGCGACTTCCCCCCGTCCTGCGCCATCGCCGGAGCGGCCAGCACGAGCCCCGACACGAATGCCACCAACCCGACGAGCGAGCTGCGAACCTTGCGAGCCATGAGTCTTTCGTCCTTTCTTCGAGCGCACCCCTCGGGTGCGGCGGGGTTCCGGAGGTCGAGCCCGGTGCGGCCGGGCCCGGAGCGTCCCTCTCTCAGAGAGGCGCTCCGACGCTGAACTGCAGGGAGCTGGCGCTGTCCCCTTCGCGGCGGCGCAAAGGATAGCCAATTTCGAGGCGGAGCGGCCCCAGCGGCGAGAGCCAGCGGAAGCCGAAGCCGACCGAGGTGCGAAGGTCGCCCAGATCGAAGCCCAGGTGCTCGGGATAGGCCTCGCCGGCGTCGAAGAACGTGACGCCCTTGAGGCCGAAGCTCGGCACGATCGGGAAGATCAGCTCGTTGTTGAAGATCAGCTCCTTGTTACCGCCGATCTCGTCGCCGGTGATCGGATCCTTGGGGCCCAGGCTGCGAGTGTCGAAGCCGCGCACCGAGTTGATGCCGCCCACGAAGAAGCGCTCGAAGAGCGGCAGATCCTTGCCGGTCTCGAGCGAGTCGCCGTAGCTCACGCGGGCGCGAGCGGAGAAAACGGTTCCCCAGACCACCGGCACGTACCACGCAGTGCGCGCCTGGAACTTGTAGAAATCGCTGGTGCCGCCCAGGAACGTGCCGGCCAGCTCCGCGCTGATGAGGTTGTCGGAGCCGCGCGACGGGTCGAAGCGGTTGTTGAGGGTGTTGCGGCGGATGGTCGCGGTGAGGCTCGAGATCTCGTCGGTGCCTTCCTGGTCCCGGATGATCTCCGAGGCGGTGGCCGAGACGTCGGTGATCTCGACGTGCTCGAACCCGTAGGTGAGACTCGAGTCGATGAACTCGATCAGCGGATAACCGAGCGTCGCATTGCCGCCCAGTCGCTTGCGCGTGAAGTCGTTGAACGCGTACTCGTCGTTGAAGACCGATAATCCCGCGGAGATCCGGGTGTCGAGCAGATACGGCTCGGTGAACTCGAGATCGATGAGCTGGCGTTTCGAGCCCAGGTCCGCGTTGGCGGTCAGGCTCTCGCCGAGCCCGCGGAAGTTGTGCTGGGTGACGCGCAGGTTCACCAGGAAAGCATCGACACTCGAGAACCCCGCGCCCGCGGACAGCGTGCCCGTCTGGCCTTCCTTGACCTTGACCTTGAGGTCGACCTCGTCGTCCTTGTCGGTGCGCTCCTCGTCGAAGTCGATGGTGTCGAAGAACCCGAGCCGGTCGAGACGCTGCTTCGAGACGCGCAGCCGCGCGCCGGAATAGATGCTGCCCTCGCTCACCCGCAGCTCGCGGCGGATCACCTTGTCGCGGGTCTTGGTGTTCCCTTCCACCTCGATGCGGCGGAAGTGGACCTTCTTGCCCTGGGTGATGTGCAGCAGCACGTCGACGGTCTTGGCGTCGCGATCGAGGCGCGTCAGCGGATCGATCTTGGCGAACGCGTAGCCCTGATCGGCGTAGACCTCGGTGAGCTTCTGGATGTCCTGGCGAAGCTGATCCCGGTTCAGGATCTCGCCTTCCTTCGACTCGACCCGGTCCATCAGCGGCTTGCCGTCGGGATCCTCGATCATGTCGCCGTCGAGCGCGATCTTGGAGATCGTGTACTGGGGGCCCTCGTCGATGCCGATGGTCACGTGCAGACCGTCGTCCCGGAAGTCGAGACGCGGCTCGGAAACGCGGTGATCGAGATAGCCGTGGTTGTAGTAGAGCGACGAGATGCGCGCCACGTCGCCGTCGAGCTGCTCTTTCCGGTAGAGGCCGCGCTCGGTGAGCCAGCTCAGGAACCACTTCTCCTTGGTCTCCATCACGTCGAGGATGTCGCTCTTGTCGAAGTGCTCGTTGCCCTCGAACGTGAACTCGACGACGTAGACTTCTTCGTTCTCGCGGATCTTGTAGACCACGTCGACGGTCTGCTCGGCCGGCACGATCTCGCTGTCGACCTGGGCGTGGGTGTAGCCCTTCTGGTCGTAGAGCTCGCGGATCTTCTTGACGTCGTCGCGGACCCGGTCCTCGTCGAGCAGCTCGCGCGCCTTGACCTGGATCACTTCCTTGATCTTGTCGTCGTTGATCTCGTCGTTGCCGGTGATCTTCACCTCGCGGATACGCGGGTTCTCGGTCACCACGAAGGTCACGACGGTGCCCACCGCGCCGGGCTCGGTGCGCACCTCGATGTCGCGGAAGTAGCCCAGCCGGAAGAGCGCCTTGATGTCGGTGCGGATCACGTCGGGGTCGAGCGGCGCGCCGACGCGGGTGTGGATCTCCTGCATCAGCCGGTCGGCCTCGACCAGACGATTTCCCTCGAACCGGACCTGCTCGACCGTCTGGGCCGGAGTGGCGGCTTGCGATGCGGACGACGCCAGCGCCGACAGGGCACCCAGCGCGACGAGAAGAAACGCCAGCGGCCGGAACCGCGGCAGGCTTGTCATGCGATCGCTCCTCGGTCCGAGACGCCTTCCAAGAGCCGTCCGTCTTGCATGCGATAGCGCCGCTCCATGCGGGCGGCGAGGTCGGTGTTGTGGGTCACCACCACCAGCGTGGTGCCCCGTTGCCGGTTCATGCCCAGCAGCAGGTCGAAGACTCGCTCACCAGTGGACCCGTCGAGGTTGCCGGTGGGCTCGTCGGCCAGGACCACCGCCGGGTCCATCACCAGGGCTCTCGCCATCGAGACGCGCTGCTGCTCGCCGCCCGAGAGCTCGCCTGGGCGGTGCTCGAGCCGGTGCCCCACGCCGACTTCTTCGAGCAGGCCCTTGGCCCGCTCGGCGGCCTCGGCGCGGCTGAGCCGCGCGATGAGCGCCGGCATCATCACGTTCTCGAGCGCCGTGAATTCCGGTAGCAGGTGGTGGAACTGGAAAACGAAGCCGACCGACGCGTTGCGGATCTGTGCGCGCTTGACCTCGGGCAGCGCGTACACGTCGAGCCCGCCCAGCTCGACGCGCCCGGAGCTGGGACGCTCGAGGCCTCCGAGCACGTGCAGGAGCGTCGATTTTCCCGCACCCGAGGCGCCCATGATCGCGACCGAGTCGCCGCGCGCCAGGTCCAGGTCGATGCCACGCAACACCTCGACCGCCACCGCGTTCTTGTGGAACGTCTTGACCAGTCCGGAAGCCCCCACCGCCAGCGGTGAGGCGCCGCTCGCGAACGGCACACCGCCGCTCTGGTTCAGCGCGACTTCGGCGGCGGCCATCGGCGGCAAGGGAGGGTGCGGCTCTGCGACGAGGTCACTCGTAGCGCAGGGCCTCGGCTGGATCGAGTCGGGAAGCGTGCCAGGCGGGATAGATCGTGGCCAGATAGGAGATGGCGATCGCGGTCACGGCCACGACGCCCACGTCGAGCGGGTTGACCTTGCTCGGCACCTCGTTGATGTAGAAGACCCCCTCCGGAATGATCTGGCAGTGGCAGACCGCCTCGACCACCCGCGCGACCCGCGTCAGGTTGAGCGCGGTGACCAGGCCCACCGTGACCCCGATCGCGGTCCCCGCGAGACCGACCGCCAGCCCCTCGACCTGGAAGATCTTGCGGATGCTCGACGCCGACGCTCCCATCGACTTGAGGATCGCGATGTCCTTGGTCTTCTCGAGCACCGCCATGATGAGGGTGCTGACGATGTTGAAGCCGGCCACCAGGGTGATGAGCAGCACCACCACGAAATAGACGAAGCGCTCCAGCGCGAACGCCTTGAACAGGCTCTCGTTCATGCTGATCCAGTTGCGAGTGCTGTAGAGGCCACCACCCAGCTTCTTCTCGATCCGGTCGGCCACTCCCCTGGCCTTGTACGGGTCGACCAGACGCAGCTCGACCCCGGTGACCTGCTTGCCGATCCCCATCAGGCTCTGCGCTTCCGCGATGTGCACGTAACAGAGCGAGTTGTCGTACTCGTGCATCCCGGAATCGAAGATCCCGACGACCTCGAGCGGCCGGAGCGAGAAGCTCGGGAAAAACGGCGTCATCGAGCCATTCGGCGAGATCGCGTCGATGCGGTCGCCGACGCCCACCGCGAGCTGCTTGGCCAGGTCCTTGCCGAGGACCACGCCGCCCGCCTTCCCCTTCCCGCCCGGAGCCAGGTCCGAGAGATTGCCGCTCGCGAGCTTGGCCAGGACCTCGATCACCTGTGGGGCCGTCGCCGGATCGATGCCGCGTACCACGACACCGGCACTCGACACGTCGTCCTTCAGCATGATCTGCGCGTACACGAACGGTGTCGCCGCCTCGACCGCGGGATCGCTCTTCGCGACGTCCATCACGTGCCCCGGGTCGTCGAGCCCGCCACCGTAGCGCAGCACCATGACGTGCGGATTGACGCCCAGGATCTTGGACTTGAGCGCGTCCTCGAATCCCGTGAGAACCGCCAGCACGATGATGAGCGCCGCCACTCCCACCGTGAAGCCGGCGAGCGAGATGAGCGAAATCACCGAGACGAAGGTCTGCTTGCCGCGGGTGCGCAGGTAGCGCCACCCGACGAACGACTCGTAGCTCAAGGCGCCGCTCCCTCGGCGATGTCCGCATCACGCGGTTCCGCGCCGGGCAACTCGGGCTTGAGCTGGGGAAAGAGCAGCACGTCGCGGATCGAGACGGCTCCGGTGAAGAGCATCACCAGCCGGTCGATGCCGATGCCGCAACCAGCGGTGGGCGGCAACCCGTGCTCGAGGGCCAGCACGTAGTCGTCGTCGATGCGCCGGAGCCCGCTGGGATCGCCCGCCACCTGCTCCAGGAACCGCTCCCGCTGATCGGCGGGATCGTTGAGCTCGCTGAAGCCGTTCGCGATCTCGCGCCCGCCGACGTAGAGCTCGAAGCGGTCGACCAGGCTGGGATCGGCGTCGTTGCGCCGCGCCAGCGGCGAGGTCTCGACCGGAAATCCGACCACGAACGTCGGATTCACCAGCTCCGCCTCGAAGAGGTGCTCGAAGAACGCCAGCACCAGCTCGCCGGCGCTCGGTTCGCCGTCGACGGGCACGTGCTGGGCTCGCGCCAGCTCGCGCATCCGGACGGCGTCGTGCAGCGCTTCGATCGGCACACCCAGGCGCTCCGCCACGGATTCCCGCATGCGCACCCGCCGAAAGGGCCGCGCGAGCGAGATCGAGTGCTCGCCCCAGGTGAGCCGCTCGGGGTCCTCGATCAACCCCTCCCGGTGAAGACCCGCCGCCACGAACGCGAACAGCGCCTCGACCCCGTCGAGCAAGTCCTCGTAGGTCGCATACCCCTGGTAGAACTCGAGCATCGTGAATTCGGGGTTGTGGCGCGTCGACAGGCCCTCGTTCCGGAAGCAGCGGCCGATCTCGAACACCCGGTCGAGCCCGCCCACCACCAGCCGCTTCAGGTAGAGCTCGGGCGCCACCCTGAGATAAAGGTCCACGTCGAGCGCGTTGTGATGGGTGGCGAACGGCCGCGCCAGCGCGCCGCCCGGCAACGCCTGCAGCATCGGCGTCTCGACCTCGAGGAACCCGCGCTCGCAGAGGTACGCGCGGACCAGCGCGATGACTCGCGCCCGCGTCACGAACGCGCGGCGCACCTCGTCGTTCGACACCAGATCCAGATAGCGGCGCCGGTAGCGCGTCTCGACGTCCTTGAGCCCGTGCCACTTCTCGGGAAGCGAGCGCTGCGCCTTGACCAGCAGCCGCACGTCGCGCGCGGAGATCGTGAGCTCGCCGGTCTTGGTGCGGAACACGGTCCCGCGTACTCCCACGACGTCGCCGGGACGCAGGGCCTTGAAGACGGCGAAGGTCTCGTCGCCCAGCACGTCCTTTCTTCCGTGGACCTGGAGCTTGCCGGTACCGTCGAGGAGCTGGGCGAAGCCGGCTTTCCCCATGTCGCGCTTGGCGAGCACCCGGCCCCCGATCGCGACTTCCTCGGTCGACGGCTCGCCGCCGGTCACGGCGCTCTGGCCGAACTGGGCATGCACCGCGGCCGCCCGATGCGTGGGCCGGAAATCGTTGGGGAACGAGGGAGCCGGAGGGGGGGTCATGCATCCACTCCCTGCATCGCCTGCGAGGCCGCCTCGGGAGAGCCCTCGCCCATCAGATAGGCCTCGATGAAGCGGTCGAGATCGCCGTCGAGGACCGCCGCCACGTTGCCGGCGTCGATCCCGGTCCGGTGGTCCTTCACCATCTGGTAGGGCTGCATCACGTACGAACGGATCTGGGATCCCCACTCGATCTTCTTCTTGGTCCCGCTCAGGTTCTCGAGGTGCTTCTCGCGCGCCTCGAGCTCGAGCTCGAGCAACCGACTCTTCAAGAGCTTCATGCACGTGTGGCGGTTCTTGTGCTGGGAGCGCTCGTTCTGGCACTGCACCACGATGCCGGTCGGGAGATGCGTGATGCGCACCGCGGAGTCGGTGCGGTTGACGTGCTGCCCGCCGGCGCCCGACGCGCGATAGGTGTCTTCCTTCAGGTCGGCCTCGTTGATGTCGACCGACACGTCGTCGTCGATCTCGGGGGACACGTGGACCGCGCAGAAGGACGTGTGGCGGCGCTTGGCCGCGTCGAAGGGCGAGATCCGCACCAGCCGGTGCACTCCCCGCTCGGCGCGCATGTAGCCGTACGTGTGTGGCCCGCGAATCGCCAGGGTGGCGCTCTTGATGCCGGCATCCTCGGCCATGAGGATGTCGAGCACCTCGCTCTCGAAACCGCGCCGCTCCGCCCAGCGCCGGTACATGCGCAGCACGATCTCCGCCCAGTCCTGCGCCTCGGTGCCGCCCGCGCCAGCGTGAATCGAGACGATGGCGTTCCGGTGATCCTCGGGACCCGAGAGCATCCGCTCGAGCTCGCGCTCGCGAAGCCAGGCTTCGAGCCACGAGAGCTTCTGCTCGAGCTCGTCGAGAGCCTCGGCTTCTCCCGCCTTGGCCATGTCCTGGTAGACCTCGGCCTCCTCTTCGGCCGAGGCCGCCTTGGTCCACGTGTCGAGGGTCTCGCGGATGCGGCTTCGATCGCGCAGCACCGCCTGCGCGCGATCGCGGTCGTTCCAGAAATCCGGGGCCGCGCTCAGCTCGTCCAGCTCGGCGAGCTTGCGAGCCTTGCCCTCCAGGTCAAAGGTGCCCCCGGAGATCGCCGATCTTCTGGCGCGCCTTCACGAGGCGCGCTTGAGCCGAAAGCAGTCGTTCGATCGCATCCGCCATGACTTAATCCCCCGGATCGGCCGTCACGCGCCCTTCGCAGCAGGTTCTCGGCGCCGGGCCAGCCAGCCCCGTGCCGCCGCCGCGAGCAGCACCACCAGCGACGCCGCGCGCGCAAAGACGTCACCGTAACGCAAGTAGAGGCTTTGGAGGACAGGCCCTCGATGCAACGAGCCCGTGAGCGTGGCCTCGGTGAAGAGATCGGTCTCTTGGACCACCCGGCCCCACGGGTCGATGAAGGCCGTGATGCCGGTGTTCGCGGCCCGCGCCAGCCAAACGCGGTTCTCGATGGCACGCGCCTGACCCATCTCCAGATGCTGGCGAGGCGCACCCAAGCGGCCGAACCACGCATCGTTGGTGATGGTGAGCAGGTATTCGGCGCCCGCCTGGACCGCGCCTCGCGCCTCCATCGGGAAGATCGACTCGTAGCAGATGAGCAACCCGAAGCGCCCGGTGGCTCCCAGCGAGAACAGCACGTGCTCTCGCCCAGGATAGAAATTACCCACACCAGGTACGAATTTTTCGAGGAACGGAAAGGGGCTCCACTCGCCGAACGGCACCAGATGCATCTTGTCGTAATGAGCGAGCTCGGCACCCTCGGCCGATAGGAGATAGGCGCGGTTGAGGCTCTCGACGTCCTCCGCGCTCAACCGGCCGGTCGCCGGGTCGGGCTCGTGCCCGGCCTTCAGTCGGTAGGCCGGTGCGCCGAACACCACCGGCAGATGGTTCGCCCGCGCCAGATCGTTGGCCCGGTCCGACCAGCGCCCGCCCCGCTGATAGAAAAACGGCATCGCGGTCTCGGGGAGCACCAGGAGATCCAGCGGTTCTTGGGCCGCTTTCGCCGCGAGACGGCTGTAGATGTCGATCGTCCGGCCTTGGAACTCCTGGTCCCATTTCACGTCCTGTGGGATGTTGCCCTGCAGCAGACCGATCCGCACCTCCGCCCCGGGGAGCGGCTGCTCGCGCAACCGCATCAACCCGTAGACGCGCACCCCGGCGACCAGCAACACCAGCGCGACCAGGTGCGCCACCGGCAGCGGCCGTGAGCCGCTCCAGGCCTGCCAGCACGCCGCCACCGCGGCGCCGCTCGCGGCCAAGAGAAAGCTCACGCCGTAAACGCCGGTCACGTCCAGGATCTGCACCATCGGTAGAAACCCGATCTGGCTGTAACCCAGCGTGAGCCACGGAAACCCGGTCAGGAAGAACGAGCGCAGATACTCGACGGCCACCCACGCCGCGGCGACTCCCCAGATTCCCCACGGCCGGTCGAGCCCGAGAGCCGGCGCCAGCACCGCGAAGAGCGCCACGAACAGCGCCAGGAAGGCGCCGAGCAGCACGTGCCCGAGGATGCTGAGCGCGAGCGGCAGCCCGCCGAAGTGGTGCATGGTCCCGACCAGCCAGTAGAGACCGCCGATGAAGAGCGCGGCGCCCGCCACCCAGCCGAGCGCCATGCGGCTCCGCCACGGCTGTCCGGAGAGCGCCACCAGGAGCGGAGCCAGGCCGACCCACGCCAGCAACCGGACCGGATGGATCGGGAACGCCGCGACCAGCGCCAGCCCGCTCGCGGCCGACGCCACCCACCGCGAGCGCGTGACCGGCGTCACGTTCCGCTGTCGAGCAGCGAGCGGCGCTGGTCGTTGTGATTGGCCCACCACGGGGCCTGTCCCGTCGACCCGAGCCCTTCGAAGTTGAACTGGATGCCGAACTTGGTCTCCTGGGGGTTGGCTCGATCGATCACCCACAGGTCGAAACCCCAGCAATCGCAGGGGGCGGTGAAATGGATTCCACCGTCCTCCTCCAGGAACTCGGCGTTGAGCTGGTCGTAGCGCGCGACACCGTAGAGCGCGGTGCCCTCCCACAGCACCACACGACCACCGGCGTTCACGTCCTCGATGCGCCCGTCCACGAAGCGGTAGCGCGAGCTCAGCCGGTCGCCGCGCCGGTCGTTGAGCCCCATCCGCAGCGTGTAATCGGCGAAGCGGCCCGTGACCGGATCCCAGTCGGTGTAAGCGCCGATCGAGAGCCCCGAGAGCGGCGACAGCGCGAGCTCGCCGTGGATCGGGCACACCCCGGTCGGGCACGCCGTGTTGAGCAAGTCGAACGAGTGCTCGATCGTCACGTCGATGGGCGAGTTGATCGAGCCCGATTTTCCCTCGCGGCTGAACAGGGTCTGCTCGACCCCGTAGGTGACCAGCGACTTCGCGGCGATCCGATCCACCCGGTCGAACTCGGGCAACGCGGTCTGATCGATCTCGGGAATCCACTCGTACTCGAGGTAAGGGTCGATCTCGTGCTTCCAGCGGGTGGCGGTGGGGTCGTCGGAGCTCGGCAAGTAGATGCGCGACAGCGTGGTGTCGAGGGTGACGTCGGCGTCGGGCAAGAGCCGCCCCGCCGACTTCCGCTCGAGGCTCGTGATGGTGGTGGTCTTGCCGGTCACCGGATCGGTCACCTCGTCGTTCAAGGCAACGTCGGCGTAGTAGACGGTGGCGCGCGGCGAGAGCGACGGCTCGAGATTGAAGTGCGAGACCTGGATCGGGATGAAGAAGCGCGGCGTCGTGTCCCAGCGCAGGCCGTCGGCGCCCTCGCGCCGGAAGAAGTCCGTGGCGTCGCTGCGCATGTCGAGCTCGATGGGCGTGCCCGGGATCGGCTGATCGATCCCGCGCAGCGTGATCTCGGGCAAGTCCTGGAGCTCGTTGTTGGCGTCGCTCTGCAGGTCCTCGTACCAGCGAACCGCTCCCAGCAGGCTCCAGCGGCGCCAGCTCGAAGTGATGGTGGCCTTGGACTGCGTGAACTGCTGGCTGCGGGCGGTGATGTCGTCGCTGGTGTCGCGGTTCACCTGCGTGTCGCTCAGCACGTCCACCAGCACCTTGCCGCGCACTCCCTGACTGAAGATCTCGTCGTGGAAGGCCTCGATGGCATAGCGCTCGCGGTCGACCCTTCCCGAGATCGGGTTGCCGTTGCTGTCGACCTCCGGCTCCTGCGTGTTCTTGTCCTGAAAGTAGCGCGCCTCGATCTCACCCGCGCTCTTGAGCGTGCGGATGTAGCGCACGTCGATGTCCCCGCCGAGCCGCTCCTCGGTCGAAGTCTCGAGCGTGAATGTGGCGTCCGCGTTTCGGGAGATCGCCCAGAAGAACGGCTGCTCGAGCTGGAAGCCGCGCAGGCTCGAGTACCCGACCCGCGGAATCAGCAAACCGGTTTCGCGGTCGGTCTTGACCGGCACGATCATGTACGGTGCCCAGAGCGTCGGTACGTCCCATAGCCGGAAGGCGGTGCTGACGCCGCGCGCGTACCCGCCCACGGTGATGTCCATGTCCTGGCCGGTGAACGACCAGTCGGGCGGCGTGCAGGAGCAGCTGGTGAGCTTGCCGTCCTCGACGTGGTAGTCGTTCTCGCCGGTCTTCTCGATCTTGGCGCCGTGGAAGGTCACGTCGCCGTCGGACGAGGTGAACGAGCCGTCGAACACCACGCCGGTGAGCGTGTCGAGGCTCAGGTTCACCGAGGCGCCGCGCAGGCTGCCCGCGGACCACAGGAGCCAAACGTTGCCGTCGGCCTGCACCTCGCTCGAGTTGGCGCGATAGACCAGGCGATCGCAGCGGATCTCCACGTCGCCGTAGACGGCGTGAACGCTGCCTTCGGCGATGAACTCGTTGAACTGGCGGTCCTGCACCACGCGGTCCGCGTTGAGCTGCATGTTGGACGGCGATCCGGCGCCGCTCCCCGTTTTGCGCTTCGCGTTGTCACCGGTCTCGGTGTCGACCCCGGTGTCCACCGGGTTCTCGATCGAGTCGCCGCCCAGGGCTTCCTCGTCGTAGTTGTCCGCCGCCACCTTCGACTTGCGTCGCTTGGGCTTGCTGGCTTGATCCTCGCCGGTGGGCAGCTTCGGCAGCGCGGGCTCGGCGGCGGCTCCCCCCGGAGCCTCGGTCGATCGCGCGCGCGGCAGAGTGGGAATCGTGGGGTTGGTCGTGGGCGCCCCGGGCTCGGCCACCACGTTCACGGTTTCCGACTCGGGGCCCGCCTTCGTGGCATCCACGAAGAGGGCCAGGATCCGGAACGGAGACGTGAGGGACGAAACGCGCGTCAGCGCGGCCGGAACGCCCTCGATGCGCACCACCAGGCCCGCCGCGGAACCGGGTGTCGTGGCCGGAGCGGGCGAGATCGAGATGGAGTGGATGCGCACATCGATCGGCGTCACTTGAGCCGCGACCCCTGGCGCCGCCACCGCTCCGTAGAGCTGAATCTCGAGTGCCGTGCCCTCGGTGCTGGGGCGAAGCTGATCGAGATAGGGAATCGGCCGGTCGAAATCGAAGAAAACCGCGGTCTGCTCCGGTCCCGGCGACACGCGCACCGCGATCAACGTGCCGGTCGCCGCAGGCGCCGGCTGCGCCTTCGCCGGCGGGGCGAAAGCCCCGAGACATCCGAGCACCATCGTCACGCCGATGAGGCGCTCGCGCGCTCGCGCCGGCCCGCGTCGATCCACGCGCGCCGCCAGGCCAGGAAGACGAGGGCTCATCGTTGCGGAAGCCCCGGGACCGCCGCGGGGCGGCGGTAAGATCCGCCCGACGCTCCGCGGTGTCAACTCGGATCGGCTCACGCGGCGTTCACGATTCGAGCTCCGGGCGAGTGATCGCGGCCTCGATCCCGCGCCGTTTCATCACCGCGCCGATCAGATAGAGCGACCCGGCCACCACCACCGCTCCTTCGCGGCCGGCGGCGGCCCGCGCGCGCGACAGGGCCGAGGCGAGGCGAGGCTCGGCGATCGCCCGACGGCCAAGCCGCACCGCTTCGCTCGCCAGCCGACGAGGCTCGACGGCGCTTCGCCCCGGCACTGCCGTGCACACCACGAGATCGAACGGCACGCGAGCGAGCGCCCGTAGCATGAGCCCCGGCGACTTGCTGGCGAGCGCCCCCATCACCAGCACGCGCGGGCCGCGCACGCCGTCGAGAAGACCTGGAAGAGCAGCCGCCAGCGCCTGCGCGCCGTGCGGGTTGTGCGCCCCGTCCAGGATCCATCTCGGGCGCTCGCTCACGACGTCGAGACGGCCGGGCCAGCGCGCCGCCCGAAAGGCGCGGGTCACTGCCGCCACGGGCAGATCGAAGCCACGTGCCGCGAGAGCTTCGAGCGCGCGCAGCGCCAGCCGCACGTTTCCCGCTTGGTACGACTGCCGGCTCGCGCGTGACGGCTCGTTCAACAGGATCGGCCGCCCTCGAAACCGCGCCTCGGACCCGCTGGAAGACGCGAACCCCGCCGGCACCACCAGCTCGATCCCGCGCCGCCGGCAATGCTCCTCGATCACTCGCCGCGCGGCGCCGCGCACGACCCCGGTCACCAGCAGACCGCCCGGGCTCGCGATCTCGACCTTCTCGGCCGCGATCGCCCGGCGCGTCGTGCCCAGGTACTCGGTGTGGTCGAGCTCCACGTTGGTCAGCACCGCGACCTCGGCGCGCCCTACGTTGGTGGCGTCCCAGCGTCCGCCGAGGCCGATCTCGAGCACCGCGATCTGCACCCGGCGCCGCACCAGCTCGAGGAGCGCGACCACCGTCAAGAGCTCGAAGTACGTGAGCCGAACCTCGGGCGGCCGCTCGACGGCCCGTCTCACGCGACGGATCGCGGCCGCCAGATCGCGCGGCGCGATGCAACGTCCGTCGACTCGGATGCGCTCGCGCACGTCGACCAGGTGCGGAGAGGTGTAGAGACCGACGCGATAGCCGGCCGCGCCCAGAGCGGAGGCGATCAGCAGCGACACCGATCCCTTCCCATTGGTGCCGCCCACGCGCACGATCCGCAGACGCTCTTCCGGATGGCCGACGCGTACCAGCGCTTCGTGAACTCGTTCGAGACCGGGGCGGATGCCCTGCGGATCGAGACGATCGAGATAGGCGATCGCGTCGCGAATCCAGCCAGCGGGCCGCGCCGCACGGGTCCGCACGCGCGGAACACGCGCCACGGGATCAGTCGGACGCTTCGGCCGCGGTGTCGTCGCCTTGCCCGTTTCCGGGAACCGCCTCGGTGGCGGTGTACGCCGCGGCGCGGCGCGGTCCCGGTGCCTGCCGGTGACCGAGCAGCAGGCTCAGGATCTGAGCCAGCGTCTCCTTCACCTGGCGGCGCTCGACGATGCGATCGATGAACCCGTGCTCGAGCAGGAACTCGGAACGCTGAAAGCCCTCGGGCAGCGTTTCCTTGATGGTCTGCTGGATCACCCGCGGCCCGGCGAAGCCGATCAGGGCGCGAGGCTCGGCCAGGATGATGTCGCCCACCGTCGCGAAGCTCGCCACGGTGCCGCCCGTCGACGGATCGGCGAGCAGCGAAATGTAGGGCAACCCCTCGCGGCGCAGCCGCGTGAGGGCCGCGACGGTCTTCGCCATCTGCATGAGGCTCAGCGTGCCCTCCTGCATCCGGGCGCCGCCGCTCGACGACACGATGACCACGGGGAGCCGATCGCGGATCGCTCCCTCCACCAAGCGCACGATCTTCTCGCCCACCACCGAGCCGAGGCTGCCGCCGAAGAAGTGAAAGTCCATCACACCCAGCATGCACGGCACACCGCTCAGCCGCCCCGAGCCCGTGACGATCGCCTCACGGCTGCCGGTCTTCTTCTGCGCGTCGCGCACCCGGTCCGGGTACTTCTGCGGATCGCGAAAGCCGAGCGGGTCGAGCGGCTCGAGGTCGGCATCGAGCTCCTGGAAGCTCCCCGCATCCGTCATGATCGCGATGCGGTCACGCGCGCTGATCCGGAAGTGGTAGTTGCACTTGGGGCAGACGCTTAAGTTCCACTCGACCTCTTTCTTGTAGAGCATCTGGTTGCAGTGATTGCACTTGATCCAGAGGCCCTTCGGGATCGAGACCCGCCCTTCCCCTTCCTTCTTGAACCAGGCCATCAGTGCGCTCCGCTCCGCGATCGATCGATCGCCTTGCGCAACTCGGCGACGAACTCGCCGACCCGTTTGCAGGCTCCCGCGGCGCCACCCGGTCCGGGAATCCGTCGCACCACGGCCGAGCCGACGATCACGCCGTCGGCCACCCGCGCCACCTGTGCCGCGATCTCGGGAGTCCCGATGCCGAACCCGACGAACACCGGCAGCCGGACGGCTCGCTGCGCCGCCCGGATCTTCGCCGACACGTCGGGCGGCAAGCGCGCACGCTCGCCGGTCACGCCCGTGAGCGACACGTAGTAGAGGAACCCCCGGCTGGCGCGGCCGATTCGGCGCAGGCGCTCGAGTGGCGTGGTGGGCGCCGCCATCAGGATCGGGTCGATGCCATGGGCGCGCAGCGGACCGAACACCTGGTCGCCGTCCTCGAGCGGCAAGTCGGGAATGATGGCGCCGTCGACACCGGCTCCGGCCGCCGCGCGCGCGAAACGCTCGGCGCCGAACGCCTGGATGGGGTTCGTCGATCCCATGAGCACCAGGGGCACGTCGACACGGCTTCGCACGCGCCCCACCAGCTCCAGGATCGCACGAAGCGTGGTGCCCGAGGCCAGCGCCCGCGTGTAGGAGAGCTGGACCACCGGCCCGTCGGCGAGCGGATCCGAGAACGGCACACCCAGCTCGATCGCGTCGGCCCCGGCCTCGGCAAGGGTCAAGATCAGCCGCTCCGTCGTCGCGAGATCGGGATCGCCGGCGGTGATGAACGGCACCAGCGCCACGCGCCGGCCGGCTCGCACCGCCTCGAGCGCCGATTCGAGCCGGCTCATCGGTCGTCGCCCTTGGGTCGGGCGAGGCGCGCGCCGATCCGCTCCGACACCTTGATCACGTCCTTGTCGCCCCGCCCCGAGAGGTTGAGCAGCACCAGCGCCCCGCGCCGGAAGCGCTTGCGGCGAGCGGCGCGCCGCACCCACGCGACGGCGTGCGCCGTTTCCAGCGCGGGAATGATGCCCTCGCGCTCCGCCAAGTACTGGAAGCCGTCGAGCGCTTCGTCGTCGGTCACCGAGTCGAATTCGACCGCGCCGGTGTCCTTCCAGAACGACAGCTCCGGACCGGATCCCGGGTAGTCGAGACCGGCCGAGATCGAGTGCGCCGGAAGGATCTGTCCGTCCGCGTCCTGCAGCACGTAGCTCAGGCTGCCGTGCAGCACGCCGGGGCGCCCGCGCTCCAGCGACGCGCCGTGCTGTCCCGTGGACAAGCCGAACCCGGCTGCTTCCACGCCCACTTTGCGAGCCTTGCGGTCGCGCAGAAACGGGAAGAAGAAACCGCTCGAGTTCGAGCCGCCCCCGACGCACGCCACCAGCCAGTCGGGCAAACGGTGCTCGGCCGCCAGGATCTGACGGCGCGCCTCCCGGCCGATCACCGACTGCAGCTCGCGGACCAGCCACGGATAAGGATGCGGGCCCACCGCGGAGCCGATCACGTAGTGCGTGCTCTCGACGTTGGTGGCCCAGTCGCGGATCGCTTCGCTGGTGGCGTCCTTGAGGGTGCGGGTTCCCGACGTGACAGCCACGACCTTGGCGCCCATGAGCCGCATCCGGAACACGTTGAGCGCCTGGCGGTCGATATCCTCCTCGCCCATGTAGACGACACACTCGAGACCGAAGAGCGCCGCAACGGTGGCCGTCGCGACGCCGTGCTGGCCGGCTCCGGTCTCGGCGATGATGCGCTTCTTCCCCATGCGCCGCGCGAGCAGCACCTGTCCCACCGTGTTGTTGATCTTGTGCGCACCGGTATGACAGAGATCCTCGCGCTTCAGGTAGAGGCGGATGCCGAGCTCGTCGCTCAGCCGGCTCGCGAAGGTGAGCGCGGTCGGCCTCCCCACGTAGTTCTTGAGCAAGTCGCGGAGCTCGCGCAGGTACCCGCGGTCGCGCCGCGCGACTCGCCACGCACGCTCGAGCTCGACGCACGCCGGCACCACCGTTTCGGGGACGTAGCGCCCGCCGAACGCGCCGAAGCGTCCGTGAGCGTCGGGTTCCGCTGGTTCGGCTGGCTTCATCGCTTCTCTCACCCTTCTCGGGTCAGCCCGCCGCGGCGAGCGTGGCGGCTGCTTCGCGCGCACGGGACACGAACGCTCGTATTTTCGTGGCGTCCTTGAGGCCCGGTGCGGCCTCGACACCGCTCGCCACGTCGACTCCATAAGGACGGACCGCGTGGATCGCGCTTCCGACGTTCTCGGGATCGAGACCGCCCGCGAGGATCACCGGCCCGAGCGCGCACGCGGCCCGCGCCAGCTCCCAGTCGGCGCGCCGTCCGGTGCCTCCCGGCTCGCCCGCCACGAACGCGTCGACCAGCAAGGCGCTCGCCGGATAATCGGCGAGGCCGTCGAGATCGCCCGGCGTACGAGCGCGAACCGCGCGGATCACCCGCCGGCTCAACGAGCGAGCCAGGTCCGGCGGCTCGGACCCGTGCAGCTGAACGACGTCGAGCAACGCCTCCTCCGCGATGGCCTCGATCTCGTCCCGCGACGCGTCCACGAACACACCGACGCGGGTCACGGTGGACGGAAGCTCGGCACCGATTCGACGGGCCGCCGGCGGATCGACGTAACGCGGGCTTTGCGACCAGAAGTTGAAACCGATCGCATCGGCGCCCGACTCGGCGACGACCCGCGCATCCTCCACGCGAGTGACCCCGCAGATCTTGACCCAGATCACGAAAGCGGCCCCTTGCCCAGCAGCGCGCGGATCCGTCCCACCGGATCGTCGGCTCTCATCAGCGACTCACCGACGAGCACTCCCCGGACTCCGGCGTCGCCGACGCGCAGCACGTCTTCTCGCGTGAAGATCCCGGACTCGGCCACCACCGGAATGTGCCTGGGAACCTCCGGTGCCAAGGTCATGGTCACGTCGAGCGAGGTCTCGAAGGTGCGCAGATCGCGGTTGTTGATTCCCACCAGGTCTCCGCCGCGCTCGAGCGCCACGTCCAGCTCGCGGGCCTGGTGGACCTCGATCAATGCGTCGAGCCCGACCTCCCGTGCGGCGGCCAGGAGCTCGTCCAGCTGCGAACGATCGAGCGCCGCGACGATCAGCAGCACCGCATCGGCTCCCGCGGCGCGGGTCTCGAACACCTGCATCGGATCGATGATGAAGTCCTTGCGTAGCACCGGAATGTCGACGGCGTCGCGAGCGCGGCCGAGGTCATCGAGCGTGCCCCGGAAAAATTCCTCGTCGGTGAGCACGCTCATCGCTTGCGCGCCGCCCGATGCGTAGCTACGCGCCCGATCGGCCGGCTCGGCACCGCTCGCCAGCAACCCCTTCGAGGGCGAGGCTCGCTTGAACTCGGCGATCAGCGCTGGATTGGTGGGATCGGCCTCGCCGATCCGCTGGCGGAAGCCACGCGTGGCACCCCGTCCCAGCGCCGCGTCCTCGAGCGTGCGCCGGCTGTAGCGGCGCTTGAGCGCCACTAGCTCCTCGCGCTTCACGTCGAGGATCTGCTTCAGGATGCCGTCGATGGGAGCGGTCATGGCTGGGCGCGCGCGCCCGGGTCCTTGGAGAGCGCGATGAAGTTCGCGAGTAGCGCCTTGCCGCTCTCGGTGAGGATCGACTCGGGGTGGAACTGGACACCCTCGACGACGCCCTTCGAGGCACGGACCCCCATGATCTCGCCGTCCTCGCTGCGCGAGGTGACCTGCAATTCGGTGCCGAGCGTCGCCTCCGCGATGGCCAGCGAGTGATAGCGAGTGGCGCGCAGCGGGTTCGGCAGGCCGCGGTAGACGCCGCGATCGTCGTGACGGATCTCCGACACCTTGCCGTGCATGAGCCGGGCGGCACGGACGATCTCGGCGCCGTACGCGGCGCCGATCGCCTGGTGGCCGAGGCACACGCCGAGCAACGGGATCCGATACCGGAAGCGCTGGATCAGCGGCACGCTGATGCCGGCTTCCTTCGGCGTGCAGGGCCCCGGGGAAATCACGATGCGGTCCGGCGCCAGTGTCTCGATCTGGTCGAGCGTGATCTCGTCGTTGCGCTTGACCTCGACCTCCTCGCCCAGCTCGGCCAGGTATTGCACCAGGTTCCAGGTGAACGAATCGTAATTGTCGATCATGAGCAGCATGTCAGGACTCTTCCGAGGCGCCGCCGTGTGGAACACCGTCGACCAGGCTCAGGTTCCCGAGGCCCGCGCGCGCCAGCGCCACCGCCTTGCGCGCCGCGCGCGCCTTGTTCACGGTCTCCTGGAACTCGCGCGCCGGATCCGAATCGGCGACGACGCCACCGCCGGCTTGAACGTGAATCTCTCCGTTTCGCACCGCGAGCGTGCGGATCGTGATGCACAGATCCATGTCGCCGCCGAACGAGATCCAACCCACGGCACCGCCGTAAGGCTCCCGGTGGCTCGGCTCGAGCTCTTCGATGATCTCCATGGCGCGGATCTTGGGCGCACCGGTGAGCGTGCCCGCGGGGAACGCCGAGCGCAGCGCATCGAGCGCATCGCGATCGTCGCGCAACGCACCTTCGACGTGCGACACCAGATGCATGACGTGGCTGTAGCGCTCGACCACGGCGAACTCGGGCACGCGCACCGAGCCGGTGCGCGCGACCCGGCCGACGTCGTTCCGTCCCAGATCGACCAGCATGACGTGCTCGGCCATCTCCTTGGGATCGGCCAGCATGTCCTTGGCGAGCGCCTCGTCCTCCGCCGGTGACGCCGCGCGCGGCCGGGTGCCCGCGATCGGCCGCGTCATGACCTGGTCTCCCTCGACCCGCAGCAAGAGCTCCGGCGACGACCCGATCAGCATTCCTTCCGCGAACCTCAGGAAGAACATGTAGGGCGAGGGGTTGACCACCCGCAGCGCCCGGTAGAGATCGATGGGGGGCACGTCGAGCGCGGTGCTGAAACGCTGCGACGGAACGACCTGGATGATGTCGCCGGCGCGGACGTACTCCTTCGCCTTCTCGACGGCGCGGTGGTAGCCCTCGGGATCGAAGTTGGATGACCAGGGCGGAGCCGGGTGCGGAGTCGCGCTCGCCACCTCGGTCTCGGGGAGCGGCGCACGCAGCTCGGCGATCAAGGCCTCGATCTCGTGGGTGGCACGCTGGTACGCGGCGTCGAGATCGGGCTCCTCGTCGAGGAACACGTTGCGGATCACGCGAATGGTGCCGCGCACGTTGTCGAACACCAGGAGCGCGTCGGTGCGGCTCCAGTGCATGCGTGGAAATCCCAGCACCTCGGGCTTCGAATCGGGGAGTCGCTCGAAGTGGCGCACGATGTCGTACGAGAGGTATCCGACGAGGCCGGCGAAGAACCGCGGGAGCCCGGGAACCGGCACCGGCCGGTAGCGCGCGAGCTCGCTTCGCAGCACGCCGATCGGGTCGCCCTCGGGATGCGATTCGACGACGCGGTCTCCGTCGAGGATCCGCACGCCCGCGCGATCGGCGACGATCTGGCGGGTCCCGAAGCGGCCCAGGAAGCTGAACCTCGCCCAGCGCTCACCTCCCTCGACGCTCTCCAGCAGGAACGCGTCGTGGTCGCCGCGGATCTTGAGGAAGGCACTGAGTGGAGTGTCGAGGTCGGCCAGCACTTCGCGGCTCACCGGCACGACGTTGCCGCGAGCCGCCCACGCACGAAACGTCCGCAGGTCCGGAAAACAGTGGCTCATCGGAGGTCGAAGCTCGCGGCCTGGCGACGAGGTCGCGGCCGCGCGAAAGAGCGGAAGTATAGCGCCGCGTGAGCCACCGCCGGCGAGCACTCGGCGCGCTCACACGGCGCTCAATGCTCGGCGTGCACCTCGCCGCCCGGGAAACCGGCGGCGGAGACTTTCTTGAGCTCGGCCTTCGCCTCGGCGGCGCTCTTATACTTTCCGGCGGACACGCGGTACTCGGGACCCGCGGCGCCGTTGGTCGAGGTCACGGCTCCGGGAAGCCCGTGGGCGTGGAGCCGCGTGGCCAGCTGCTCGGCGTCGGCCTGCGAGCTGAAGGCCGCGACCTGAACGGCGTAGCCACCCCGCGCCGGCGCCGCGGTCGGTTCCGCAGCGTCGGGCACGATCTGGATCTTGCCGGTCGGCGCGGCGGCGCTTGCAGCGCTCGCGCGCGACCTGGCGGCCTTGTCCGATGCCTTGTTGGAGGCGTTGTCCGAGGGCGATTTGGCGGCCGAAAGCTGCTTCGAATCCGCCTTCTTCGCCTCTTTCGTCTGCGGGTCCGGCTTCACGTCGAGCTTGGCCACGCTCGGGCTGCTGGCGCCGCCAGCCGCGCTCGGCTTCTTGGCGTCGGTTGCACCGCGATCCGCGCTGCCGGACGTATCGACCACGTGGACCTTCCCCGCACCGCCGGCCGCCGACGCCACCGGCGCCGGGGACCCGACTCCAGAGCCACCGGTGGCCTGCTTGAACAGGTCGCTGTACGCGGAGGCGCCCTGAGAGGCAGCCGGTGGCGGGGCGGCGCCGCTCGAGGTTGCGCTCGGCGACGGCGCAGCGATCGACGTGGAGCTCGATGGCGAAGCGGCTACCGTAACCGGCGCCAGCTCGCTCCCCGGCGCCGACGGTCCAGCGCCCGGCGCGGTGGAGTTGCCGCCGGCCGACGCGTGTCCCCGATCCTCGTCGACGGGATCGCCGTCGGGCGCGCGCTTCGCGACGGTCTCTGGCTGATGCGGCGACTTCGGGTGGAGGCCGTTCTTGGGTGGAAGCGAGACCCGCTCGCTGCCGTCGCCGCGCAGCATCTCGAGCTCGCGTCCGGCCTTGACGCCCAGCGCGAACGCCACGGCCACGACCGTGAGCACGCCCACGATCCCGACGGCGCGAAACGGCGACACACTCGTCCCGCTGATTGTCGAACGATGATCCATCGCGGCCCCTCGGGCGACGAGCGAAATCCATGCGCTCGCCCACGCGGCGAGCGTGCCCGATTCCTAACGGCAGTCGGAGGCCCGCGTCAAGGTGCTTCGGAGCCGGCGAGCGTCACCGACACCTGCGCCGATTCGTCGGCGAGCACTCCGGTGCTCACGCGGAACGTGACCGCTTCGAAAGGCGCGAGCGATCCAGCCGCACCGAGAGGCGCCGACAACGTGATCGGCACGGCGCCCGTGAGGCGCACCACCACTTCCACCTGAGCGCCCTCGACTCCACGCGAAGACAGATTGAGCACGCGGCCCTCGACGACCAGCGTTCCGTCCTCGGCGGTGGTGCGGAGGGTCGGGCCATCCTGGACCAGCGCGCCGTCAGCGGTCCCGCCGCACGCCGGAGCCAGCGCGACGACCAGCAGCAGAGAGGCGAGAGCCAGCCTCGTCCTCATCGCCGTGGCCCCCGGTCCTCGGCCGGCTTGCGCGCCGCCTTGTCGAGCTGGATGACCTTGCCGCGACCGACGACTTCCACCGGCCGGACGGGAGGCGCCTGCTGCGGCTGCTCCTCTTCTTCGTGGTCGCGGATGATCTGCCCCAGCAACCGATGCTGGAGCTTCAGGGCACCGATCGCGTGCTCCTTCAAGTAGCCCTTCTCGAAGACCGTCACGCGATCACGCCGCGCCAAGGACACGAAGGTGAGACACACCTGGAAGCTCAGGAACACGAACAGCACCATCTGGAAGAAGACCCACGCCGGGTCGAAGACCGAATGCTCGGCGATCATCTTCCGATCATGCTGGATCACCAGCACGCCGCCGAACGGATCCGCGGCGGTTCCCAGGGGAATCGAGATCGTCAGCTTCCGTCCCACGCGCCACACGGTGGGCGCCGGACCGTCGGTGGCGTCGACCGCCGGCTCGTGCGGATCGACGCCCGCGGGCGTGCTCTGCTCGAATCGGGGCTCCCACTCCTCATCAGTCTCGTTGGGCGCGGGCGCCCGGCGCGCGATCAAATCGCGAACGAACGCCTCGCCGGCCTCTCGGGTTCGCTGCTCGGGGTGGTCGCGGAAGAACGCGCGAACCTCGAAGGCGGCGCGTTCGCCAGCGACCTTGCTCTGGCGCACCACCCGGTCCTCGTCCCGGTCGTACTGCAGCCATCCGTTCGCGACCAGGAGCAGCAGCACCGTGATCTCTCCGATCACGATCCCCAGTGCGACCTGCCGGCGGTTCATCCTGAAGCTCGCTCTCTCGGCCGCATGCGCTCAGCGCCGTCCGCTCCCCGCGAAGGCCCGCACGCACTCCTGAATCTCTTCCTCCGGCCGGTGCCGGAGCAGCATCACCACCATGCCCTCGAAATCCTTCCGGGTGTCGGCATCGAGGCTGCGAACCAGGCGGATGAGCGCGCGCTCCCGCTGGTCGAGATCGTACGACTCGGTGTGGCTCGGCTCGGCGGGCGGCGCCTCGCTGCTCCAGCCCTGGCGCTCGACGTAGTGCGCGAGGCGCTCACGGCGCGCCAGCTCGCGCATCTCGTCCACGTCGATGCCCATCACCTCGGCCAGCTGATCGCAGCGTCGCTCGGTGGGCGCATCGACGCGGCCCTTCTCCAGCAGGTGAATGTAGGTGTTGGTGACGCCGATCTCTTGCGCGAGCCGCGCCTGGGAAAAACCGGCCTCGCGACGCTTGCGGCGCAGGAACTCGCCAAATCGACTCATGTGGAAGCCGCACTCCGTGACTCGCGGGGTTTTCGAGCTGCCGTGCTGCCTCAGAATAGGCCCGTCGAGGTCCAACTGAGAAGAGACGAAGCTCGGAACGGCATTAAACTCACGACTTGACATGATAAACCATTTTACTTTATTTTGAGCGCATGGTCGCTCGACCCAAGCAATCCCGCCTCCCTCGAGCGTCCCGACCGCCGCGTCGCGGCCGCGGTGCCTTCGACCCAACCGATTGCGCGCCGATGCGGGCACACGTAAGATGCGCCGCCGCAACCGTGGGAAACTGCGACCATTGTTTCGGCTGTCACGTCACGCAGGCCCGGCTGCTGCGGTACCCCACGGCGCCGCGCCTCCCAGCCGGCCGCGGTGAGGGGACGTTTCCCGGGTCTCGGCCGGGACAAGTCGCAGCCGACACCTGGGAGGGTGTGTGAGATCGGCCACTCGCGTCATTCAAGGAATTGCCTGGGTGGCCACGGCACTCGCGGCCGCTGACGTGACGAGCGTGCTGCTCGCGAGCCGCGCACCCGCTCCGATCCTGGCGCGCAGATCGTCGACCACCGCCAGCGCGCGACCGGCTCCGCTCACGCATCGGGACGGGGCATCACTGCTAGGTACGATCACGACGCGCAACCTCTTCAAAGCTGCCGCGACCAGCGGCGCAGTCCCCGTCAGTCCGCTCAGCGCGCGTTACGAGCTGACCGGCACCGTGGTGAGCAAGGACGCGACGGCGTCGTTCGCCATCGTGCGTGAGCGCACGCCTTCCGGCGATGGTGCCTCCCGGACTCTCCACGTCGGCGACTCCTTCGACGCGCGCACCCGGGTCGAGTCGATCGAGGCGCCGCGCGTGGTGCTCGCCGGCGCCTCGGGCCGCGAGCAACTGTCGTTTGGCCTGGACGAGGACACCGCGGCGGTAGGACCGGCCGCCGCAGCCGAGGAAGTCGCGGCCCTCCCCGAGATCGAGCGCGCCGCCGACGGCAGCGTCACGATCGGCTCCTCGACCTTCGATCGCTACTTGAGCGACCCGAGCCCGCTCTTCAGTCAGGCACGCATCGCGGGGAGCATGACCGACGGGCGCAACGAGGGCTTTCGCTTCAGTGCCGTGCAGCGTGGCTCCATCTTCGAGCGACTCGGCTTGCAGAGCGGCGACGTCGTGCAAAAGATCGACGGCCAGGAGCTGTCGAGCCTCGAGGTGGCACTCAACGAGATCCAGAATCTGCGCTCGAAGCACGATTTCCAGGCGATGGTCCGGCGCGGTGAACGTACCGAGACCCTGGCGTTCCATGTCCGTTGAGGCGCCCGCCGTGTGGCATCCGGATGGCGGCGATGGACCGCAGCCGGGAAGCGGAAATCCGTGTGGAATCGCGGGCCGACACCGTTTCCTTTCGCGCCCAGCACAGCCACTCTTCGAGGTTCGGAGGCGCACGGGGCGATGAAGCGGGCGGGCCGAATTGCGCGCTGGATGGCATTCCTGGTGACGGCGCTCGCCGCCGCGGACCTGCTGTCGATGGTCATCGTCGGGCGCCTCGGTGCGGGCGCGCACCCCACGGGTGCGGGAGCAGTCGCGGCCGCCCCGCCCCGTCACCGGCCGCCGCGGAACACCGAGGCCTATCTACAGCCGATCGTGAAGCGGAATCTGTTCCACGCCGCGTCCGCGGAGACGGCGAAGCCGCCCGACACCCAACCGGATTCCGGAACGGTATTCCAGACCAGCTCTCTCGCGCAGCGCTTCCAGCTGGTGGGAACGGTCGTCAGCACCAACCGCGAGGAATCGGTCGCGGTGGTCCAAGAGCGCGCCGGGGCCGGCGACTCGAACGTGTACCCCCTGGGCGGCCGGCTGGCCGACGAGGCCGACATCGTCGGGATCGAAGGCAAGCGCATCGTGCTCGACGTGAACGGCAGGAAAGAACAGATCGAGATCGAGCTCGAGGGAGACCAACCGGGGGCGTCGACGCCGCTGACCAAGACCGCACCCGCCGCGGTCGCGCCTGCTCCGGCTGGCGACCTCGCCGACGGCATCCGGCGCAATCCCGACGGCACCTTCACTCTCGACTCGCGCATGGTCGAGGGCCAGCTGGCCAATCTCTCGGAGCTCCTGACCCAGGCGCGCGCCGTGCCCAACTTCGAGGACGGCAAGACCAACGGCTTCCGTCTCTTCAGCATCAAGCGCGGCTCGATCTTCGACCAGATCGGGCTCCGCAACGGCGACGTGATCCGCAAGGTGAACTCGAACGAGCTCAACGACCCGGCGGTGGCGCTGAACGTGTTCCAGGACCTGCGCAGCGCACGCGACTTCCAGGTCACGGTATTACGCAACAACCACGAGGAGACGCTCTCTTACCAAGTGCGCTGAGGACCGGTCGGCGCGGCGCGCGGTCGGGCGCGCCAGGCTGCCAGGCCGATCGGACCGTGCCACTCGAACGAGGTCGGAATGCCCATGCGGACTCGCTCCCTTGCCGCCGTCGGTGGCCTTCTCGTGCTGCTGCTCGGTGCGCGCTCTTCGTGGGCCCAGGCTCCCGGGGCTGGCGCCGCGTCCGAGGACCGTCCGGCTTGTTCGAACCCCGACCCCAGCAAAAAGTTCACCTTCAACTTCCACAAGATCGAGGTCGAGAAGCTCGTCCAGATCATCAACCAGATCACCTGCAAGACCATCATCTTCGAGGAGAAGGTCCGCCAGAAGCTGAGCATCTTCTCGCAGGAGGAAGTGACCGCGGACGAAGCCTTCCAGCTCTTCCAGGCGGCGCTCGACGCCGGCGGGCAGTACTCGCTGGTGCCGTTCAAGAACGGCTACAAGATCGTGCTGACCCGCGACATCAAGGGCATGGGCATTCCCACGTCCACCACCGAGCACGGTCCGGGCGGGGAGTCGCTGATCGTCACCCAGCTGGTGCGGCTCAAGTACGTCGACGCGGCCGACCTGGCCCAGATCTTCCAGCAGCTGGTGTCACGTGACGCGTCGATCGTCCCGTACCCGCCCACCAACACGCTGATCATCACCGACACCGGCGCCAACATCCGCCGGCTGCTGGAGATGGCCGCGGCCATCGACGTCCAGGAAAGCGAGCAGAAGATCGAGGTCATCTCGCTCAACTACGCCTCGGCCGACGACATCGCGGAGAAGGTCGCGCAGATCCTCGCGAGCCCGGAGGACCAGCAGGCCAGCCCCGGCAACCGGCAGCTGCACACCACGGTCACGCCGCGCCCGCCGACACCCGGCGGCGTTCCGGGCGGCGGCGCCCCGGCCGAGGTCGAGGTTTCGCCCGGCAAGCAGGCGAAGATCCTGCCCTACGAGCGCACCAATTCGATCGTCGTGGTCGCCGGCCAGACCGAGATCGAGAAAGTGCGCGAGCTGGTGCGACAGCTCGACTTCGACGCCCCGCCCGGGCGCGCGCATTTCAACGTGGTGCACCTCAAGTACGCGCGCGCCGACGAGATCGTGGACGTGCTGGCGCAGCTGCTCGGCGGCGGTGGCGGCGGCGGTGGCAGCTCCGCGTCGCGGAACACCAGCCGCCAGCGGACCTCCTCCTCCTCGCTGTTCGGTGGCGCTTCCTCGTCGACCTCCAGCTTCGCGAGCTCGCTCAACGGCGGCGGCGTCGCCGGATCCGGAAATACCCTTGGTTCGAGCACGGGAATCAACCGCGGCGGCACGGGCACCACCGGAGCCACCCGCGCCGCGGCCGAGGCGGGCGAGCAGTTCACCGGTCAGGTCTCGATCACCGCCGATCCCGCCACCAACTCGCTCATCGTCTCCGCGTCGCCCGAGGATTTCCGGGTGCTGCGGCCGGTGATCGACGAGCTCGACGTGCGCCGCAAGCAGGTGTTCGTGGAAGCGGCGATCCTGGAGGTGGTGCTCGACGACTCGCAGACGCTCGGCGTCCAGACTTCCTCGATCCAGGGCAGCGGCAACGTGGTGAGCCTGATGCGGTCGACGCTCGGCGACTCCGGCACCGCCATCGGCAGCGTGCTCGCCGATCCGATCACCAACTTCCCGCCGGGATTCGGCGCCGCCATCACCTCGACCCAGACCGTGCAGGTGAAGGACGCGCAGGGGAACACCGTCGCGGTGCCGGCGATCGCGGCGCTCATCCAGGCGCTCTCCGCCAACTCCGACGTCAACGTGCTGTCGACGCCGCACATCCTCACCACCGACAACGAGGAAGCCGAGATCGTCGTGGGCCAGACCGTGCCCTTCCCGACCGGCACGGTGTTCTCGAGCGGCGGCGTCAACCCGGTGCAGACGGTCGAGCGCGAGGACGTAGGCCTCAAGATGCACATCACGCCGCAGATCAGCGACGGCGGCTACATCCGCCTCGACATCTCGCAGGAGGTGTCCGCGGTCGTCCCCACCGCCAACACCCAGATCCTCACCTCGCTGGGCCCGACCACCACCAAGCGTTCGGCCGATACCCGCGTGGTGGTGCGCGACAACCAGACCGTGGTGATCGGCGGGCTGATCCAGGATCGCACCACCACGATCGAGTCGAAGATTCCGTATCTAGGTGACATTCCGTATCTGGGGTGGCTCTTCTCGGTGAACACCGATCACCAGGAGAAGGTCAACTTGATGATCCTGCTCACGCCGCGGGTCATCAAGGACGACGACGATCTGGAGCGGATCAAGAACAACAAGCGTCTCGACACCAACGACTTCTAC
>CAZYWA010000012.1:0-35435 GCA_964650975.1 uncultured bacterium
TGGGCCGCAAGCTCGAGGCGCATCTGCGCGAGCTGGGCCTCGACAAGTTCTATCGCAAGCGGCTCCACAACTGGGCGGGCCACGTGACCGTCGAGGACGACGTGACGTGGGCCGAGGGAATGGGCCGAGGGTACGTGCCCTGCACCTTCCCCTGGTACGCGATGACGATCTTCTGGGACGGCCGTGTTTCGCCGTGCCCCCAGGACTACTTCGAGGACATCATCCTCGGCGATTGCCGGACCCAGACGCTCCCCGAGATCTGGAACGGCGAGCCGATGCGAAAGCTGCGCGAGGAGATGGCGAGCCGGCGCTTCCCGGAAGGCCACCTGTGCCCGGGGTGCGACCGACTGTGCCAGAAGGCCGTCGCGGGTGTGCCGGTCGGGAACTTGAAGCCGTTCCTCACCGAGAATCTGCTGGGCTACGACTGGATCCGTTCGCTGGTGAAGAACTGATCCGGGTGCGCCGCGGCGTTCACGCGGCGGCTTCCGCTTCGACGTTCGTGGGCTGGCTCTGGGACTTCGGTCCCCGGATCGAGCCGATGGCACCCTTGAAATCGAGAGCCTCCGGCACGGCCAGCAATCGCGCCAGAAGGGCATAGAGGCCGAGCCCGGCGAGGCCGAGCCCGGCACACTCCCCGAAGCGCGCGGCCGTGAGCGCGCCACCGGCGAGCGAGCCCCGCGCCGCGAGCCCGTCCAGCCAGGCCGTGGTCCAGCGGGCCGGCTGGGTCACGGCCAGTCCCATCAAGGCACCCGCCGCCAGCGTGCGGGTGTTCTGCACGAAGAGGGACACCATGCCGAGGCTCCCCAGCTCCCGGCGCAGCACCCACAGCAAGAGCGGGAACGACAGCCAGAAGTTGAGCGAGAAGGCGGCGGAGATTCCAGCGACGTCCCACCAGTGCGAGAAGAGCAGGCCGAGGCCGCCCATGATGGGCAGCAGCACCAGGCCCATTCCGGCGAGCAAGTGCGCCTTGCCGACCGACATCGCGAGTGAGGTGGGCAGCTGATTGAGGGTCATCGCCATGACCCATGGCGCGAGACCGAGCATCGCCAACGACGTGAGCCTGGTGCTCTCCTTGGTGAAGGCGCCGCGTTCGAAGAGGGTCTGGATGATCGGTACTCGCAACGCCATCAGCAGCACCACGAACGGCAGCAGCAGGAAGAACACCATGCGCACGAACGTGTGCAACATCCACTTGAGCGTCTCCCGGTCTCCCCGGGCCACGCACTCCGCCATGCGCGGGTAGAGCGGCGACACGATCGCGCTGTTGACCAGCGCCGGCAGCACGACGAGCAGCTGCGAGCAATAACGAAACGCCGACACGCGTCCCTCGCCGAGCCGCGCCGAGACGAAGTAGGCCACGCCGAAGCCACCCAGCATGCAGAGCGAGAAGACCACGATCGGCCGGAGGCGGCCGAGCGCTGCCCGGAGCTCTGGCTGTGTCCAGTCGACGCCGCGCCGGTAGAGGCCGCGGTAGGGCCAGAGCATGAGGGCCGGCACCAGCGCTTGCACGACGTAGCCCGCCGTCATCCCCAGCGCGGCGCCGGCGATTCCCATCCTCGGGGCGAGTACCTGGACGCCGACGATCAGACCGACGTTCGAGATCATCGTGGAGAACGACGTGGTGGTGTAGTGCTGATACGAGTAGAGCAACGCTTCCACCAGCGCGAACACCACCCACAGCACCAGGATCGGTGCGAGGATGCGCGTGAGCTGGCCGAACTGTGCGGCCGCCGCGGCGTCCCGCGCCGTGGCCAGGCGGAAGCCCAGCGGAGCGAGCAGCGCGTAGACGAACGCCGCCGCCGCCGCGATGCCCACCACCAGGTTGGCGAAGCTCGAGGCGAGTCGCCACGCGGCGTCGTCGCCGTCGCTCACCCGGGTTCCCGCGAAGCTGGGCACGAACGCGAGATTGAGCGCACCTCGGGTGTGCTGGCCGAACATGACCGGAACCAGCGTGGCCCAGAACAGCAGATCCGCGAGGTTGCTGGCGCCGAACTGCTTCGCGACCACGATCCAGGAGTAGGCACCGATGACGATCGTCAGGATGCTGAATCCCGCCAGGAAGGGCGACGCCTTCCCGATTCGCTGAGCCTTCACCTTCGGTGTGGGCTGCGACTCGCTCATCGAAGGTCTCCTGGCTCGGTCGCCGCGGCACGGCTGCGACGTTCGGCCGCCCCGGCCGCGAGGCGCGACAGCCTAGCTCGCGATGGATCGCGTGCCGACCGCTTTCCTCGTAGCGTCGGGCGTAGCATCGAGTGCAGCGCCTAGACATACTTTCCCGGACCTCGACTCGCACGACGCCAGGTGCATCCGATGACCGCGCTGCCGCCTTCCTTGCCGATTGCACCCGTGCGGCAGTTCCTGCGGTGGGCCCGCGACCCGATCGGGTTCCTGGAAGAATGCCACCGCCGCATCGGCGAGCCGTTCACGATCCGCTGGCCGGGTGCGCCGCCGACCGTGATGTTCTCGCACCCCGACCAGGTGAAGGAGATCCTGGCGGGGGATGCCGACGTCTTCTACGGAGGCATCTCGAACGCCATCACCGGCCCGGTGGTCGGGCAACAATCGATCTTCCTGTCCGACGGAGACCGGCACACGCGGCTCCGGCGCCTGGTGGCGCCTCCCTTCACCGGTGCCAGGATGCGGGCCTATGGCGAGGTGATGCGCGAGATCGCCGACGAAGCCGTGCGCCGCTGGCCGCGCGGCGTACCCTTCCCGATCAACCCGGCGGTGCACGAGATCAGCCTCGACGTGGTCATGAGGACGATCTTCGGCGTCGAGAAAGGGGAGCGATTCGACCGGTTGCGGAGCTTGTGCCTGCAGGTGATGACGCGGTCCGAGTGGTTCCCGCTGGTCCAGGCGAAGCTGGGACTGTTTCGACCGGTGCTGAACAAGATCGACGAGCTCATCTTCGGCGAGATCGCGCGCTCGCGTGAGGCAGCCGCGCGCGGCGTCGAGCGGCAGGACGTTCTCCATCTGCTGGTCTCGGCTCGCGACGAGTCCGGGCAACCACTCTCCGATCAGTCGCTTCGCGACCAGCTCGTGACGCTGCTGCTGGCGGGTCACGAGACCACCGCGACGACCCTCGCGTGGGTGTTTCACCGGCTCACGCAGCACCCCGAGGTGCTGGCGAAGGCGCGCGAAGAGGTGGCGAGAGTGGTCGGCCAAGGGCCGGTCCAGCCGGACGACGTCGCGAAGCTCGAATACCTCGAGGGCGTCGTGAAGGAAACCCTGCGTCTCTTCCCGATCCTGCCGGCCATGGCGCGCGACCTTCAGGCACCGTCGAGGATCGGCGACTGGGATCTTCCCAAAGACACCTGCGTGGTCGCGGCGACGTATCTCACGCACCGCCGCGCCGACGTGTGGCCCGACCCGGAGCGGTTCGATCCGATGCGTTTCGTGGGGACGCGCGTGAGCCCGTACGCCTTCTATCCCTTCGGAGGCGGCTCGCGGCTCTGCATCGGGATGTCGTTCGCGTACTACGAGATGAAGATCGTCATCGCGCAGGCGCTGACCCAGGTGGTGCCACGCGCGGTGCCCGGTTTTCAGCCGCGGGTAATCCGCACCTCGACGGTGCTGGCACCGTCCGACGGGATGCCGGTCATCCTCGACCCGGCCAGCTGATTCCGCGTCCGCGGAGAGGCGCGCCCGGCTCGATCAACCGGGGGCGCCGGCGCGTGCCGGCGTCGCCGCCGGTGGCCGCCGGAACCAGATGTTCCGGAGCACCATCGCCGGGTGCTCGACGAAGAGGTACATCGGCACGGCGGCGAGGCTGCAGATCGCGACGACCGGCCCGCACCACGCCACGACGCCGGCGTTGGTGCTCGGCACCATCAAGCCGAACGGATGGTGCGCGTCGACGTACTTGTAAATCACGCCGATGATCGTGAGGTGAAGGAGATAGGTCGAGTAGGAGACCTGGCCCATCACGAACAGCACCCGGTTCGAGAGGACTCGCTCGACGAGCCGCGCGAACCACCCCTTTTCCTTGGTGACCATCAGCATCACGATCCACGCCACGATCGAGGCGACCATGTAGTGGTGCGACGAGCGGATCGCGATCTCGCGGACGCCGAGCGCGAGGTGTGTCCGCTTCCATGCGACGAACAGCACGCCGAGCAGGATCGGGACGATTCCCAGCGCGCGCGTGAACCAGCGCCGCGCGCGCTGGCTCTCGACGCGCAGGTGGTAAGTCGCGCACAGCACCCCGAGCACGATCGAGCCGTAGCGCGTGTGGGTCTTGACGAACAGCGCGTTCTGCACGTCCGAGTGGGGCAGCACGTAAACCGCGACCAGCGCCCGCGCCACGAAGGCCAGCGCGAACATCGTGTAGAAGGTCCCGAGCAGGCTCCAGCGCTTGCGGAACAGGAACATCAGCAACAGCGGGAAGGTGATGTAGAACTGTTCCTCGATCGCGAGCGTCCACGACCAGCCCATGTACTGCCGGTCCCACGGCAGCAGGTTGTTGAAGTAGAGCACGTTGGTGAGGACGTTGGGCATGTGCAGGTCGATCTGCTTGTCGATCCCCAGGATGTGATTGAGGTCGAGGATCGCGTGCTTGAGCTGCGAGGGCTCGACCAGGTAGAGGAAGAGCATCGCGGGGTAGTAAGCCGGCAGGAGACGCATGGCGCGCCGCGCGTAGAAGCGTCCCAGGGAGATCTTGCCGTAGCGCGAGTTCTCGGTGAGCAGCAGCTGCGCGATCAGGAATCCGCTCAGCACGAAGAAGACGTCGATGGCGTAGTGGGCGCCGTAGGTGATCGGCATCAGCGCCTTGCTGGTCTCGATCGCCTGGTGGGCCGCCGGGTCGATGAAGAACTGGGTGGCGTAGGCCACGTGGTAGCAGGCGACCCAGATCACCGAGAAGGCACGCAGCCCGTCGAGCGGCACGATCTGCACCGGCGACGGCACCAGCAGCGCGCGCAGGTTGCGCTGGAACGAGAATGCGTCGCCCGCCTTGAGCGAAGCCGCGGCGGGCCGAGGCGCGGCGCTCGAGGGCTCGGGAGTCATGGTGTGGAGCGTGAGCCAGCCGCGCGGGGCCGGATCGCGGAGCGCGGGATCTTAGCGCTTCCGCCCGCGGAATCCACCCACGATCCGAGGGGGAGCCGACGCGGTCTCCGCGTGGATGGAGCGCGGCGCTATACTCTTCGGCTGAGCCAGGCGCCGTTCGCCGGCAGGAGATCCGAGGTGAGGATGCTGACGCGAGAAGAGCTCGAAACGTTCGAACGGGACGGTTGTGTCGGCCCGTTCACGGTCCGGGACGAGGCGCAGATGAAGGAGCTCTGCCGCTCGTTGCAACCGCTGCTCGACGATCCGAAAGGATCGCCGTGGGCGAATCTGACGATGGACGTGCACATGCTCGACCAGCACGTGTTCCAGCTCGGCAAAGATCCGGCGATCGTCGATCGCATCCGCTCGATCATCGGCGACGACGTGCTTTTCTGGCGGGCGTGGACGTTCGTCAAGAAGCCCGGCGCCAAGGCCACGGGGGTGCACCGCGACGGCCGCAGGGACCAGACCTGGCCGACGGCCGAAAAGCCGCGCGCGCGCTGCGCCTCGGTCGCCGTGTGGGTGGCGCTCGAGCCGGCCACGCTCGAAAGCGGCTGCCTGTGGGTGTTGCCTGGCTCGCAGTTCATCCGCTGGCAGGCGGACGCCAGACCCCCTTACGCCCCGGTCGACTACTGGATGTTCCCGACGCGGAAGTTCCTCGACGAGTACGGCGTCAATTCGTTCGATCTGTCGCCGAAGTTCAAGATCGGCCGGCGCGCGTGGCCGTTCGTGTGCGCGGCGTTACGCGTGATCGGTCTGGCGCAGCGCGCCAAGAGCGCCTTGAGCGGAGCGAGCGACCGGCCGGTGAAGAACGACTTCCGCGCGCCGCCGCTCACCGGGCTCACTCGCGACGAGCACCAGATGTGGGCCGAGTACGCGGGCCCGAACGTGAATGGCATCACCGTCGATGCGCTCAAGCGGATGCCGGCCAAACCCAAGCCGCTCGAGTGTCAGGCCGGGCAATTCTGGATTTTCCGCGAGGACATGATCCACACGGCACCTGCCAACAACACGCCCAATCGGCGTGCCGCGGTCACGTTCGGCTATGCGTCACCGGATGCGTCGATGCATCCGGATCGGTTTCCGGTCCTGATCCACGGCACCAATACCGGCACCAACAAGCTTGCGACGCCGGTGTTTCAGACTTCGGCCTGATCCGGCCCGCACCGGCCGGCGGTCGAGCCTGGCTCGCGTTCCGTCCGCTCAGAGCCCAGGCGGATCGAAGCGCCCGTTGCCGTCGAAGTCGACGAAGACCGGATTGGTGAACGAGAGCGGCGTGAAGCCTTGCGTGTTCGTGCTGGCGAGCTGCATCGGTGCCCCGCAGGTGACCCGCGAGTACTCGTAGGGAATCGGCGGCTCGGCGTTCGGATCGGCGGGGAAGGGATCGCCCGCTTCGATCAGGATCCACGAGTCCTTGGTGATCGTGACGGGTACCGTGCCGGAGTAGCGCACGGCGGGCGGCGGATTCTGCGCGGTGAGCGGGATCGTCTGCACCACGTTTCCGTTCACCACGATACGGATTTCCTGAACCGGTACCCAGGGGGCGGCCTGAACGGTGATCCCGACGTCGACCGTGCCGTCGCCGTCCTGGACCAGGCCCCCCATGCCGACACCGTCGACGGTGATCGTCGGGATCGGACCGGTGGTGCCGATCACGCGACCCGCACGGACCGCTGCGACCACCTGCGCCGGGGTGACGGACGCGGGCGAATCGGTCCCGAGGTAGACCATGCTGCGCGGATAGCCGCCGGAGCGCAGCGTGTTGTGGCTGTCGCCGTTGGCGGTCGCGACCTTGAGGAATCCTTGATTGAGCAAGCTGAACCACGCGGCGCGCGTGGACCGGCCCTGCGCCACGGCGCCGCCCGACCACATCTCCAGCGTGTCGAAATCCACCCCCTGGGCCAGGCTGCCCGGCACCGTCGAGGGCTGCCGCAGAAACATGTTGGTCGCCTTGGTGTCGCCGTTGTAGGTCGCGGGAATCGCGACGGTGGGGTCGTACGGCTTCTTGTCGAGCCAGCCGATGTCCGCTGTACCCGTCTTGAAGTACGGATGGTTGAGCTGAATGAGCGTGTTCGAATCACCCAGCCCGTGCAGGTAATCGTAGAGCGTGGCCGCGTTGGTGTTGTCGGCATCGGTCACGTAGAACGCGTTCGGCGCGACCGGGAACGCGTTCCAGTGTCCGTTCTCGGCGGTGCCCGGCGTGCTGCCTCCGATCATCTGGTCGCAGTTCCCGTTCCCGTCCGGGTATGCGTTGAGGCCCGGCGTGGCTTCCGCTCCGATGATCGAGGTGACCAGGCTGCCGAGACCGAGCGACGTGATCACCGGCGAGTAGTCGACGACGCAATCGTGATCGGCCGACGTCATGATCTCGATGCCTTCGGTCATGTACTGCAGAACGCGATCGGGAAGGGGCGGCAGCGGCGGGGTCTGCAGCGCCGACTCGAAGCTCGGCCGCGCGTGGATGTGGAAGTCCGCGGCCAGGTAGCCGGTGGTGTCGACCGCGCGCGTCAGCGTGAAGCTCAGGGGATGCGGCGCGCTGGTGTCGTACGTTTGATGCACCGCCGTCCACTCGATGCCCCGGGAGGCCCAGATGTCGAATACTCCGGGGGGCATGTCGAGGGTCGCCGTGCCGGCGCCCATGAACACGTGATTCTGGAAGTAAGTGGCCAGCGTCCCGCCGGTCGACGTTCCCAGAATCACGATCGAGCCCGCCGAGTTGTAGACGCTGATCTTGGCCGGGATGAGCAGCCCGGTCGCGGAATCACGGACCTCGACCGGGACCAGCGAGTTGCACCCGGACCCCATCTGGGTGAGCGCCAGGCCGCTCAACGCGACCGCGGCCAGGATCGAACGCAGTAGGGTTGATACCCCGATTCGACGGCGCAAATTCGCACCCTCGGGACGAGTGTCTTGGGACACGTTGCCGGACACAGATCGAGTCATCGGGCTGGTCGTTCCTCGGCGATTTTCGGGGGGCTCGACCGCAACGGCCGCCACGGACCTAAGATCGATCGACATGGTCGATTGTGGCAGTCACGCCGGAATCGCGCAACGAGGCGGACCCGGAGCAATGTTGACGTTTGGTAACGTTTCGAATGGTGCTCGGGCGCCGCTCAGGCGGGCTCGCCGATCGGCCAGCGGTCGCCCCAGAGGGATCCGCCTCCGTCGAGCTTCAGCGTCTCTCCGGTCACGAAGGCTCCCGCCGGCGATACCAGGTACGCAACCGCCCACGCCACTTCCTCGACGGTGCCGAGACGCTTGAGAGGTATCGTCCTCCAGGCGTTTTCCGCGACCTCCGGCGGGTAGCGGGTGAGGCCTGACGACGCGATCACTCCGGGGGCGATCGCGTTGATGCGCACGCCGAACTGGGCCCATTCGACGGCCAAGGTCTTGGTCATGTTCACGACACCGGCGCGTGCCGCGCCGGTGTGCACCATCCCCGGAAAGCCACGCCACATGTCGGCGACCACCGACACGATGCGTCCCCCGTGCGCCAGCATCCACTGCCTTGCGGCCTCGCGGGTCACGTACCAGGTGCCGTTCAGGTTGGTCGAGATCACCGCGTTCCAGCCGTTGGTGCTGATCGCAGCCGCCGGGGAAGGGAACTGCCCGCCCGCGTTGTTCACCAGCACGTCGAGTCGGCCGTGGCTCGCCAGGATATCGGTGATTACCCTCGATACCTGTTCTGAATCGCGGATGTCGAGGGCGAGCGCCGTGGCGTCCAATCCCACGGCACGAAGCTGGGCCGCGGCTTCGGTCACCACGTCGAGCTTGCGGCTCGCGATCACGACGCGCGCGCCCAGGGCGCCCAACTCGCGTGCGATGGCCAGTCCGATCCCGGTGCCCCCGCCGGTGACGAAGGCCACCTGGCCGGCGAGCAGCCCGGGCGCGAAGATCGAGGAGGCCGCGGTGGCCGTGGCCGGCGATTCGGCGACGAAGCCGGCGGAGCTGGGTTCGGTCATGGTTCCCTCATCGTCGGCCGCGGCGGCGTCCGGCCGGTCACGCGAGCACGGCCTCACGCACGACCCGCTTGAGCTCGGCCTTGATGGCGGCCACGCGCGCCGCGCCGAGCGGATCGCGGACCGCGCCGTAGCCGCTCAGCACCACCGGCGCGGCCGCGAAGTAGAAGAGGATCATGCCGACGCTTCCGATCAGCACGAACGGCGGATCGAACGCCTGGAAGATCCCGCGCCGCTGGCGGTCCTGCACGTACTCGGTCACCAGCGACAGCATCGGATGCACGTGGTCCCGGAGCAGCACCGCGATGTCCACGTTCCGGTCGACCAGCTCGCGGAACGCGAGAATCGCGAACTGAGGCTTGCGCGCGACCAGGTCCACGAACGAGTCGGCGAGCTGATCGATTTGCTCCCCCGGCGACCCAGGTTGCTCGAGTGCGGTGAGAAGCATCGCCCGGAGCTCGGCGAGGATCGCCTGCAGCACCTCCGAGTAGAGCTCGCTCTTGGTCGGGAAGTGGTAGTAGAGCGACGCCTTGCGGATACCCACGCGACTGGCGATCTCCGACAGGTTGGCGCCGCTGAAGCCGCTCCTCGAGAAGACCGCCTCGGCCTCCTCAAGGATCCGCTCGCGCGTCACCTGGCCCTGGCGCGGACGCGCCGGGCGTGATCGGGTAGCCACGGGCAGTCTCGTCTCGTTCGCCGGGAGGGGGGGCACCTCGCCGCCCACGTCAGGTCAGTATCGATAGATCAGGGTGGCCCCGAGGGACAAGGCGAATCCTTCGATGGTCAGCGGGAAGTCGTTCACCGTGGTACTGAACGATTTGGTGCCGCCGAGGTTGGCGCTCTGTCCGACGGCGATCGAACGAGGCGGATAGTGGATCAGCTGCACGACGCTCGAAAGGTCGAGGCCCTCGAGCTCGGCGACGTCGAGGGTGCGGTAGATGAAGTCCTGCCACGTGCAGCCCATGCTGTAGATGAAGCGGTTCCCGTCGAGGGTGCCGGCGTCGATGGTGGTCTTCGGCACCGGAGTGGGGTCGTACCAGAAGCCGGCTTGCACCCGCACATCGGCGGTGGCGCGGTACTCGACACCGCCGTGCAGCGCGTACGTGTCGTTGAACTCGCGGCGGAACACTTGCTCGTGGATCCCCATCAGGCCGGCGCCCAGGAACTCGAGACGCTGCTGGGTCCAGGCGCTCGCCCAGTTGGTCCACACCCCATCGGCCGCCAGCAGCCACTGCTCGCCTGGGCGGTAGGAGAGGCCGATCGCGACCTGGCGGGGAAAGATGATCCGGTAACGGAAGCGGCTCACGCTGTCGACCAGCGGCCCGCCGAGTGCGCTGACGAACAGCGGGTTCGAGTTGATGAGCTGCTTGACGTCGTCCGCCCACGAGATGTCGGCTCGGCCCTCGAAGTCGACGGCCATCTGATCGCGATAGGTCAGGCCCCAGGCCAGTGGGACGCCAGGCTTCCGGAACAGGATCCCGAGGTTGTAGCTGAAGTGGGCGAAATCGATGTCGAGGGTGTTGGTGGGTGCCAGGCCAGTGGGAAACTCCTCGTCGCTGTGGATCTCGAGCTTGCCGTCGTCGACGCCGTTCTTGGTGTCGAGCGCCGACCGCAGGAACTTCGCGTCGAGCCCGATCTGCGAGATCGCGGCGTCCGTGAAGAACCCATCGCCCAGCTTCTGACGGTTCTCGATCTGACGCAGGGCGCTCACGTTGAAGGTGGCGCCGACGTAGAAGCCGGTGTCGCTGATGCGATAGCCGACCGCCGGTGACAGGGTCTCCACGAACACACTCGATTCGTAGCCCGAATAGCGCACCGGGCCGCGCGTCTGGCTCCACTCGATCGCATTTCCCCAGCTGGTGCCGCCTCCCAGATCGAAGACCAGTCCTGGAACCCCGACGTGGATGGTGCCGGGGAAGTAGACGTTGTAGATGGGCGGCGTGACGTCGTGTCCGGTGCCGCCTTCGGCCTCGCTCGACCGTTGGGTGCCGAACGGCAGCACCACTTGCGAGAGGCCGACCTCCTGGATGTCGTAGTCGAGCTGTCCCAGTCCGGCCGGGTTGTAGTACCAGGCCGAGGCGCTGTCGGCGACCGCCGTGTCGGCGCCGCCCATACCGGCTTCGCGCGGGCCGAAACCGATCCCCTCGATGAACCCGGCCGACGCGTCACCGGTCCCGATCAGGGCGGTGCAGGCGGTGAAGGACGCGAGGAAGAGCGTCGGCCGGCGCATGGCGCGCGATGATACCGGCGGCTCTCCCGCGTGTCGAGAACCGCGCGAGAGCGGCGCGCTGGCGAGCGGGTGCCGTCAGCTGCGCAGCGATTCCAGATCGCGATAGAGGTCGAGGGCGTCCGGATTGACGAGCGCATCGCGATTCTCCACCGGCCGGCCGTGGATCACGTTGCGCACCGCCAGCTCGACTTTCTTCCCGGAGCGGGTGTACGGGATGTCGTCGACGGCCACGATCCTGGCCGGCACGTGGCGCGGGCTGGCGCTCTCGCGGATGGTCTTGCGCAGCTTGTTCTCGAGCTCGCGATCGAGGACCACGCCCGGGCGGGTCTTCACGAACAGCACCACGCGGACGTCTCCCTGCCATTCCTGGCCGATCACCAGGCTGTCGGCGATCTCCGCGAGGCTCTCCACGGGCCGGTAGACCTCGGCCGTGCCGATCCGCACTCCGCCCGGGTTGAGTGTCGCGTCGGAGCGTCCGTACACGATGACGCCACCGCGCTCGGTGATCTCCACCAGGTCGCCGTGGTGCCAGACGCCCGGAAAGCGCTCGAAGTAGGTGGCTCGATAGCGAGCCTGATCCGGATCGTTCCAGAATCCGACGGGCATCGAGGGGAAGGGCTTGGTGCAGACCAGCTCGCCGGGCGCGCCGGCGACGGGGCGGCCCGCGTCGTCGAAGCTGTCGACGGCCATCCCCAGGCCGCGGCACTGGATCTCCGGCGCCACCACCGGCAGGCACGGATTGCCGAGCGCGAAGCACGAGAGCAGATCGGTCCCGCCAGAGATCGACGCGAGGTGCAGGTCACGCTTCACCTCGCGGTACACGTACTCGAAGCTCTCGTGGAGCAGCGGCGACCCGGTCGAGAGCAGCGCCCGCATCTCCCCCAGGTCCGCGATCGCGCTCGGCCTCACTCCCTCTTTCTCGGCCGCGGCCAGGTACTTGGCACTGGTGCCGAAGTGGGTGATTCCCTCTTCGGCGGCGATCCGCCACAACACTCCGGGATCGGGGTGGAACGGCGAGCCGTCCCACAGCAACAGCGTCGCGCCGCGGGCCAGGCCCGAGAGCAGCCAGTTCCACATCATCCAGCCGCAGGTGGTGAAGTAGAAGAACCGATCCTCGGGACGGAGATCGGTGTGCAGCCACTGCTCCTTCACGTGCTGGAGCAGCGTGCCGCCGGCACCGTGGACGATGCACTTGGGAGCGCCGGTGGTCCCGGACGAATAGAGCACGTAGATGGGATGTTCGAACGGGAGCTGCTCGAACACGAGCTCGTGCCCGGCGCCCGACGCGACCGCGTCGGGAAAGAGGTCGGCTGCTCCGGAGAAGGCCGTGAGGCCGGGGTCCGGGCTCGCATACGGAATCACCGCCACGCGCCGCACGGAGGGCAGCTCACGAACGAGCTCGCGTCCCTTCTCGAGGCAGTCATGCACCTTGCCCGCATACGGGTAGCCATCGCACGTGACCAGCACCTTGGGGGCGATCTGACCGAACCGGTCGAGCACCGCGCGCGCGCCGAAATCGGGCGAGCAGGAGGACCACAGGGCGCCGATGCTGGTGGTGGCCAGCATCGCGATCACCGCTTCCGGGACGTTGGGGACCAGCCCGGCGACCCGGTCCCCCGCGACGACACCCTGGCCGCGCAGATACGCGGCGAACCGGGCCACCGCATGGCCGAGCTCGCGATAACTGACGACGCGGCGCCGGCCGTCCTCGGAGCGCGCGACCAGAGCCGGGTGCGGGTCGGCGCGCCGCAGCAGGTTCTCGGCGAAGTTGAGCTTCGCGCCGGTGAACCAGCGCGCGCCGGGCATCCGCTCGCCGTCGGTGAGCACCTCGTCCCAGCCGTGGGAGGCTCGCACCTCCGCCATTTCCCAGATGGCCCGCCAGAAACCGGCGCGGTCTTCGATCGACCAGCGCCAGAGCTCGGCGTAGTCGCCGAAGCGACGCCCCAGCCGCGCTTCGAGCGCCGCGGTGAACCGCGTGAGATTGGCCGAACGAACCCGCTCGGCGCTGGGCGTCCAGAGCGGCTGGCTCATGGCTGGCTCTGGGACGGACTAGGCGCCGCGCTCGTCGAGGCCGGTGATCGCGAGCCGTACCGCCTCGACCGGGTCCTGCGCGCGCAGCACGCCCGGCAGATCCCAGGTACGCAGGCCCACCACTCGCTTGCCGAGCTTGAGCGCGATCGCGATCTCCGACAGCGTCCCGTACTCGCCTGCGACGGCGATGAATGCATCGGCGCTGTGGGCCAGCACCACGTTCCGGGCGTGGCCCATGTTGGTGGCGATCGCGATCTGGATGTGCCCGTTCGCGCGATGACGGGTGGGAGTCGGCAGGATTCCCACCGTCAACCCGCGCTCCTGCCGGGCGCCGCGGGCCGCCGCCTCCATGACGCCACCCAGACCGCCGCAGAAGAGCACGTGTCCGGCGCGGGCCACCTCGCGCCCCACCTCCATCGCGAGCGCGTAGATGTCGCCGTCGCAGGTGCCGGCGCCGATGACCGCGAGTTGAAGGGGCATGGTGCGCGGGGCCGCTCAGGCGAGATAGGCGAAGGCCTTGCGCATCAGCGGATAGGTGGCGCCCGACGTCCACGCGTCGCAGAGGGTGCGCATCAGCACCCGTGGGCGTCCATAGAAGCGCAGCAGCATCCAGCGCTGCATGGTCTTGAGCCAGCGCGACGACAGGGCGGCCGGTGTGAAGACGGGATTCGAGAAGCTGCCGCGCGCCGGATCGAGGGCCCACCGGTCGATGGCGCCGCTCTCCTTGAGCTCGGCGCCGCTGCGAGTGCCGGGAAGGGGCCGGAAGCTGTGAAAGTTGGCGCCGGTCAGGTCGAGCTTGAGGGCCAGGTCGAGCGTCGCCCGCACGTCCTCGCGCTTCTCGTCGGGATAGCCCAGCATGAAGAAACCGTGCACCGGGAAACCCTCACTCCGGGCCAGGCGTACCTTTTCCTCGATGAGCGCCAGCGAGAGCGCTTTTCGCATGTGCTTCAGAACCCTCGGCGATCCCGATTCGATGCCGACGATCAGAGCGTAGCAACCTGCGGCGCGCATTTCGCGCAGCATCTCGCGTTCCAGGGTCTCGAGCCGCACCCCGTTGGGCATGGTCCAGCTCACCCGCGGCCCGCGGTCGCGCAGCGCCTGCGAGAAGCGGATCACGAAATCGGCGTCCCACGTGAAGTTGTCGTCCTCGATGTGGATCTCACGGATGCCGTAGCGCTCGTGCAGATGGCGGATCTCCGCGATCACGTGGTCGACCGTGCGGCTGCGCATGCTCCGTCCGGTGACGGTGAATCCGGCGCAGAACGTACAGCGGTAGGGACAGCCGCGCGTCACGATCATGGGTGCGAAGGGCCGCTCGCGCACGAAGAGGGTGGGCGGGAAACGCTGGTAGCGAAGGGGATGGAGCGCGTCCCAGTCGGGGAATCCGAGCGCGTCGAGGTCGGGCGGGAAATGCGGCTCGGAGGTCCGTGCTCCGCTCGCTTCGCGAATGGCGAGCCCCGGGATCTCGGATGGATCGAGGGGAGTGCCCGCCTCGACGCGATCCGCCAGTCGCGCGATCGCGGGCTCGGCCTCTCCGCGGAACGCCGCGTCGAGCGACGGGATGCTCTCGAGCGCGTCGAGCGGGTCCGCGGACGCGTGCGGCCCGCCGAGGATGGTGACGGCATCGGGGAGGGTGCGCCGGACTTCGGCGCACATCGGCTCGATCGTCGGCAGATCCGAGGTGAACGCGGTGATCCCGACCAGCCCTGGACGGTAAGCCGCGAGCTCGGCCCGGAAGTCCCGCAGGTCGCCACGGGTTCGGGTGAGATCGACGATCCGGGCGGTGTGCCCGCCTCGCGACAAGGCACTCGCGAGGTAACCGAGCCCGAGCGGCGGAAGGATCTGGAGCACCTGATCGAGGGGCCGCGGCGGCACGGCCAAGAGCACCCTCATGGGTGCTCCTCGATCGGCCGCAGAGCCTCGGCATGGTCGCGGCCGGATCGCGGCGGCCGCGTCGATCCGTGCGCCGGGCCGCGGCCGGCGAGCCACACGTTCGCGAACCACGCGATCAGCGATGCCAGGATCACACCACCCAGGAGGGCCGCCAAGCTGAGCACCAGACCGCGCATCGCCTTTCGCTCCGCGGTCCGGTGCAACCGGATGTCGATCGCTGGTCGAGGAGTCGTGGACCGGGGGCGAATCGTCTGCGTCATGCTACCACCCGCGCGGTCGAGCGGTCCCCCGGGGCACGCTCGCGGGTGTCGAGCATCGCTCCGCGGATGGCCGCCGGGGAGAGATGGCCGAAGCCCAGCACCTGGTCGTGGAATCGCCCGAGCTGGAAAGCGGAGCCTTCCCGGGCCGAGATGCGATCCCGAAGGTCGAGGAGTAGCTCGCGTCCGACCAGATAGGTGGAGGCTTGCGTGGGCCAGGCGCAGTAGCGCGCCACCTCGGCCCGAGCGCTCGGCTCGTCGAAGCCGAGCTCGATCACCGCACGCTCCGCCGTCTGCTCGGCGGTCCACTCGCCCCGATGCAGACGCACGTCGACTTCCACGCGCCATGCGCGCCACAGCGCGTCGCGTAGCTGCACCAGCCGTGCTGCTGGGTCGTCGACGAATCCCTGCTCGACCATCATCTGCTCGCAATAGAGCGCCCAGCCTTCGGTCATGAGCGGGGTGCCGTAGAGGAGTCGAGCCAGGGAGCCGTCGCGCTTGGCTCGGGAGCACTGGAGATGGTGCCCCGGGTAACCCTCGTGCACCACCAGCAGCGCACGCGAGAGCTTCGCATGGTGGGCCAACGCCGCCGAGACATCTTCCGAGCCGAGCGCCGGGTCGACCGGCGTGACGTAGAGAAGACCAGGACCCGCAGGATCGAGTGGCCCGGCCTGCAGGTAGGCGGCGAAGGGCAGATAGGAGCGCTCGAAGGCCGGCGTGGGCACGACGTCGAGGGGGTCGTCGGTCAGGGTCGCGAGCTGCCGCGCGGTCACGAACGCGCGCACCCGCGCCACGTCCTCGCGATAGGCGTCGAGCAATCGTTCCGCGGGCGGATGGTCGAGACCCAGCTCGCGCACTTGCTCGCGCCAGCTCTGGGCGCCGCCGATCTCCGAGGCGACCTCGCGAAGCTGGTCCTCGATGCGCTCACGGGCGGCGAGACCGATCGACAGCAAGCGCTCGGGATCGCAGTCGAAGCCATGCGCGTGGCGGAACCGGTAGGAGAAGGCATCCGCTCCGATCGCGAACGAGCGAGTGCCGCGCGACGTGGCGAGCTGGCGGATGTCGCGAGCGTACTGCTCGAGCGCCAGCCAGGCAGCGGCGCAACCGTCCTGCAGCTGGCTTCGCAGAGCCGGTGCGGCGTGCTCACCCAGCAGAGGGAGGGTCCGCTCGAAGAGGTCGCTGGCGCCGGCGCAAGCTTGCAGGGCGTTATCGAGGAGCACCGTGGCGGGAACCGCCAGGTTGGCGAGACCTTCCGCGAGCAACCGAGGGACCGCGCCGAGCCTCGCCACGATCGCTCGCAGCCGCTGCTCGAGAGGCAACACGTCGCGCACCGCGAGCAGGTAGCAAGAGTAGATGGCCAGCTCGGGATAGATGGCCGGATTGAAGGTCCAGGACCGGACCTCGCGCCACTCGTGGAGGTCCGCTTCGAGAGTCCCCAGCACCGCGGCGCGATCGAGTGCTTCGTCGGGCGACAGCGCCTCGTCGGGAATCGCCCGCAGTGCGGAGGCGAGCGTCTCGGCTTCGCAGAGCTGGAGGTCGAGTGTCCCGGGATCGAATCGGTCGAGCTGCTCGTCGAAGTCGTGCACTCCGTCGGCCGTCGCGGTGACCGGGCTCGAGCGCCAGCGCAACGCGAGAACGCGCGCCAGCAGTTTCTCGAAGTCGGACGGAGGAGCTTGGGCGCGCGTGCCGGTGCCGGCGGGGGAAGGGACGTCGTTACCCGCCACGCGAAGCTCGCCCGGCGTGGTCTCTGCCCGCGGGAGCCACGGTGTCGACGATCTCCAGGCCGAAGCCCTCGAGCCCGACCGGCCGGAGCCGCGGGTTGTGCGTGACGAGCCGCAGCTTCCTGAGCCCGAGCTGCCGCAGCACCTGGGCCCCGAGACCGTAGTCGCGCAGTGCCGAGAGATGCGGGTCCGGCTCCTCGCTCTCGAGCAGCCCGTGGGTGAGCGAGTCGGCATGGCTGGCGAGCTTCCTCACCAGCGTGTCGGCCGTGAACGGCTTCAGGATGTAGAGCACGACTCCGCTGGGCGCGGCACCGATGAGCTCGAGCGCGCGATGGAGCACGACACCCTGGTCCTTGCGAAGGGCCGTGAAGGCGTCACCCCAGACGTCGCTCGAATGGACCCGGACCAGGGTCGGCTGCTCGGGATCGATCGTGCCGCGCACCAGCGCCAGATAGTGGAGCTGGTTGACCTTGTTGGTGAACACGCGCACGTCGACGGTGCCGGCGAGATCGGTGGCGAGACGAGCCCGCGCCACCTCGTCGACCAGCTGCTCGGTGGCGAGGCGCAGCGCGATCACGTCCGCGACGCTCACCAGCGGGAGATCGTGCTCGGCCGAGAGGGCGCGAAGATCGCTCATGCGCGCCATGCGACTGTCGTCGCCCAGGACTGCGCAGGTCACGGCGGCGGGATCGGGGTGCGTGCGCTTCACGAGATCGGTCGCCGCCTCGGCGTGTCCGGATCGCTCGAGCACACCGCCACCTCGAATGCACACGGGGAAGATGTGGCCCGGAGAGATGAGATCCTCGGGCCGCGTCGCGTCGGCGACCGCGACCTGGATCGTCCGCGCTCGATCGGCCGCGCTGATCCCGGTCGTGACCCCGCGTCGCGCCTCGATCGACACCGCGAACGCGGGTGTCGAGGGAGCCCGGTTCCGGACCGGCATCATCGCCAGGCCGAGCCGCCGCAAGCGATCGGCGGGGAGCGCCACGCAGATCAGGCCGCCGGCGTGGCTGGCCATGAAGTTGACCGAGTCGGGCGTCACGTGCCGCGCGGCTTGAATCAGAGCACCTTCGCTCGACGGCGCATCGTCGTCGGTGAGCACGACGATTCTCCCGGCGCCCAACGCCTCGACGGCGCGCTGCGTGCGGTCGCGCGCGGCGTGCTTCGCGGTGTCGGTGACGGCGGAGGACGGATTCACGGCGAGGGACGACCGTCGAGCTGCGAGCGCCGAGTATTCCATTGCCCCTGGGCCGTTCCAAGGACGCGACGGACCCCTGCGATCGGGCGGCCTGACACCAAACGATTCGAGCCCGGCCGCGAACGCGACCGGGCTCGAAGGCAGACGAGAAGACGAGTGACGGCCAGGTGCCGCTCTTCACGCTTCCGGAATCGGCTCTCCCCCGGGCAGATCCTCGATCCGCAGCGGCCAGTGGGTCGCGCCTTCCGCGTGACTCGGCACCACGGTGAGCTCCGGCCCTTCGCTTCGAGGCGCTCCTTGCGGGTTGCTCTGGGTGGCCGCTTCGGCCGCCAGCGCGGCTCCGGCCTCGAACCACTTGGACTCGTAGCGCACGGTGCAGTCGGTTTGAGTCGGCTGCGGATACTGGAATGCGCGCCCTTCGAAGTTGCGCATCATCGCCTTGTGCTGGGTGAGCGCGTTCACGTAGTTGGGCGCCACCGGCGCCTTGCCGCCGCCACCCGGCAGGTCGATCACGAAGGTCGGCACCGCGAACCCGGTGGTCCAGCCGCGCAACGACTCCATGATCTCGATGCCGGTCTCGACCGGCGTCCGGAAGTGCTCGAGACCTTCCTCGTTGTCGCACTGGAAGAGGTAGTAGGGCCGGAGCCGGTTCCGCACCAGCTGATGCATCAACTCTTTCACGATCCGCGGGCTCGAGTTCACGCCGCGCAGCAACACCGTCTGGTTACCGAGAGGGATGCCGGCGTTCACGATGCGCGCGCACGCAGCACGCGACTCGGGCGTCAGCTCCTTCGGATGGTTGAAGTGCGTGTTGATCCAGACCGGGTGGTACTTGGCGAGCATCTTGACCAGGTCGTCGGTGATTCGCATCGGCAGGAACATCGGCATCTTGGTGCCGAAGCGGATGATCTCGATGGACGGGATCTCCCGCAGCCGCGACACCACGAACTCGAGGTTCTTGTCCGACATGGTGAGCGGGTCGCCGCCCGAGACCAGCACGTCGCGCACCTCGGGATGACCCCGGAGGTAGGCGAGCGACTGCTCGATCTGCTGCTTGGGCAGCACCTCGTTGGGCAACCCGGTCAGGCGCTTGCGCGTGCAGAACCGGCAGTAGCTGGCGCACATGTTGTTGACCAGGAAGAGCACCCGGTCTGGATACCGGTGCACCAGCCCCGGTGCCACGCGGTGCGCGTCCTCACCGAGGGAGTCGGTCACGCCCGAGCCGATCCCCGACATCTCGGCGCCCCGCGGCACGAACTGCATGCGCACCGGGCAGCTCGGATCGTACGGATCCATGAGCGCGCAGAGATAAGGTGTGATCGACATCTGGAATTCGCCGCTGGTCGAGATCACGCCCTGACGCTCTTCCGGCGTCAGATGGATCACCTGCTCGAGCTGCTCGAGTGACTGGACGCAGTTCGAGAGCTGCCATTTCCAGTCCGCCCACTTCTCGGCGGGAACGTCCTTCCAGAGAGGGACTGAGGTGTGCGGGCGGCCCTGACGGCACAAGTGAGGGTCGGCGTCTACTTCCGCCGACCGCTCACCTCTTTTCTGTGCCGATACGACCGAGGCCACCTTGCTGGGCCGGATCGAGGCGTCGCGCGCCGCGATCTTGAGACGGGGCCGGCGAGTTCGAAGGGATCTAGCTGGTTCGAGCATTGGTCCGTCTTCCTCCTCGGCGGTCTGGTTGGTGAGGGTACGACCGCGGGACCGATGTGCGCGCATCATGGAAGTGGAAGCTCCCAACCACACCGACTGCGGCGAGCGCTCACCCGCTGGGGCTGCGAGAGAGTTTCGTCGTCGTGGCATCGTCGTTTTTTTTCTGCGTCACGTGCTTATCGTGAAGCGGTTAACTTCATGATAAGGAACGACGGTTGCAGACACAAGTATTTTCTTGCACGAGCGGGCACGATCGAACGACGGCGCGACGATCGACGGCGGTCAGCGCGCCGTCGGCGGTCGACTGCGTGCTCGTTCGCTCGCTCGAAAGCGGCGAATCGCGGGCTCCAGGATGCGGCCGATGAGCTCCGCGTAGTCGATCGAGGCACTCGCGGCGATCAAGCACAGGTCCGACCAGCCCGGCGAGAGACCCGGCAGTGGATTGAGCTCCACGAAGTTGACGAGGCCCGCGGCGTCGAGCCGCAGGTCCACCCGAGCCACGTCGCGACAGCCGAGCGCCGTGAACGCGCCGACGGCGGCTCGCTCGAGCTCGCGTCCGAGCGTGGGATCGACGCGCGCCGGAGTGTCGTAGCGGATCTCCTTGCTCCAGTCCTGCTTGTGCTCGAACGCGTAGACGGGGCGCTTCTTGCGTTTGTTCAGGAACACGATCTCCATCGGCGGCAGGGGGCGCGGCCGGCTCTCGCCCAGGAGTCCCACCGTGAACTCGCGCCCCGGGAGATAGCCCTCGACCAGCGCCGGCTGGCGATACCGCTCGATCACCTCGCGCGCCACCTCGCGCATCTCGTGCTGGTTCTCGACCACGCTCTTGGGAACCACCCCCTTCGAGCTTCCCTCGGTGACGGGCTTCACGATGGCGGGAAACGGGAATCCGTTCGGCAGCGCCTCGCGTCCTGTGTGGAGCAAGAAACACGGCGGTGTCGCGATGCCGGCGGCGGCGACCAGCCGCTTCGCCAGCTCCTTGTCGAGCGCCAGCGCGAGCGCCGTGGGGTCGGATCCGGTGTAGGGGATTCCAAGCAGCTCGAGCAGCGCCGGCACCTGCGACTCGCGGTTCCTCCCCAGCACACCCTCCGCCATGTTGAACACCACGTCGGGCGACGCGGCGACCAACTGGGTGGGCAGGTCCGCCGTGGCCTCGAGCTCGATCACCTCGTGGCCGTGCGACTCGATCGCCTCGCGGATCGCGGCGATGGTCTTGGGCGAGTCGTACTCGGCTTCGCTCTCGTCGACGCCCTCGACGGGCTTCACCCGCTTCACGTTGAAGGTGAAGCCGACGCGCAGCTGCCGTCGCGATCTTCCGCGCCCGCGCGTGCCCCGCTTCAGCCCGTAGCGCGTGCTGGCGCTGGCGATGATCGCCTCCAGCACCTGCTCGGTCCGGCCCAGCCCGCGCAGCGCGGCGGCCGTGCCGAGGGTCGCGTGGCTCTCGAGCCCGGGTAGCGGGTCGACCTCGATCACGAACGGCGCGCCGTCGTCGGCGATCCGGAAATCGATCCGGCCCAGGTCACGGATCCCGAGGCAGCGGATGACCGCACGCGAGATCGAAGCGAGCTCGCGGGCCAGCCGAGGCTCGAGTTGGGCGGGAGCTTCGAGCGCAAAGCGTGCGGACTTGGCTCGCGCCGACCCGGCCGGCAGGACGATGCCGATCGGATCCAGGACGCCGGCGGTTCCGCCCGGAGCGCCCTCGAGGAACGGCACCACCACGTGCCGCCCCGGAGCGAGCTCTTCGATCCACACACCTTCGGCGCCTTGCGAGAGAAGCGTCAGGACCCGATCGTGAAGCGCGTCCGCCGATTCCACTCGCTCGACGGCTGCATTCGGACCGTCGGCCCGGATCGTCACCGGAAACCGGAACGTCGTGGGGCCGGTCCGGAGCAGATCCTGGCGATCGACCACGCGACGGTTGCGCAGTGTGGGAATCCCATGGGATGCGAGATGCCGGCGGGTGAGGACCGGGTCGAGCGCCAGCGCGTGGACGGCGCTGGGAGAGCCGCTGTGCGGCAGGCCGAGCTCCGCGTAGAGCGCTGGATAGAACGCCTCGCGCGCGCGGCCGGCGAGGGCGCGGGCGGAGTTCACGACCAGGTCGGGTCTCAGTCTCGCGAGGCGCGTGGTGACCGTGACCAGAGGCAGGGCGACGTCGACCAGTGCCGCCTCGTGCCCGAGCCGGCTCAGCTCGTCGACGACCTGCTGCGCGGCGCCGGTGGCCGAGTCGCGCTCTCCCGGCTCCGAGAGATAGGCGAACGCGAGCTTCATGTGCGCGGTCTCCGGCGCCGGATCGCGGGCTCGCGATCCGCGGCGCTCGCTGCAAATGCCATCGCGCGCGTCCGCCGTCAAGGCGATCTCGCGCGCCGCGCTGGCTCAACGCCGGCGAGCGCCGTCCGGACGTGCGTCGTTCGTCAGCCGCGAGCGGAGCCGGGGCCACGCGCTTTGCGAGGCGCTTCGGTGATCGCGATCTCGACCCGGTTTCGTCCCAGGTCCTTGGCGCGGTAGAGCGCGCGGTCGGCCGCTTCCACCAGCACCACTGGATCGTGGGCGATCGGCGGTAGCGCCGTCGCCACACCCACGCTCAAGGACAACGCGGGTGCGTCACTTCCCAATCCGAGCGGAATGCCCAGGCCGAGCACCGCCGCCCGCAGCGCGTCGGCGACGTGGGTCGCGCCGGTCACGTCGGTGTCCGGCAGGACCACGACGAATTCCTCGCCACCGTAGCGAGCGATCACGTCCGCGGGCCGCCGAACGGCCTCCTGCATGGCGTGCGCCACCCGCCGCAGGACGCCGTCCCCCTCGACGTGCCCGAACGAGTCGTTGAGCCGCTTGAACCAGTCGAGATCGGACATCACCAGCGAGATCGGCGCGTGCATCCGCAGAGCACGAGCCCACTCGCGAGCGAGCACGGCGTCGAACGCTCGGCGGTTGGGAATGCCCGTGAGCTCGTCGATCGACGAGTCGCGCTCGGCGCGCTCCTTGTCGCGGCGCATGAGCGAGATGCGGTCGGCCAGGCCGATCGAGAGCAGCACCGCGAACGCGAGCACTCCCACCTCGAAGCCCGAGCGCGTGAACGAATCGGGCTCGACGAGCCCCAGGTTCTCGATCCCCGCCACGGCGCCGCCGAGCGCGGGGGCCAGCAACCCCAGCAGGTAGAAGCGCGCCGGCCGGTGGTGGCGACGCGCGGCGCCGATGGCGCACACCAGCGTGAGCGGGATTCCGGCCAGCGCGAACACCGTGGCCACGCGGATTCCCCACGCGTACGGCATGACCAGCGCCAGGGCCGCGTCGACCACCCAGACGGCGGCGAGGAGCCGGATGAAGCGATCGGTGCGCGGGAAGAGCTCGAACGTGTCCAGGTAGGCACGGGAGAACTGGAGAAAGCTCGCGGCGCCGAGAGCAACGACCACCAGGAATGAGCGGTTCTCCCACCAAGGCGAGCCCGGCCACAGCGCCTGGTACGCGACGCCGTCCTCGATCAGGTTGCCGACGGCGAGGAGCGAAAGCGTGATGAAGCTCCATCCGTAGGCGGGCTCTCGCAGCGACAGGAAAAAGAGCAGGCTCTGCACCATCATCGCGGCGAGCACGCCGTAGAAGATCCCGAGCTTGAGGCCTTGCTGGCTCAGATGCTCGCGCAACCCATCGGTCGACCAGATCCCGAGCGGCACCACGATGGGGCCGTCGCTCGCGACGCGAAGCTCGATCGTCGCCGAGCCGCCCGGTGGCAGGTGGATCGGAAACGTGGGGTAGCGGGTCGGGAGCGGCCGAGCGGTGAACGGCAACAGGTCGCCGGCGTGCGCGATCTCGACGTGGCCGTCCTCGGCGGTCGAGTAGAGGTCGGCGTGGTCGAGCCCCCGATAGGGGATCTCGAGGAACCACTCCCGAGGGGCCGCGAGCCCCGCCTCGAGGGAGATCCTCACCCAGTAGGCGGAGCGGGCGAGGCCGAAGTTCAGGTTGCGGCTCGCGGAGAGCTGGAACCGCTCGGCGAGCGGCGGCTTGGTCACGTCGTCGATCCGCCAGTCGCCGGCCACGTCCTCGAGCACCTCGATGTGCCCTCGCAGCACGGGCGATCGAAGTGTCGGGTCGAGATGCACCGGCGCGGCGGCACCGGCCCGCGCCGGAATGGCAGAGCTGCAAGCCAGCCAGGCGGCCAGAGCGAGCCACGCACGATGAGTCCGTGCGCGGCCGCGGCCGGTCGACGGCCGAGTGCGCCCGAGCGCTTTCACTCTCGAGGGCTAAGTTGACTCCGAGGTGGGCGACGTTCGGATACGAGTCGGCCCAGTACGCCACGTCGATTTCCTCGGGATGAAAGTGGAAGAACTGCGACCAACGAGTGCTCACCGACGAGTCGTAGCTTCCCTTCTGGTAGCGGGTCCACGGATCCCAGGAGGATCCGGGCGAGAGGTGGAAGAAGAACAGATCGTTCCCGTGTCCGGAGATGTCGGCGCCGGGATCGCCGTGGCCGTAGATGAAGACGCCGCCCGACCGGTCCGGCCCGAGCGACGGATCGTGGGTGACCTGTACCGGCGGCTGGCGGTCGCCGCGGAAACCAGCCCCCGCGTCGTACCAGTAGCGGATCTGGTTGGTGCGGCTGCCGCAGAAGGTGAGGTGGACGAGGCCATCGGGCGTCACCAGGAGAGAGGGGCCGTTGTCGAGCCCGCTCTCCGCCGGATCCTCGATGCGCTCCGACGGGGTCCAGCTGCCTCCCTTGTCGCGCCGGCGCACCCGCACGACGCCGTCGTGGGTGTAGGCGCCGGTGCCGTCGAGCCAGCTCACCACAAGCGTCTCGGCCGCGGTGAAGGCGGTCGCCGGATGCCAGGCACTGCAAGCGCTCGACGGTGGATCGCAGTCGATGACGTCGTCCACGTCGTGTCGATCGCGCCAGCCGCCGCCCGCGCGGTTGGCGTAGCGAAGATGGAGGCGGCCGTCGTCGCCGCGCACGCTCCACACCGCGTGCGGAGTTCCGGCGGCATCGAGGGCCAGCGCCACCCCCTCGTCTCCCTGCTTGAAGTCGGTCCAGTGGGTGCTGTCGACCACCTCCGCATCGCCCCACAGATCGGAGCGGGTGTCGAAGAGCGCATAGCGCACGGCGCCACCGCGATCGTTCCAGATCGCGTGGATCTGGTCGTCGCCGTCCATGGCGATCGCGACGGTGCTGATCCCGCCGCGTGGCGCGTGGCCGCCGTCCTTCTCGTCGAAGCCGGACGGAGTTCCGGCGGAGGTCGCGCGGTAGACCTTGATCTCGTTGTCGCCGCAATCTGGATCGAACGCGAAGCACGTGGGGACCACCACGTAGAGCAGGTTCGCGTGGGTGCGTACCAGTTGGTGCGGCCCGACGTCGGTGAATCCCGGCCCGACCACGATGTCGTGCTGGGTGGCGGTGGGAGTCGCTCCGGGGTCCGGCGGTGGTCCGGGATTGGGCGGCGGCGACGACGCGCCGCGCGAGCCCGACCCGCATCCCCCCCACCCCGATCCGAACGAGAGCGCGAAGAGCGCGGCGGCGAGGGGAGCCCAGGGGTGCTTGCGGCGAGTCATGAAGCGGAGGCCTCCTTCGATCGCAGGTCCGGTGTGTCGGTGTCTCCCATGAGCTTGGCACGCAGGGGGCATGCGGCGCGAGGTTCCGCCCCTGTCACGGTTGCGCGAGATTCCTGCCCGCCGCTAAAGTGCGCCGCCCGTCATGCCTCGATCGAGCCCGCTTCGACGCCGCTCCGTCACCGCCTTGCTGGTGGCGTGTGTCGCGTGCGCCGCGTCGCCCGCGCGCGCCAACGACTTCCGCACCTTCGGCTTCGGCGCCCGCGCGGTCGCGATGGGCGGCGCCATGACCGGACACGACGACGACTTCACCGCGACCTACTACAACCCGGCCGGAGTGGTGATGCAGACCGGGCGCGAGTTCGCGATCGGGCTCCAGTACAGCGACTTCCAGGTCAGTGCCACCAACCCCTCGCCGATCCCCGACGGGTCGGTCCGCGATTCGAACGCGTTCCCGGTCGAGGACACGCTCGGCGCTTACGGCGGCATGCGTTTCCAGATCCCGTTCGCCGATGCGCTGGCGGGGAAGGTGGGTTTCGGCGTGGGTTTCTACACCGGCCTGCCGCATCTGCTGAACGTCGAGGTTCCGGAGAGCTTCGTGCCCCAGTACGTGCTGCTGGGGGGCCAGACGCAGCTGGTGGTGACCCAGCCGGCGCTCGCCATCAAGCCGATCGACGGGCTCGCGGTGGGCATCGGCTGCGTGTTCTTCGCGGACGTGGGTGGGAACCTCGAGATCCCCACGGGCATTCGCGGCGCCGACGGGGTCGACGACGCACACACCACCATCGATCAGGAGATCCAGCCGGTGGTGCGCGCGACCGGCGGCGTTCTGGCGGAAGGAAGCCTGCTCAGCGACGCCCTCGCGGCGTGGAGCTTCGGCCTCACGTGGCGCGACGCGTTCGTGGTGCCGCTGCAGATTCCGGTCACCGTCACGCTCGGTCCGATTCCGCTCAACATCGATCTCTCGAGCTCGCTGCTCTACACGCCGCAACAGCTCGTGGTGGGAGTCGCCCACAAGGACGACGACCTGACCCTCGCTTTCGACCTCTCGTGGAACCAGTGGTCGGGCTACAGGCCGCCAACGCTGCAGCTCAAGCTCAACGTCATCATCCCGATCGTGCCGATCGATCTGAAGGACGCGTACAACGCGAATCCCCACACCCACGATACCTACACGCCGCGAATCGGTGCCGAGTGGCGCGCCTGGCACGGCGAGACCACCGACGGGTGGCTGCGCGCCGGCTACGCGTTCGAGGCCACGCCGTTCCCGGAGCAGACCGGGCTCACGACCTACCTGGACGGTGATCGTCATCTGCTGTCGGCGGGAGCGGGGATCGCGTTGCGCGAGCTGCCGATCCTCGGCCCGCTGAGCGGGGGAGCGACCGTGCGCTTCGACGCGGCCGTGCAGTACGAAGTGATCGCCTCGACGGTCAACCACAAGAGTGCCGTCAATCCGCTCTTCGTCCAGGATTCCGATCCCAACTCGTTCCCGCCGCTCACCGACTCCAAGGGCCACCCCATCGCCGATCCTTCCTACCCGTCGATCCGCGGGGATGCCGACGTGCTGCTGGTGCTCTTCACGGCGAGCACCACGTTCGGAGACGTGGGCCGATGAAGACCGCGCCTGGTCGCTGCGCGCCGTGGGTGGGAGCGGCGCTCGTTGCGGCGCTCGGGGCGCCCGTCGTGGCTCGCGCGAACCCGTTCGAGACCATCGGTGCCGGACCGCGGGCCTCCGCGATGCTCGCCACCAACGCGATCGCGTCCGACGCCTCGGCGGTCTTCTACAACCCGGCGGGCCTGATCCACGGCACCGATACCGAGATCGGCTTCGGCTTCGCCTACACGAGCCTCGATCTCGAGATCAACGGACGCAACATCGACGACCAGCCGATCACCGGCTCGATGATGACGGTGCTCTATCCGACCGACTTCTTCGACTACAAGGTGGCGATCGGAGCGCTGGTCTACATCCCGACTCAGCGCGCGGCGCGGCTCCTGGCGTTGCCGCTCGACCAGCCGCAGTTCCTCTATTACGGCACCCGGAACCAGCGGCTCGTGGTGATGGTGGGCGGCGCCGTCGAGATCACCCAGGGCTTCTCCGTGGGCGGCGGCGTTCAGACGCTGCTCAACACCTCGAGCGAGCCCGATTTCACGCTGATCCAGGATCCGAATCCGGGCAATGACCAGAGCGATCCCGGCGCCAACGCCAAGGAACCACAGAGCTTCGGCTTCGCGAGCGCGGTGCAGGATCCGGTGCTTTCGCCGGCGTTCGGCGTGCAGCTGACGGCCAACGAGCATCTCTCGCTGGGGTTGAGCTACCGGGGCGAGATCAAGGCGCATCTGTCGGCGCCGTTCCTGGTCACCATCGAGGAGCTCAAGCTGCTCGGGCTCACGATCGCGCAAACTCGCTTCGTGCTTCCCAACGACGCGGAGCTCTTCTTCAGCCCGCAGACGGTGTCGGCGGGCGTGGCGTACACCAGCGACGACCTGCGGGTGGACCTCGACGTGGGCTGGTACCAGTACTCGCACTTCCCGGCGACCTTCTCGGCCGCGACGCCCAGCTTTTCGGGCGGGCTCGCGGAGCTGATCCTGCCGGTGCCCGCGTTCCTGCCGATCGACCCGCCCGCCAAGGACATCGTGGTGCCGGCCATCGGCGTCGAGTGGACCGCGCTGCGCGAGGCGGATTTCGATCTCGCCTTGCGAAGCGGCTACGAGTACCGCAGCACCATGCTCCGGCCGGATCGTGGGATCACGAATTTTCTCGATACCACGGCGCACGTGATCGGTCTCGGCTGCGGCGTCACGATCCGCGACTGGAGCCGGTACGTTCCCAAGCCGCTCACGCTCGACGGTTATGCGCAGGTGCACGTGCTCGAGCATCGCAACATCCTCAAAGACGATCCCGCCTCGTCGCCGTACGGCGATCTGCGTCTGGGCGGCCTCGGTGTGGGCGGCGGCGTCCAGGCGACGGTGCGATTTTGATCGCGGATCGATCGACGCGGCTCCGCAAGCGACCGATGGCGTGCGCCGCCGCCGGACTGGCGCTGCTGGCCTCATCCGCTTGCGGATTTCTGGCGAAGAAGGGCGAAGAGAGCCGTGGCACAGCCCACCTGCCGTCGCAGGGCATCGGCCCGTGGCTCAAATACGACTCGATCTGCGCCGACGAGAAGCCGGTACCACCCGGCGCATCTCCCGACCTGAGCCTGCAGCCGGTGATCCTGGGCTCCACGATCGGCCACTTCATGGCCGAGCCGAGTGCCCTGGCGATCGACGGTGGCATGGAGGTGTTCTTCGAGGACCGGACCTCCAAGACCAGCGAGATTCGCCGGTCCGAGGTCCAGATGGGGCCGGGCGAGGATTGCCGCCCGGTGGATTTCACGGTGACCTCGAACGACGTGGTGTTCACGCCTCGCTCGGGCGGCTTCGAGCTCGGGCGGGTGAGCGCGCCGTCGGTGATCCGGGACGTGACGCTCACCGGAGTCGACTCGGCGCTGCCCACCAAGTACGCGATGTACTACGCCGGAGGGGATGGCGCCGGCCTGGGTCTCGCGGTGAGCGACGACGGTCGCAGCTGGCACCGCGTGGGGCCGGACGGGCACGAGCAGAGCGGCAACGCGCCCCAGCCGCTCCTCGCGTCGATCCCGGACGGGTGGGATCGAGGCAACATCGGATCGCCGGCGGTGGTGCAGACGCCCACCGGATCGCTGCTCCTCTATTTCGACGGCAATCGCTGGGGCTCTCGCTCGATCGGAGTGGCTTCGAGCCTCGACGGCGTCCACTGGACCCGGGTCGACGCGGGCGGCCGGAGCGGCGACTCGGCCGAGCCGGTAGTGACGCCGACCTTCACCGGTCCCAACGATCAGACCAACTGGGAGTTCGAGCGCTCGGACGAGCCCGACACCGGCTCGGTGGGCGCTCCGATGGTGCTGCTCGATCGCGGACCGGTGCGCGACATCTACATCCTCTACTACACCGGCAATCTGCGCGGGCCGCTGGTCGACGACTACGACGGCGTGGACACCAGCATCGGCGTGGCGTGGAGTCCCGACGGCATCCAGTGGACGAAGGCCTCGACCTACGTGCACTTCCCGGATACCGCGAACGAGGTCAATCCGGTGCTGGCCGAACATTTCCCGCTCTGCATCGGCAACGACAACCTCGCGTGCCTGCTGGGCGCGGTCGAGCCGATCTTCGAGGAGCTGCACGGACCGGGCGGGTTCTGCACCTTGCCGGGAAACGAGCTGGCGCCGCTCTGCGTTCGCAAGGACCCGGGGAACGGCGAGCCGGGAAGCGGTTCCAGCAACTCGGTCACGCCGTTCTTCATCGTCGACGAAGCGGAGCCGTCGGTGGTGCAGCTGGGCGAGAAGTTCGTGATCTTCTACCACCAGCAATCGGACGCGCTGAATCTCCTCACCAACGGCTTCGCCGAGAACGGCATCGCCGTGGCCCTCGACAACTTCAAGCCCTTTTGACGTGTTCTCCCGGGGGGCTTTTCAAGCCCCCCGCCCCGTCCGAAGTGGATTCGGACGGGGCCCCACCCCCGAGCCGGCGCGACAACGCGCCGACGGGAGAGCGAGACTGGCGATCTGGCGGGGTGCGCTGGATCAACGTCTCGACGAGCTCGGCATCAGCGCGTCGAGGCGGTCGAGCTCGGCGACGTGGCGGACTTCGTCGCCCGAGAAGCGCTCTTCTCGCAGGCGATCGAGGGCGTCGACGCGCTGTTCGGGGCCGAGCGAGCGGTCGGCGAGCACGCGGTCGCGTTGCACGCGGTAGGCAGCGAGGCGCGCTTCCCAGTCGTCGCGACGCTGGTCGAGATCCTCGAGGCGCGACGCGGCTTCCGCTCCCACCGCGCCCTCGCGGGCGGCGCGGATCTCGTCGTCGGTCGCGCCACGGCTGCGCAGGTCCGCGGCGAGCTTGGCCTCGTCGATCGCGGAGCGGGCGCGTGAGCGCGCCGCCTGCGCATCCTCGGGAAGAGCCTCCTCGTTCTGGGCGAGATGCTCGGCGCGCTGACCGGCGTCGAGGTCGGGCTGCGCGCGGGTCACCAGGCGGTCGAGAGCCGCGGACGCGGCGTCGTTCTCGGGCCCGAAGAGCTGCGCCGCGAGCTGGTCGCCGAACGACGATCGCTGGAGCTCGCGGACCCGCTCGAGCCGGCCGGCGAGATCGTGAACGTCGAGGCCGGCGGCGCCGAGGGCGCGCGTCGCATCGAGGTAGTCGAGGTACTGGCCGAGGAATCGACGGGCCTCAGCTGCGGCCGACTCGGGAAGGCGAGCGTCGATCTCGGCCTCGATGCGCCCTCGGACCGCCGCCGAGTCCAGTTCGCCGTTCGCGGTCTGGAAATAGCGAAACAGCCGCAGCGCCTCGGGCGTGGGCCGGAAGTGACCGTCGCTCGAGAGCTCGAGGTCGCCGTCCACGTCGGTGTCGGCGAGCGCGCGAGGCGGAGCGAGCTCGGGTGCAGCTCGGAGGATGCCGCGAGGCTCGTCGGTGAAGCGCTCGGCCGGATGCTCCTCCGTCACCGGCGGCGCCACCGGTGTGGGATCTCGCGGCAGGTATTTGAGCGGGATCTGCACGTCGCTGTCGTTGGGTGGCTCGAGGAAGAGGGTGAGCACACCGGTCGTGAGCGACGCGATCGCGATTCCCAGCCCCGCGATCGTGACCGCGAGCTGCACGCCGCGGGGAGTGCGGCGTTGCGGACCTGCCGTCGACGGCTCCTGGCTCACAGCCCCGCGTTCCGCAGCCGGTTGGCGTGATTGCGGAACACGGCCGTCGGATGGGTCTCGTATTCCGGCACCAGCCCCAGCGTCCAGTTGATCTCGTCGAGGTGGTTGTGCACGTAGTCGTCGCGGATCACCCGGCCGAAGTGAGAAGCGCAGCGTGGGACCAGACCGTCGTTGGGCTCGCCGAACAGCTTCCCGGTGGTAGTGAAGAGCCAGTCGAGCGGATCGAGAGCCACGGTTCCCTGGCCGATTCCCGACCACGAGTAGAGCGGAATGCCGTCGTGGACGGGCTCACCCTCGCCGCATTCGTCGGCCGGCAGTCCGGCGGGAAAGCGGGCGTTGAAGTCGCTCAGCCCGCCGCCGGTGAGAAACGCCGCGGCGGCGCGGCCGTCGTTGGGATCGGTCGAGCCCGAGAGCGTGCCGATCAGGTCGCCGAGCCCGGTGAGCAGCGCGAAGCCGAGCTGGATCGCGGCGTCGTCCGGCGAGTCGTCGTAGAGCGCGACGCGATGCGGGCCGGCGATCGAGGTCACCGACGCCAGCAAGTCCGGGCGCACGCCCATCACGTAGCGGGCGTCGAGCGTCCCCTGGCTGTGTCCGATCAGGTTCACCTTCGGCGCACCGGTGATCGCCAGCACCTCCTCGATGTCGCGGATCAGCTGCTCGCCGCGCACCTCGCTCGAGTTGACCTGGCTCACCTGGGTCACGAACACCTGCGCTCCGCCCTCCGAGAGCGCCTCGGGCAAGCCGTTCCAGTAGTCGATCGCGTCGAGGATCGACTGGAAGCCGAGGAATCCCGGGGTGAGCACGATCGGATAGCGGGTGGCCGTGAAACCGGGGCCGGGTGAGGCGGCCGGATGCGACGGATCGGTTCCGCAGCCCGGCGCGACCCCCACGACGACGAAACCGATGAACAGCGCCGTCGCGCGCCTCCATCCGCCGCCCGCTCGCGCACGGAAGAGCGACGGGTTCCCGGCATGCATGGGCAGCGGATGACGCGCGAAAAGGGGAGCGCGCGTCGACCGCGGGCTATGCTAGTGGGCACGCGATCCTCCCGCAACGACGTGCTCCGCGGACGGGATCCTTCGTCTCCATGCCGCCGATCTGGCACGTCCTGGTCTCCCACCCCCCCGCGGAGGGAGATCGTGCGGGCCTCCTCGCTCGCCGGCTGCTGGAAGTCGGTGTCGCGGTGGCGCTCGAGGAGTGGACGACGGACGAGTCGAGCCCCGGCAAGGCCACGCCGCGGCCGGAGGGGACGTGGAGCGAAGCGGTCCTGGTTTCGCCGGTGTCGCTCAGCGAGACCTGGGCCCCGTTCCTCGCGCACCGGCTGCTGCGCGGAGGAGTCGCGGGCCGGCGGCGGCTGCTCCCGGTGGTGGTGGGATCGGTGGGCGAGCCGTCGGGACCGCTCAAGAGCCGGCCCTGGTTCGACCTCCGCGACGATCCGTGGTTCGAGCGCGCCGACCGTGTGTGGCAGCTGGTGGCGACGCTGCGCGGCGAGCGCTCCGACGGAGGCCCTCCCCGAGAGTGGCCGGCCGTCCTCTCCGCCACCTCCTCGTCGACCGGAACCTCCGAAGCACGGGTCAGAATCTCGCGAGAGCGGATCGTCGCGACTGCGGGCGGCGAGGAGGAAGTGGAGCTGCTCGATCCGGCCCGGGTCGCGATGCTGGATGGCGGGGCCGCGGCGCTCGATCCGATCGCAGCCGGGCCGGAGGCGGTGTTCGGAGCCCGTGTCGGTGCGCTGCTCGACCGCGCGCGCCGGCGTGCCTCCGACCTGGGCTCGCCCCTCGACGTGGCCATCCAGATCGCGCACCTGCCGTGGCAATCGCTGCGATGGGAGCAGCTCTGGTGGCAGCGTCCGGGCTCGGGAGACGAGGCCGGTCACGGCTCGCCCGTGGTGGTGCGGAGGATCGAGCCGTCGCGCGGGGTCGTGTCGCCGGCTCGGGCGCCGCTGCCGCTCGACGTCCTGGTGGTGCTCGCCTGCCCGGAACCGCGTCACGGCGCGGTGCAGCGTCTCGATTTCGAGCGCTCCTCGGCGGCAGCCGTGGCCGCTCTCGCGCCGGCTTGCGCGCGGGCCCCGATTCGCGTGCGGGTGATCGAGCGCGCGGCGCCGGCCACCATCCGCAGCGAGATCGATGCACGCGAGCCTCACGTGGTGGTGCTGGTCGCGGCGATCAAGCAGGGCGAGGTCGCTCTCGAGCGCGAGGACCGTCGCGAGGAGCGCGTCGCGGCGAGCCGCCTGGTGTCCGAAGCGCTGGGTGGTGCCGGCCGGGTGCCCTTACTGATCCTGGCGTGTGCGCCGCTGCTCGACGGTGCGGCGGGCGTGCACGACTCGCGTGCGGATCTGACCCGCGCCAGCCATTCCCTCGCGACCGCCGGCGTGCCGGCGGTGATCGGCGTGGCGGATCTGCTCGCGTCGGAAGCGGCCTTGGCGCGGGCCCTCGAGCTCCTGGCGGCCAGGCCGGAGCTGGATGTGGCACGGGCCGTTCAGCTGGCGCGCGCACCGGACCCCCATCCGGCGGCGCTCTTGCTGGTGACCGGACCGTTGCTGCGTCCCGTCGCGGCGCCGGCTTCGGTCCTCGGGTCCGACGAGGGAACCACGCGCAGCACCTTGCTGGGTCGGCGGCGCGAGTCGAGGCTCGTGCACCGGGCACTCGGTAACGGAGACCGTTCGGGCGTGTGGATCACAGGCCCCGCGGGATCGGGGAAGAGTGCCTTGATCCGCGCCACGTCCCGGCAACTGGCCGACGGTCGATGGCTGGTGGCCCGGCTCGAGGGCGAGGTGGCTCCCGAGGACGTCGTCGAGCGCCTCGGCGTCGAGCTCGAGCTCCATGCACGCGAGCGCTACGAGCGCGACGATCCGGAAGCCGACGGACGCGATCCACTGCGGGTGCTCGGCGCCCACGCGCGGCGCGCGGAGGTGCCGTGGCGCGAGCGCTGGGATCGAATCACCCGCGAGCTCACCGGGCGCCTCGGCGTGCTGGTGGTGCTGGACGGATTCGAGGCCAATCAATCGCCCGGCGGAGACATCGCCGAGCCCGATCTCGCGGAGCTGCTGAGCGGTTGGCCGCGCGAGGCGGGAGCGCCGCGCTCGTTGCTCGGCTCGCGGCGTGGAATGCCGGACACGCCCTCGTTCACGCGACGTTTCGAGGCCCTGGCGCTCGAGCCCCTCGATCCCGCATCCGCGACCTCGCTCAGGCTCACCCATCCCGAGCTGAACGGCGCCGGTGACACCCGCGCTCGGGCCATCGATCGGGTCGCCGCCGGATCGCCGCGGAGCCTCGAGCTGCTGGCGCGCGTCGCGCGGCACAGCGGTCGCGAGGCCCTGGTCGAGCTCGCCGCCGCTGGCGCGAAGAGCGCCGCGAGCCACGAAGAGATCGTGGCCGTGCTGCTGAGTGGCGCGATGAGCGACCTGGCGCGCCGGCTGCTCAGCTGCGCGGCGGCGTTCCGAACGCCGGTGGACGCGGTGGCGCTCGCGTGGCAGGTCGGCTCGCGTCGCGAGGCGCGCCCGGAGCCCGCCCGGGAAGAACGCCTGGCGCGGTTCGACGAGGCGATCCGCGCATCTCACGCGCGCGGCGAGGAGCCGACCGTCGCTTCGCTCGGCCTGTCACGAGCGGATCAGGTGCTGCTCGAGAAGGACATCGCGACCCGTCTCGAGCCGCCCGTCGTGGCGCCCGAGGGGCTGATGGAGGCGATCGACGAGCTGCTGGCGGCCGATTGGCTCACGAGGTCGGAGGAGGCGGGCGAGACCCGCTACCGGGTGCACGCGTGGCTCGCCGAATACCTCGACTCACGCTCGACTTCCGAAGAGCGCCTCGCGATCCATCGCCGCGCGGCCGACTACTGGCACTGGCGAGTCCGGGTGCTGCCCCGGCCGGGTCACGCGGACATCCCCGATCTGACCGAGCTGCGTTACCACCTGCTCTCGAGTGGACACACGGCGCAGGCGCTGCAGATCACCGAGGTGCTGTGCTCCGGCCTCGACGCGCAAGGCGCACTCGATCGCGAGGCGCGTCTGTGCCGCGACGCGCTCGCGCGCGTGGCGGAGGGCTCTCGCGAAGCGGCACTCTTCGAGCACCAGCTGGGCATTCTGGCGCGCCGGCGCGGACAGTGGAGCGAGGCGCGCCGGCGGCTCGAGGCCGCCGCGAAGCTCGACGAGCGCGGCGGCGACGGTGCCGGTGTGGCTCGCTCGTGGGGCGAGCTC
>CAZYWA010000013.1:0-24993 GCA_964650975.1 uncultured bacterium
GGGTTGCGTTGCCGGACCTGTCCGTCCTCGGCTCTTCCATCTGCGCAAGATTTTCCCGTACGGCACGGCGAGCAGCACCAGCAGCGCGGCCGGCGGCCCGAGCACCAGGGTTGAAAGGCCGATGGCGAGCGTCACCGCGAGCGCCACCAGCGCCGTGCGAGCCCAACTCCGGCGCACCGCCGCCGATTCGGGCGCCGTGGAGCGAGAGAGCCGCCAGATCCGGGCGTAGGGCAAGAGCGCCGCGGCGAGCAGCACGCCGAGCGACACCAGGAACAGCACGAACTTGAACGCCACTCCGCGATCGAGCCGCGCCACGCCCACCAGCTGCAGGAACGTGTACGAGACCTTGAGCGCGAGTGCGATCGCGATCGCGCCTCGCGCCGCCACCACGAGAGTCGCGAGCGCGGACCCGACTCCGCGCACCAGCCGGCCTCGCGGCCGCGGTGGAGCGGTCACGCTCGAGATCGGGCCGCGCCGCTCAGCCGGCGCTCCCCGCGTCGACGGCGGCGGTGGCACGAGCGGGGGCGGGCGAGTGAGGCGTTGCGAGAACACTGACTCCGCGCATGGAATCGAGGCCGATCCGCAGGCGCAGCGTCACGAGCTCGCCCAGCACCCGCGGGATCGCCGCGTAGAGCGAGCGGCGCGCGCTCTTCCCGGACTCGCGGCGGTGCAACTCGATCGGGACGCCGCGCACCGTGGCGCCCGCTCGCTCCGCTCGCGCCGCCAGCTCGGTCATGCACACCGGGGTGCGCGCCGTGAGCTGGATGCGGTTCACCAGCGAGCGCCGGACGAGGAGGCACGGACCGAGCCGCGACCACGGACGCCAGCCGAAGAGCACCGTGACCACGGCGTGGTACGCGCGCGAGCTCCAGCGCGGCGGCTCGGATCCCGGCCCGGGAATTCCGACCACCAGATCGGCGTGCCGCGCCTCGCGAAGCAGCGCGAAGAGCGCCTCGGGATCGACCTGCCCGTCCGCGGGCAGCAGGAACACCCAGTCGCGCAGCGCGTGCGTGTAGCAGGAGCGCTGCACGTCGGCGTAGCCGCGGTTGATCGGATGGTGCACCGCGCGCACCCACGCATGGCGCTCGGCCAGCTGATCGGCGAGCGCCGCGCTGCCGTCGGTGCTGCCGTCGTCGACGATCAGCACCTCGCCGCCGGTTTCGGGCGCGATCCGCGCCAGCGTCGCGATCGAGCGGCCCACCAGGCGCTCGAGCGACGCCACCTCGTTCCACACCGGCAGAGCGATCGTGATCGACGGCGCCTCGGTCGTCGTGGTCGAGGAGACCTGCTGCACACTCATGGCGTTCGGCCACCTGCGGACGGCGTGCTTGCGGCGCGTCCGGATCGCCGACGGAGTCGCTAGCGGGGAGGGGAGGGGCGACATCGAGCCGCTGATCTTGTGTACTACGCCGCGCTTGCGCGTGACAACACTCGGTCCGGTGTCGCCTCCGGGAGGTCCCGAACCTCGCCCGGGGGTTCGCGTGTACCATGCTGCGAGCCGCGAAGCCGGGTGAGGTCCCGTCGATGATCCGCGTGGGAGTGGTCGGATATGGGTACTGGGGCCCGAACCTGGCGCGGAACTTCGCGGCCGCAGAAGGCTGCCTGCTCGCCGCGATCGCGGACCCACGCGCCGAGCGCCGCGCCGAAGCGGCCCGCCGCCATCCGACCGTGCCGCTCTTCCCGAGCGGCGACGAGCTGATCGCGTCGGCTGGCGTCGACGCGGTCGCGATCGCGACGCCGGTATCGAACCACTTCAGCCAGGCCCGCCGCGCGCTCGACGCGGGGAAGCACGTGCTGCTCGAAAAGCCGTTCGTCACCAGCCGCCCCGAGGCGCTCGAGCTCATGGAGCTCGCCGCGGCGCGGCGCTGCGTCCTCATGGTCGGCCACACCTTCGTCTACAGCGACGCGGTCAAGCGGATCCGCGAGATGGTCACCAGCGGATCGCTGGGCGAGCTTCACTACTACGACGCCGCGCGGCTCAATCTGGGAGTCTTCCAGCACGACGTGAACGTGCTCTGGGACCTCGCGGTGCACGATCTCTCGATCGTGCATCACGTGACCGGCTTCGATCCGGTGGCGGTGAGCGCCTCGGGGTCGAGCCACATCGCGGGCAGCCCGCAGAACATCGCGTACCTGACGCTGCTCTTCGACCGCCCGTTTTTGGCGCACATCCATGCCAACTGGCTGGCTCCGGTGAAGGTGCGCCGCACGCTGATCGGCGGCAGCCAGCGGATGATCGTGTACGACGATCTCGAGCCGAGCGAGAAGGTGAAGGTGTACGACCGCGGCATCGAGCTCGGTCAGCATCCCGAGGATCCTTACCGTCTGCTGGTCGGTTATCGCGCAGGCGACATGTGGGCGCCGCAGCTCGAGCTCAAGGAAGCGTTGCGAACCGAGGTCGAGCACTTCGCCGCGTGCATCGCGGACGGCGCGGCGCCGATCACCGGCGGCGAAGCGGGGCTGTGGGCGGTCGAGATCCTGGAAGCAGCGGAGCGCTCGCTCGCGGCGCGCGGTGCGCCGGTCGAGCTGCGCCTCGGGACGTCGTGAGGGTGTCGTGAGCGAGCGGCCGGTCCTCTCGATTCCGCTCGCCCGCCCGACGCTCGGCGAAGCCGAGTCGCGAGCGGCGGCGGAGGCGCTGGCGTCGGGCTGGATCGCCCAGGGACCGCGCGTCGAGGCGTTCGAGAAGGAGCTGGGCCGCGTGTGCGGCGCGCCGCACGCGGTCGCGGTGTCGAGCGGTACCGCGGCGATCTACCTGGCGCTGAGACTCGCCGGAGTCGAGCGGGGCGACCGCGTGGTGATGCCGTCCTACACCTACATCGCGACCGCGAATGCCGTGCATTTCGCGGGCGCGGAGCCGGTCTTCGCCGATGTCGAGGAGCGCACGCTCAACCTGTCTCCTCACGACGCCGAGCGCGCGCTCTTCGAGAGCGGCGCGCGCGTGCTGCTCCTCGTCCACCAGCTGGGACATCCCGCGTCGAGGCGGCGGTTCGGCGAGCTCGCGAGCCAGTACGGCGCGAGCTTGGTGGACGACGCTGCCTGCGCGCTCGGCAGCGCGATCGCCGGGCACGGCGTCTGTGAAGCGGAGGCGGGTGACCCGTCTCTGGTGGCGCTGAGCTTCCACCCGCGCAAGATCATCACCACCGGCGAGGGCGGCGCTCTCTTGAGCGGGTCGGCCGAGCTGGCCGCGCGCGCCCGGGTGCTCCGCGATCAGGGCGCGGATTCGAGCGCGTTCGAGCGCCAGCGCACGGACCGCGCCGGGCACGAGCACTACGCGTCGCCTGGATTTCATTTCCGGATGTCGGACCTCGGGGCCGCGGTCGGGCTCGCGCAGCTCGAAAGGCTTCCGGAGTTGCTCGGCGCAAGGCGCCGTCTGGCGGAGCGTTACGACGAGCTACTGGCGGAGGTTCCGGGATTGACGGTCGCGCGGTTCGATTCCGGCGAGATCCCGAACCGCCAGTCCTACGCGGTGCTGCTTCCCGAGGGCCGAACGGCCGATGAGGTGAGTGCGGCGCTCGCCCGTCGCGGGATCGGCGCGCGGCGAGCCGTGATGGCGGTTCACCAGGAGGTGGCGTACCGGCATCTCGCGACCCGCCCGTTGCCCGTGACCGAGCGCCTGGCGTCACGGGCGCTCGCGGTGCCGCTCTTCCCGGGCCTGAGCGATGCCGAGCAAGACGCGGTCGTCGCCGCGCTGCGGGAGGTGCTCTCCTCGAAGAGCACTTCGACCCCGCGCTGAGTCATCGGCCAAGCACATTCATGGTCGGTGACTTGGAAGGTGTGGACAAAATCGGATCATTGCCCGGAGCGCTTTCTCCGAACCGATCTTTTGCTGTTTGGAGGGACGCGGTCCCTCGCGTCCGCAGCGTCTGAACCAAGATGGGACGCCTGCGGCTGCGAGGGACCGCAGCCCTCCGACGCCGAGGCACAGACGCTCGAGCGGTTTCCCGCCATGTGTGCCGCTGATCCAAGCGGCTGAATTTCTTTCGTCCACACGTTCTCAGGCCGGGCGCCAGTTCACGTCGAGGACTCGTGCGCCCTCGGCCTGCGCGCGCAGCGCATCCCAGGTTCGCGCCAGCCCCTCGCGGAATCGCACGCGCGGCTCCCACTGGAGCGTTCGGTGTGTGAGCGATGCGTCGGCGCATTGCCGCCGCAGATCGCCGGGGCGGGGCTCGAGATGCTGGAGGGTGACGGCGCGTCCCACCACCTCGCCGACCTGCTCGGCGACCTCGCGCACCGAGAGCTCCTCGTCGCCCGCGATGAGCCACACGCCACGATTCGTAGTGGCGTGCTCGCTCGCGCGCACGATCCCCTCGACCGTGTCGCTCACGAACGTGAACGTCCGCGTCTGGGAGCCGTCGCCGAACACGGGAAGCGGCTCGCCGCGGGACGCGCGCACCAGGAATCGCGGAATCAGCTCGCCCTTGTCGTGCTCGACGTGAGCGCGGGCGCCGTAGGCGTTGAACGGGCGGACGATGACCGCGTCGATCTCGCCGGCGTCGCGCGCCGCGGCCACGGCTTGCTCGCCTTCGAGCTTCGACTCGCCGTACACGGTGAGCGGCCGTGGGGCGCTGGTCTCGTCGAGTGCTGCATCGCTCGAGCCGAAGACCTCCGAGGTCGAGACGTGCACGAACCGCCCGCTCCGCCCGGACCACGCCCGAGCGAGGTGGCGTGTTCCCGCGGCGTTCACCCGCCGGGTCTCTTCCGGATCGGCGAGCCCGCGTCGCAGATTGCGCGTCGCCAGATGGAAGAGCGTGGCGCCGCGCGACGCCCGGCTCAGCGCTCGCTCGAGCCACGGCACGTCACACACGTCGCCCACCTCGATTTCCGCGTTTCCGGAGGCGAGCGCCGCCGACAGGTTCTGCTCGGAGCCGGTCGAGAGATCGTCGAGCACCAGGACGCGCCCGCGCTGGGCGAGCCGCTCCACCAGGTGGCTGCCGATGAAACCGGCGCCCCCGGTCACGACGATGTCGAAAGGGCCCATGGTTCCGGGGATTCGCGGCTCGCTCGGTGCGTGCCGCTCAGGATAGTGTGAACCCACGATGCCCACGTCTCTGCCGGTGCCGTATCAGCTGGTTCCGGGCCGTTTGCGGCTCGCGGCGAGCCGCGTGCTGGTGGGCAGCGGGGCGGCCGCCCGCTTCACGCCCGCGCTCGCGTTCGCGAAGGACGACGAAGCGCCGCCCGCGATCGCAGCCCCTTCCTGGCCAGGCGCCGCGTGCGCGGCGTTGGCACTCACGCACGACATCGACACGCGGCGTGGTTTGGCGCAGGTGGAAGCGCTGCTCGACATCGAGGAACGCGCCGGCGTGCGCTCGACGCTCTTTCTTCCCGGCGAGCTGGCCGATCGCTTCGCGGACCGGGTGCGCGGATGGCAAACGCGGGGCTTCGAGGTCGGCCTGCACGACGTCCGGCACGACAACCGGCTCGCGGACCTCATCGAGAGCCGGCTCGCGGCGCGCGTCGCGCGGATCGGCGCCGCGGCAAGGGCGTTCGGCATGCGCGGCTTCCGCGCGCCGTCGCTGAGGATTCGCGAAGAGACGATCGGCGAGCTGCCTGTGCCGCTCCGCTACGACTCGTCGCTCCCCTCGTATCGCCCGGCGTTTCGAAGCACGCCGGCGCGTGGCTCGCGCACCTGCAGACCGTTTCGGATCGGGCGCGTCTGGGAGCTCTCCGCCAGCTTGCCGTTCGACGACGACCTGTTGCGCTGGGGGCACTCGTTCGACGAATTCCCGGCGATCCTCGGCTCGTGGGTGAACGCGGTGGCCGCTCGAGGCGGCGTGGCCGTCTACGCGGATCATCTGGAGCCGCACCTGTCGGGGAGCGACGCGGGCCGCGCCGCGTACCGGCGCTTCCTCGAACGGCATCGGACCGGTGGGTCGCTGTGGGTCGCCACGCTGGGCGAGGTCGTTCGCTTCCTCACGAACGAGTGACGGACTCACTCCAGACGACCAGCAGGTAGAGGGCGCCGCCCAGGGCGAAGGCGAGCCACCGGTGCTGGCGGCGTGCGCTGGCCGCGTCGTCGACCGGCGCACGCGCGAGCCAGGCGCCACACGCCGCGACCGTCACCGCGGCGACGAGCGACTCACGGTTCACTCCGCTGAAGCACACGATTCCCAGCGCCACGATCCCCCCGAGCGCCCCGGCGGCTCGCATCGCGCCAGCCGGTCCGAGGACCACCGCGGTGCTGCGCACGCCGGAGCGCCGGTCCTCGGCGAGGTCGCCGGTCTCGTGCACCAGTTGCGACTGCGTGAGGAGCGTCGCGAAGGTCGCGAGCAAGAGCCCCGTGTTCGCGTCGTAGGGCACGCGTTCGAGCAGCGCCAGCGGGATGAAGATTCCCCAGTTGGTGAGCGTGCCGATCACAGGCCAGCGCTTGAGGCGAGGGCCCAGGCTGTAGGCCGCCGAAGCGAGCAGCGAGAGCGCCGCGGCGAGCGGCGAGAGCCATCGCGATATCAGCATCGCGATGCCGACCGCCGCCACCCCCGAACCGACCGCGGCTGCCCACGCGCTCGATGGAACCTGGTCGCGACCCGCGAGCGGGTTCTTGTGGTCCGACGCGTCCGCCTCGCGATCGGCGATCGCGTTCACGCCGTACGCGAAACCGAGACACAGCGCCGCCACGCACGCACCGGCCGCGCCGCGCAGTACGGTCTCGGCGGGATGAGCGACGAGGAGGCCGTGAAGCGGCAGCGCCGGGATCACCAGGAAGTGGGGCCACTGGCTCGCGCGCAGCGTTCGCCACCCGAGGCGCGCATCCCCGGCCGCCGGCATTCCGCGAATGGCGCCTCCCACGAGCTCGGCCTCGCCGGAGGAAACGGCGGTCAGGGGCGCCCGACGGTGATCGTCCACTTCGAGGTGTCACCCAGCTCGAAGCCGTCGGAGAAGATCGGCACGAACGAGTCGTGCTCGTAAGGGCCCATGTCGACGGTCGCCGAAACGACGCGTGGGTTGCCGTCGAGGTCCGTCGCGGGGATCCCGCTCGCGGCGCTGTTCCCGGTGTCGATGCACCGTGACCTGAGGACAGAAGTTGCCCGTGGCGTCGACCTCGACGCCCGCATCGATCGTCGGGCCCGCTCCGCTCACGGTGGTGTTGCCCGTCAAGCAGTAGGGAGAGCCCGACGCGGTCCAGACCTGGCCGCTGATGCGTCTCGACATGGTGGCGCGGCGAAGCAGCGCGGCCGGCGGCGGCGAGCTACCGGTCGAGTATCCGGCCCGCGGCTCGAGACGGTCAATCGGCGCCTCCACGCGAATTCGATCGTCGTGGGGAGGGCCGCGCTCCGCGCGGCCGGCGGCAGCGAGCGAGCGCCGTTTCGCCCTTCGCAGAGCGGCGCGCGCATCCGAAGAGCATTGCCCGCCCAAATCGAGCGCTTTCCCGGCCTCGCCCGGCCACTTTCGCTCACTTTCGCCCTCTTTTGCGCCAAATCGACGCGCCATCGAGGGCTGTTTGTCTTACAATTCGATATCTGAATGTCTCGAAATTAGAGGGCTATCTGTCTAATCCGGAGACCCACGTTCACGCTCGCCGAAACGTCAGGACATGGGCCGGTTTCGAAGGATTTCAGCGCCGTGGGCTCGCCGGCGCCTCGTCGGCTATCCGGTCGGCGGTTCAGCGGCGTCGATCGACGCGTGGCGCGGGGCCGGGTGCTTGCAGCATCATCGAGGCGCTCCGTAGAATCGCTGTCCCCCCGGACGAATCTGCTGCGCGGCGATCGCCCCAACGTCGTGACCGTCATCATCACCGGCGGAGCCGGTTTCATCGGCTCGAACGCGGCCGCTCGCTTCCTGAGCCTCGGGGAGCGGGTGGCGGTGCTCGACAACCTGAGCCGGCCGGGCGGGGAGCAGAACCTCGCGTGGCTGCGCGAGCGGGGTCTCGCGGATTTCGAGCGAATCGACGTTCGCGACGCGGCCGCGGTGCGCCGCTTCCTGGCCGAGCGCGCCGACGCATCGCTGGTGCTCCACCTCGCGTCGCAGGTGGCCGTGACGGTCGCCATCGACGAGCCCCGGCTCGACTTCGACGTGAACGTGGGCGGCACCCTCAACGTGCTCGAGGGCATTCGCGCCGCGTGGCCCGACGGGCGCCAGGCGCCGCTGGTTGTCTACGCGTCCACCAACAAGGTCTACGGCGGGCTCGCCGAAACCGGGATCGTCGAGGGAGCGCGGCGCTTCCAGCCGGTCAACGGCTGGCGCGGCGTGCGGGAGGACCAGCCACTTCGCCCCGAGACGCCGCACGCCGTGTCGAAGGCCGCCGCCGAGGCCTACCTGCGCGCCTATTCGTACACCTACGGCGTCCCGACGGTGACGTTTCGCCAGTCGTGCATCTACGGTCCGCGACAGCTGGGCGCCGAGGAACAGGGCTGGGTGGCGTGGCTCTCGATGTGCGCCGCGCGCGGCGAGCCGGTGCGGCTCTACGGCGACGGCCGCCAGGTCCGCGATCTGCTGCACGTCGACGATCTGGTCGATGCGTTCGTCGCGGCGCACGACCGTCGCGAGCAGCTCTCCGGTCAGGCGTACAACCTGGGTGGTGGCCCCGGGCTCACGCTCTCGCTGCTCGAGCTCCTCGAGCGTCTCGAGCGCTGGGCCGGCCATGCGATCGCTACCGAGCTCCATCCCTGGCGCACGGGCGATCAGAAGATCTACGTGTCGTGCGTCGACAAGGCCGCCGCCGAGCTCGACTGGCGGCCGCGCGTCGACCTGGATCGCGGGCTCGCGAACCTCTGGGAGTGGGTGCGCGTCAGGGCGTGAGCGGCGGGTAAGCAGCGATGAGCCGCACGAGCTCGGTCACGTGGGGCAGCACCTTGAGCTTGCTGGCGCCGCTCTTCTCGCCGTAGCGGTAGTGGTGAGGAACCTCGGCGACCTGGCAGCGCAAGCGCGCGAGGCCCACCAGGATCTCGGCGTTGGCGGTGAATCCGCCGGTGCGCAGCCCGCGCGGCGAGGCCGCCGCGAGCCTGCGTAGCGCGGAGACGCGATACGCGCGGTAGAAGATCGTCCAGTCGCGGATGGCCGCTCGGTAGAGTGCGCGCAGCACCACGTTGGTGACGCGGCTGGTGAGCCGTTTGCCCGACGGAAATCCGGTGATGCGGCCGCCCGGGACGTAGCGCGAGGCGACCGCGACGTCGGCGCCGCTCTTCACCGCGGAGACGAGTGCCGGCAGGATCTCGAGATCGCTGGTGGCGTCGCCTTCCAGGACCACCAGCACGTCGTCGTCGCTCGCGTCGGCGATCGGCGGTCCGAAGCACCAGCGGAAGAACTCGCCCACACCGCCGTTGGTGGGCCGGCGGTGAAGCACGATGCGCGCGTCGCCGACGCCCGACTCGGGAAGACCGCCGAGCCCGTCGGTACTGCCGTCGTCGTAGACCCAGATGCGAAACGGAACGTCGAACGAGCTGGCGCGAGCGACGAGCTCCTCGACCGTGCGCCGCGCCGACGCTCCCTCGTTGAAGACCGGGAGGGCGAAGCGCAGCGGGACGCCGCTCACCAGAGGATGTTCCAGGCGCGAAACAGCAGGTTCTTCACCTGGTCGAGGGAGTGGATCTCGCGCGCCAGGCCCCACAGGATCTTGGGGCGCAGGTAGAACCGGCAGTAGGCCTTCTGCAGGATCCGCTTGAGGCGCGCCTTGGTCATGCCGTGGGGAGCGTAGGTCACCGAGTAGATCAGGTTGCGATCGGATTCCTGCGGGCCGAGCTCGCCCTTTTCCTTCAAGTGATAGTAGAGCGGGCCGCCGGGAAACGGCGTGTAGTTGAAGAAGTTGGCGCGATCGATCGGCAGGCTGCACGCGAGGTCGACGGTGGACTCCATCTCGGCCTCGGTCTCGCCCGGGAATCCCACCATGAAGAAGCCGGTGATCTTGATGCTCGACACGCGCTTGATGAGCGACACCTTCTCGTACACCTGGCTCAGGTCGAGGCGCTTGTCCATGAGGTCGAGGACGCGCTGCGAGCCCGACTCGATTCCCACCGCGAACGACCAGCAGCCGGCGCGCTCGAGCAGCCGCACCAGCTCCTCGTCGAGCGAGTCGACGCGCACGCCGTTGGGCAGCATCCAGCGCGGCGGCCGCTTCATGCGCAGGAACGCCTCGCACACGGCCACGCAGTTGGCGCGTTTGGTGGTGAACACGTCGTCCATGACGTGCAGCTCCTCGATGCCGTAGTCGGTCATGAGGAGCTCGGCTTCCGCGGCGACGTTCTCGGGCGCGCGAGTGCGGATCGCCTTCCCGGCCTTGGTGGGCGCGCCGCAGAACTTGCACGGATACGGACAACCGCGGGTGAGCATCACCGGCGCGATCCGGTCGGCGCCCGAGAAGATGCCGTTCGGCACCAGCGGATACCGGTCGGGGCGCAAGAGATCCCAGGCCGGCATCGGGATGGCGTCGATGTCCTCGATGGTGCGGGTCGCGGTCTGGCGGATGGCGCCGTTCTCGCGCCACGCGAGGTTGGAGATCGTCTCGTAACGCTTGCCGTTGCCGAGCGCTGAGAGGAGCTGCGGAAACGCCTCCTCGCCTTCGCCGGTCATCGCGAAGTCGATCCACGGCGCCGATTCGAGCGTCTCGACGGGCTCGAAGATCGGGTGCGGTCCGCCCACCACCAGCGGCGTCGACGGGAACCGGTCCTTCGCCATGCGGCTGAACGCCAGGACGTTGGCGCGCATCGGCGAGAAGTACGAGAAGCCCATCACGTCGTAGGACGCGCCGCGCTGGTCGAGCAACCGCCCGAAGTCCGCGGGGCCCATCTCGTCCTTGATGGCGTCCACCACGTCGATGGTGTGACCGTGCCGCCGCGCCGCCTCGGCGATGTAGCCGAGGTTCAAGGGAGGCAGCACCACGTAGTGCTTGCCGACGACGTGGCTGGTGTTGACGAGAAGGACGTGCATGGGGCGGGGACGCGTGCGGCGCGTCTCGACGGGCCGGGAATCTCCGGTCTTTCTGGGTCGAGCGCGGCGCCTCGTGCCTCGCGATGGGCGGGATCGCCAGACTAAGCCCCGGCGTCTCCAGCCGTCAAACCAGCGCGGCGTCCGCTGATGTCTCCGTTGGGTCGCTGCCCACCGAGGGACCGGTGGGCCTCCAACCGGAATCGAGGAGATGCCGTTTGGAGCGCGCGCGGTCCCTCGCGCGCGAGGCCGGAGTACCCGGCGTCCACGGATGCGGGGCTGCTCGTGGATTATGGTGCCGGGAGCGCGACCGGCTGCTCGCCGAGTCGCCGATCGGGAGGTCCCATGAAGTCATCGAGGCAGCAGATTCACTCGCAGCGCAGTGGCCGCGCCAGGACCGTGGTCTCGCTGCTGGCCGCGCTCACGCTCACGCCGCTCGTCGCGGGCGCCGAGGAAGGTGGCTCGGACGGCATCATGGACAACGGCGACCAGACGGCGGCGCACTTCGCCGCGCTCGACGCCGATCACGACGGCTACGTGACCAAGGCCGAGGCGGCGAAGGAGCCGTCGCTCGATTTCGCGACGCTGCTCAAGGTGGGTGATGCGAATCACGACGGCCGCTTGAACCGCGGCGAGTTCGAGAGTGCCGTCAACGAGATCGCCACCGAGGGGCCCGGGGCCACTCAGGGCGAGGAGCAGCCGGAAGCGCTCTTCATCCAGTGGGATCAGAACCGGGACGATCGGCTGACGCTCGACGAGGTTCCCGCCGATCGCCGCCCCGAGCTGCAACGGATCCTCGATGCCCTGGGCCGGAAGAGCGGCGGGGTCACGTTCGAGGAATTCGTCGGTCACTTCGGCAAGGCGAGCTCCGCGCCGGCGGCCGCAGCTCCCGACACCGCGCCCACGGTGCCCGCGGCGAAGTAGCCCCGGAGCGTCGAGGGCCGGCGGGTTTTCCCCGCCGGCCCTCGACCGACATCAGAGCGTCGGAGAGACGCGCTGGCCGTCCTTCACTCCTCGTCGGCCGTCGACGCACCGCCGCCGCAGCCGCCGCCACTCGAGCACGGGCAGGCATCGCCCACGCCGTCACCGTCGGCGTCGGCCTGATTGGCGTTCGCCACGTACGGGCAGTTGTCGAGGTAGTCGGGCACGCCGTCGCCGTCACGATCGGGCGCAACCGTCACCGCGTTGGTCACGGCCTTGAAAGCGTTGAGCCGCATCCCGGTCGTGGTCTTCTGGTCGAGCGAGGTGACCGGGTCGCCGTTCCGCAGGATCTGTGCCTTGAGCTGCGCCACGGTGAGGCTCGGATTCACCGACAGCACCAGCGCCGCCACACCGGCGACGTGCGGAGTCGCCATCGACGTGCCGCTGAGCGAGGTGTAGCCGGTCGAGCAGGGGATCTCGGCCGAGCCGGGAGCCCAGCAGGTGCTCACGATGCCGACGCCGGGGGCGCCGATGTCGACCGTCGACTTGCCGTACTGCGAGAAGCTCGCGAGCCCATCGGCCGAGTCGGTGGCCGCCACCGCGATGATGTTGCTGCTCGGATAGACCGACGGATACGACGCAGCCGGCTTGCAGTCGTTGTTCGCCGCACTGTTGCCGGCGGCGTTCACCCACAGGATTCCCGCCGCGCCCATGGCGTCGATGCCGGCCTTGAGCGAGGCATCGGCGCCGCCGCCGCCCCACGAATTGCTGGAGACGCGCACGTCCGCGCCGCTCGCCGCATGCTGCTTGGTCGCGATCACGTAGTTGATGCACTCGACGGCGTCGGCGGTCGAGCCCGAGCCGCTCGCGTCGAGGAACTTGCACGGCATCACCTTGCCGTTCCAGTTGGCGCCCGCGACGCCCAGCGAGTTGTTGGTCACCGCCGCGATGGTGCCCGCGGTGTGGGTGCCGTGGCCGTTGTCGTCCTGGGGCACGCCGGTCGAGGTGATGGCGTTCCAGCCGTGGATGTCGTCGACGTAGCCGTTACCGTCGTCGTCTACGCCCGCGGCACCGCTCGCCTCGAGGGCGTTGGTCCAGATGTTCGCGGCGAGGTCTGGGTGGCCGAGGTCGGCACCGGTGTCGATGTCGTTCACGACGATCGACGGCGAGCCCGTGGTGACGCCCCACGCCGCCGGCGCCGAGATCTTGTTCCAGCCGTACTGCGAGCTGTACTGCGGATCGTTGGGCGTGACCGACGCGTGATAGATGAAGTTGGGCTGCGCGTAGAGAACCGCGGAGTTGGAGCTGAGCTTGCTCACGGCCGCGTCGACCGCGAGACCCTTGCGAAGGCTGACGAGGTGCAGATCACCGACTCGCTTGATCCGGGTGCCGACCGACGAGATGACCGAGTCGTTCGCACGTCCCTTGAACTTGATGATGACCTGCCCGTCGACGAATTCCGCCGCCGCCGCGGAAGTCGCCGCCACCATGCCCGCCATCGCGAGCGCCCACAACCAACTCTTTCTTCTCATGAGACCTCTCTCCTCCCCAGGGCCCCACCATGAGGCCGTGGCTTTGCTGACTTGGAAATTCGCGGGAGCACCCAGACGCGGGTGCTGTGACGATTCTGCACAAATGTGGCGCGCCGCGCAACGAGCGTGATCGTCCTCGGTGAGGCGGGGCGAACCAGCCGTCTGGCCGGGCTCACGGAGGGGTGATCGCGAGCAATGTCACGCTGTGCGGCGGCTGCGTGAGCGCGAGCACGCCGGGAAGGTCGGCGTCGCTCGCGGACCAGATGTCGTGGGAACGATAGGCCTGATCGCTCAGGCCGAGCTGCGTCCGGGAGAGCGATCGAGTCAGGCTCTGGTCGGTCCAGTTGAAGATCCCGAGCACCGAGCTGCCGTCGTCGCGATCGAGCTTCCACACGGACGGCACCTCGATCTCGGAGAGCGAATCGACGTGCAGCTGCCGCGCGAGGTAGGGCTCGAGCGGTGCCACGTAGCCCTTGCGGGCCGCGGCATCGAGCAGGTCGAGCGGCACCGCCGCGCGTCCTTCCTGCACGATCGAGAGTAGATCCGGTTCTGCAGGAGCGCCAGTCGCTCGGCGGGCAGCTCGGTCACGACATCGCCCGAGAACCACAGGCCGCCGCAGAGCGCGACGTAGCTCGCGACGGCGCGAGCCTCGTCGGTCGAGAGCTTGGGATCGACGAGCACGTGATCCGGATCCGACCGAAAGAAGGTCTCGTGAGCGTAAGAGCGCGCCGAAGTGCCGAGCGCCTCGGACTCGAAGAACGGCCACGCCGGCCCCGGCGGGCGCGTCTCGACGTCGTTCGATTGCCGGTAGTAGTCGACGGCACCGGCGGTCGCGAGCCACGGCCCCGCGATGCCGATGATCGTCACGTCCGGGCCGAGCGTGTCGCGGATCAGCCGCAGTCCCTGGTGGTAGGCCTCGAGCCCGGTGACGGTGGGATCGAAGTGACGGCCTTCGTAGGAGGCGCCAAACAGGAAGTCGGCCTTCACCAGGCCGATTCCGGCGTCGCGAATGCGCGCCAGGTTGCCGCGCACGAAATCGGCGGCGGCCGGGTTCGTGACGTCGATGGTGCGGCGCCTGAATCCGAAGAAGGCCGAGCTGAAGACCACCGGATTTCCGTCGTTGCCGGTCAGGAACCAGTCCGGATGCTCGGTGACGATCGGCAGGCTCTCGTCGGCCAGGAAGGGCGCGATCCAGATGCCCGGCACGAGTCCCAGGCTGCGGATCTGCGACGCGACGCCCGAATAGTCGGACGGGAACTTCTCGTTCATGCGCCAGTCGCCCCACCCGGTCTCGTAGCCGTCGTCGAGCTGCACCACCTGGTATCCGGAGGAGGCCAGGTTCTTGGCGATGAACATGGCCTGATCGATCAGCGACGACTCGCTGATGTCGGTGAAGAAGCCCGACCAGCTCGACCAGCCGAGGCGCAGCTTGGGGACCTCCGTGGAGCGCGGCAGCCGCTCGATGCGCGTGCCCGCCATCTGGGCGTGCGCAGCGAGTGCCTGGAGCCCCGACGGATAGGCGGCGATCAGGAGCTCCTCGGAGTCGAGCTCCGCGCCCGGTGCCAGGCTCAGCCGATCGCCGGTGAAGCCGCACACGATGCGTAGCGCGGTGAAGGCATTCGCGGCTTCGCGCGGAAGCATCGCGGAGATCGCGGGATCGAAGCCCGCGAGCACCGAGGTCTTGAAGCGAGCGGCGCTCACCGCACCCGCGAGCAGCGCTCCCGCGCCGCCCGGCGCCTGGATGACGGTGTTCCACCACGAGAGCGGAATGGCGTCCTGGCCGCGCAGCAGAAGCTCGATCCCGGAGGTGTCGGTCAGGTTGTTGTTGCCGATGCGAAACAGCTGCTCGTCGGGAACGACGCGTCCGCTCCCGTCCGCGCCGGTCACGCCGGGCGCGACCTTCACGGTGCCGACGAAGCTCCACGAGTTCTGTCCCTGGATCCACTGGGTGGAGCTGGCCGGATCGTCGCCGATCCGCGCCCAGCCGCCTTCCCCGGGCCGCACGCCCCACTCGAAGCCCTCGACGACGCGAGGGCTCGAGGTCGAGTTTCGCGCCGTGAGCCGGGAGAGGACGCCGCGCCCGTCGTCGCTGGCGCGAAGCTCGAGGACCAGATCGGGAAGCGCGGAGGCGCCCGAGAGCGTGAGCGTGGTGCTCGAATCGTCACCGGTCGAAACAGCATGACCTGGATAGTCGGCGGGCGATGCCCATCGGCCGTCGACGTAGACGCGTGGCACCGCGCGCTCGATCGAAGCGCCACCGGGCGCGCCCGTCGAGAGCTCGATCGACACCGTGCCGGCGGTCGCGTCGACGTGCACGCCCGAGCGAGCCGCGGCCGAGTGCGATCCCGAGCACCCGCTCGGACCCACCAGAAGGCACGCGATCGCGAACGCGAATGCGCGCCTCGGTTGCCGCCGGGCTCGCTCGAAATGGAGAACCATGCGCTATTTTACCCATCCGTGCCGAGCTTTCGCTCCGACAACAACGCCGGCCTCGTGCCCGAGGCCGCGCTCGCCCTCGCCGAGCTGGCGCGCGCCGATCACGTCATCGCTTACGGCGACGATCCCGACACGGCGCGGGCGACCCAGGCATTTCGTTCGATCTTCGGCGCCGAGACCGAGGTTTTCTTCGTGGCCACCGGCACGGCCGCGAACACGCTCGCGATCGCGAGCCTCACGCGGCCGTTCGAGCGGGTGCTGTGCCACGACCACGCGCACTGGTGCCGCGACGAGTCGACCGCGCCCGAGCGGCTCACGAATTGCCGCACCCATGCGATTCCCACGTCCGCGGCCAAGCTGACGCCGGACGACCTGCGCCGCGCCGCCGACACCGGCCGCGGCGACGTCCACGAGCCGCAACCGGGTGTGGTGACGCTCTCCAACCCGACCGAGCTGGGCGTGAGCTACACGCCCGCCGAGACCGCGGCACTGGCCGAAACCGCGCACTCGCTCGGATTCCGCGTGCACGTCGACGGCGCGCGGTTCGCGAACACGGTGGCCTTCCTGGGCGTCGATCCGCGCGCGCTCACGGTCGACGCCGGCGTCGACGCGCTGAGCTTCGGCGGCACCAAGAACGGGCTCGCGTTCGGCGAGGCGGTGCTCTTCTTCCGCCAGGGCGACGGCCGTGTCTTCGAGCGCGCCGTCCACGAGTTCCCGTTCCACCGCAAATCGACCGGACACTTGCTGAGCAAGCATCGCTTCGCGAGCGCGCCCTTCGCGGCGGTGCTGGAGCAGGGTGCCTGGCTGCGTCACGCCGACCACGCCAACGCGATGGCGCGCCGGCTGGCGTCGGGGCTCGCGGCGCTCGGGCACGCGCCGGGATTCCCGGTCGAGAGCAACGGCGTCTTCGTGTCGCTGCCCGACGCCGTGGTCGAGCGTCTGCGCGAGCGTGGCCACCAGTTCTACGGCTTCGGTGAACCGTCCTGGCGCATGGTGCGCCTCATGACGAGCTTCGACACCCCGGCCGAAGCCGTGGACGCGCTGCTCGCGGACGTGCGCGGCTGAGCCGGACGATCGGCCGGAACGGTCATGGCGTGGAGCGAGTGGTTGCCGGTGGTGGTGTCCCTGGGCGCGGCCTTCACGGTGATGCTGCTGCTCAAGATGGCGTTCAAGACGGCGTTCACGATCCTGCGCCTGGTGTTCTTCCTGCTGCTCGCGGCCGCGATCTACCTCGCGATCTTCGATCCCGACGACCTGCCGTTCCAGCTCCCCGGCACCGCTCCGCACGCGATCGGGACCCACTCGACTGCCCACTGAGCGCGTCGTGACGGGCGACTCCGAGCCGCCTCGCCCTCCCGGCCTCGCCGAGGATGACGCCGCGGAGCGGGCGCGGCTCTATGCGCGCCATCGCGGCGCGCTCGACGGCCACCCTCGCACCGCGCCGCGCACCGACGGCACCGTGTGGCTGATCCGCATCGGCGTCGTCACCGTGGTCCTCGCGGTGCTCGGGTTGCGCTGGTGGGCCGCGCATCCGGTTCCGCGGCGCGTCGATCGGCGCCCGATCGACGTCGCGAGCGATCCGGTGCAGGACGCCGTCGCCGGAGCGAAGCCGATCTTCTGGAAGCACCAGAGCGATCACGTCACCATCTACCCGCTCGCGAGCTACCGCATCGCGGCGCGGGTGGTCGGGACGTCGCGCTATCGCTTCGGCTGGCAAGGCAGCCTGGTGCCGTGGGACGTGGCGCTGGTGTGGGGGCGAGTCGCGGATCCAGACGTCCTCGCCCTCGTCCACTTCCTGCAATCCGATCGCTGGGTGCACTACATGTACAGCGCCACGCTTCCCGTGGACGCGGACTACCTGGTCACCCACATCTCGAACAATCACTGGATCCCGGCCACCGAGAACGTGCGCCGCGCGATCGCCCACCTGAGTACCGGCGACCGGGTCGACGCTCAGGGCTACCTGGTACACGCCGAGCACGACGGCGGCGGCGACTGGACCTCGAGCCTGGTGCGGAACGACACCGGCGACGGCTCGTGCGAGCTGATGTACGTGCGGAGCCTGCGCGTGGGCGCGAGCGTCTACGAATAGGAGGGGTCGGGCGACGTCCGCAAAACGCGATAGGAGTCGCGCGGTGTGGCGGGCGCCGCCCCGCGGCGCCGGCCGTGACGAGCAGGCGAGCAAACCGGACCACCGCCGGAGCTCGAGCCGCTCATCCCGCTTTCGCGCAGCATCGTCCTCGGCTAGAAGTGCGGCTCGCGCGATCCCCGCCCAGCTTCCGAGACCCTCTTGAGCGAACCGAATGGCCAACCAGCAAGCCCGCAGAGCCGCGCGGCGCATCGCTTCGTGGTGGTGCCATTCACCGCTGTCGTGCTGCTCTGCCTGGGCGTCTGTGTCGCGGGCGCGAGCAGCAACGAAAGAAGCCGCCTGGCGCTTCCCACATGGTTCACGGCGATTCCCGTTCTGGCGCCGGTGGTTCTGGGATGGGTGCGGCGCAAACAGCCGATCGGCGGCTGGCTACTCGTCTATCTGTGGGAGACCACGCTGCGGGCGCTGGTGGCGCTCGGCGCCGGTGCGTACACGACCGCGAGGCAAATCGATCCTCATCGGTGGCCCGACCGCCGCATGTACGTGGCCTACCTGGCGGCCGAGCTTCCGAGCCTCATCCTCGCCGCGATCGAGGCCGCGGTTGCCGTGTGGGGATCGCGCCCGGCGTACCGGAGCCCAGGCGTGGTGGTGTGGCTCAAACGGGTGCTTTGGGTACAGCTCGTCGCGGGCGCCGTGGCGTGCGTCCTCGACGCGCGCTACTGGATGGACAATTTCCCCATGAGCGTGCTGAGCCTCGCGTGGCCGGTGGTCTGGCTGGCGTACTTCCACGCGTCGCGACGGGTGATGAGCGTGTTCCAGACCGCGCCCGAAGCGCCGATCTCCCCCGATCACTGGACCCATGCGACGCCGCTGGGCTAAATGGAAGTTTCCCGCCGCCCAGTGAGGTCCGAGCCGTGAGCGATCCCAGCACCTACGTCGTCGACAATCCCGCCACCGGGGAGGCCTACGCCACCCGGCGTCTCGCGAGCGCCACCGAGGCGCGCGACGTGCTGCGCGCGGCCGCGGCGGCGCAGCGCCACTGGGCGCGCACCACGGTCGAGGAGCGGGCGGCGCTGGTCGAGCGGTTCGCGGTCGCGATCGAGGCGCGGCTGGAAGAGATCGCCCGCGATCTGACCGGCCAGATGGGGAAGCCGATCCAGGAGGCGCGCGGCGAGGTGCGCACGCTGGTCGATCGCGCGAGGAAAACCGCGGCGCTCGCGGCGCAGGCGCTGGCTCCTCAGGATCTGCCGCCGAAGGAGGGCTTTCTGCGCCGGATCGTGCGCGAGCCGGTGGGTGTGGTGCTCGACATTCCTGCCTGGAACTACCCGCTGCTCACGGCGGTGAACGTGATCGTGCCGGCGCTGCTCGCGGGCAACGCCGTGATCGTGAAGCACTCGCGGCGCACGCCGCTCTGCGGGATGCATTTCGAGCGCGGCTTCGCCGAGGCGGGAGCGCCGCCCGATCTGGTGCGCGCGCTCGACGCCGACCACGCCGTCACGGCCTCGCTCATCGCGGAGCCGCAGCTCGGCTACGTGGGCTTCACGGGGAGCGTCGCGGGCGGGCGCGAGATCTACAAAGCCGTCGCCGGGCAGCGCTTCATCGATTGCGGTCTCGAGCTGGGCGGCAAGGACCCGGCGTACGTGCGCGCCGACGCCGACCTCGACTTCGCGGTGCCCAATCTCGCCGAAGGCGCCTTCTACAACACCGGACAGTCGTGCTGCGCCATCGAACGCATCTACGTTCACGAGAGCCGCTATCGTGATTTCGTCGACGCGTTCGTGAAGGTCACGGCGTCCACGTACAAGCCTGGCGATCCGATGGCGAACGACACCACCCTCGGCGCCATGGCGCAGGCGTCGGCGGCGCGCACGCTCACGGCGCAGGTCGACGACGCGGTCGCGAAGGGCGGCAAGCTCCTGCTCGGCGGAAAGCCCACGACCGTGAACGGCAGGGGCCGATTCTTCGAGGCGACGGTGGTCTCCGACACCACCGAGCCGATGGAGATCATGGCGGAAGAGTCGTTCGGCCCGGTGATCGGCATTTCCTCGGTGGCGAACGACGACGAAGCCGTGCGGCGCATGAACCAGAACCTCTACGGCCTGACCGCGAGCATCTGGTCGAAGGACGTCGAGCGGTCGCTCGACCTCGCGTCTCGCGTCGAAGCCGGGACGCTCTTCCTCAACCGCTGCGACTATCTCGATCCCGAGCTGCCCTGGACCGGCTACAAGGACAGCGGCAAGGGCTCGACGCTCTCCGCCGTCGGTCTCGTGTGCTTCACCCGTCCCAAGTCGATCCACTTCCGTCTGCCGCCCAGCCCGAAGTCCTGAGGAACGCATGGACGCCAATCAAATCCAGAAAGACCTCGACGAGCGCGGCATCAAGCGCATCAAGCTGGGCGGCTTCGACATCGACGGCATCCTGCGCGGCAAGTACGTGAGCGCCAGCAAGTTCCAGTCGGCGCTCGACAAGGGCCTGGGCTTCTGCGACGTGATCTTCGGCTGGGACTCGTGCGACGTGCTCTACGACAACGCCCAGTTCACCGGCTGGCACACCGGCTACCCGGACACGCTGGCGCGGATCGAGCTCGACTCGTACCGGATCGTGCCGTGGGAGGATTCCACGGCGTTCTTCCTGCTCGATTTCTACGGCCGCGACTCGAAGCCGCTGCCGATCTCGCCGTTCCAGGTGCTGAAGCGAGTGGTGAAGCGGGTCGAGAGCATGGGCTTCTGCCCGCTCATGTCGGCCGAGTACGAGTACTTCTTCTTCGACGAGACACCGCAGTCGGCGCGCGACAAGCACTGGAACGACCTGAAGCCGCTCTCGCCGGGCATGTTCGGCTACAGCGTGCTGCGCGCCAGCACTTACAGCGATCTGGTCACGACGATCATCGAGTCGATGAACGCCTACGACATCCCCATCGAGGGGATGCACACCGAGACCGGGCCCGGGGTCTACGAGACCGCGATCGCCTACGACCACGCGATCAAATCGGCGGTCCGCGCCGCGCTGTTCAAGACCGGGCTCAAGGAGATCGCCGCGCGTCGCAACCTGATGGCCACGTTCATGGCCAAGGTGAACAAGAATCTCCCCGGCTGCGGCGGCCACGTGCACCAGAGCCTCTGGAACGCGGATCGCACCGAGAACCTGTTCGCGAAGAGCCCTGACTCCGCGGGCATGAGCAAGCTTTTCCGCCAGTACATGGCGGGCCTGGTGCGCACGCTGCCCGAGTTCGCGCTGCTCTATTGCCCGACCATCAACTCGTACAAGAGGCTGGTCGAGAACACCTGGGCGCCCACCAAGGCCACCTGGGGTCTCGAGAACCGCACCACCGCGACCCGCGTGATCACCGGACCCGGCAGCAAGGCGACGCGCGTCGAGATGCGGCTCGCGGGAGCGGACACCGTGCCGTTCCTGGCGTTTGCCGCGTGTCTCGCGGCCGGCTGCCATGGCATCGAGAAGGGCCTCAAGCTGCCCGATCTCTGCAAGGGCAATGCGTACGAGGATCCCTCCGGCAAGTGGGAAAACCTCCCGCGCTCGCTCGGCGAGGCAACCGATCGGTTCGAGCAGAACGGCGTCGCGCGCGAGTGGTTCGGCGACGCCTTCGTGGATCACTACGTCGCGACCCGCCGCTGGGAGGTGCGCCAGTACCAGGGCGCCGTGACCACCTGGGAGCTCGACCGCTACCTGGAGCTCGTGTGACCCGGTCCTCTTCCGAATCTCCTTCCGCGGCCCCCAATCGCCGAGGCATCGATGGCTGACATCCAGACGTTCGCGTTCCCCACTCAGATCCGCTTCGGCGCCGGCGCGTTGCGCGTGTTGCCGGACGCGGCCAAGCCGCTCATGAAGCGGCCGCTCCTGCTCACCGACACCGGGCTTTCGCGCACGCCGGTCTTTCCCAAGGTGAAGCAAGTCCTGGCCGACGCCGGCATCCCGGTCACGGTGTTCGCCGGCGTCGAGGGGAATCCCACGGTCAAGCACGTCGACGGCGCGCTGGCCGCGTACCGCGACGGCGCTTGCGACGGCGTGATCGGTGTGGGCGGCGGTTCGCCCCTCGACGTCGCCAAGGCCGTGGCGCTCATGGCGAGCCACGAAGGGTCGATCTTCGACTACGACGACGCGCTCGACGGTTGGCAGAGGATCCGTCCCGACGTGCCTCCCGTGATCGCCATCCCCACCACGGCCGGCACCGGCAGCGAGGTGGGGCGCAGCACCGTCATCACCAACACCGAGATCGAGAAGAAGGTGGTGGTGTTCAGCCCCAGCCTCATGCCGAAGGTGGCGGTGGTCGATCCGGAGCTGGCGCTGGGGTTACCGCCCGCGCTCACCGCGGCCACCGGCATGGACGCGCTGACCCACAACATCGAGGCCTACCTCGCGACCGGCTATCACCCGATGTGCGACGGCATCGCGCTCGAGGGCATCCGTCAGGCGAGCATGTTCCTGCGCCTCGCGGTCGAGAACGGCCAGGACGTGGGCGCACGCGCCGGCATGGCGATGTGCTCGATCATGGGCGCGGTCGCGTTCCAGAAGGGCCTCGGCGCCACCCATTCGCTTGCGCACCCGCTGTCGGCGGTGTGCGGCCTGCACCACGGTCTCGCCAACGGCATCTTCGTGGCGCGGGTGATGGAGTGGAACGCGGACGCGTCCCGCGACCGGCTGGCGCGGATCGGCGCGGTGGTCGGCGCCTCGGGCACCAAGCCCGAGATGGCGCGCGGGGCCATCCGCTTCGTGCGCGAGCTGGCCGCGGTGATCGGCATTCCCGATTCGCTGAGCGCCGTGGGCGTCGATCCGTCCCAGATCGATCATCTCGCGGACCTGGCGTTCGAGGACGGATGCCACCGCTCGAACCCCAAGCCCTGCACCCGCGACGACTTCAAGATGCTCTACTCGGCCGCGCTGTGAGCGAGGCGGGCGCGTGAGCGCGGGCAAACGCCGGTCGCTCTTCATCGCGGTGTCGGTCAACTTCATGGCCGCGTCGCGAGACCGGCCGTTCTACATCGGCAAGCCGCTCCAGTACTCCGAAGCGTCGTTGCTCGAATGGGTTCGATCGGGTGGCGCGCTGCCGTTCCTGGTGCCCGATCTGCGCGATCGCACGGCGCTCGACGAGACCGCGGAGCATTTCGACGGGCTCTTGCTCTCGGGCGGCGCCGACGTGTCGCCCGAGAGCTACGGCGAGACGCCGCTGCGCCCGGAATGGTCGGGCGACGCCCAGCGCGACGCCTACGAGATCGCGCTGCTCGACGCCTTCCGCCTTCACGACAAGCCGGTGCTCGGAGTGTGCCGCGGCCACCAGCTCCTGAACGTGGCGCTCGGCGGAACCCTCTACCAGGATCTGGTGCAGCAAGGCGTCGCCGTGAAGCCGCACCGCGACGCCACCATCTACGACGAGCTCAACCACGGCCTCAAGATCCAGAACCCGTCGTGGCTCCACGACATCTACGGTGTCGAGCACGCCATCACCAACAGCATCCACCACCAGGGCGTGAAGAAGCTGGCGCCGGCCCTCGAGCCGGCCGCGTGGTCGGAAGAGGGGATCGTCGAAGCGGTCCGCGATCCCAAGGCCCGCTTCACCGTCGGCGTGCAGTGGCACCCCGAGTGGATGAAGAAGGACGCCGAAGGCCACCTCGACTCGGCCCCGCTGCTCGACGCGTTTTTGTCCGCTTGCCGGGGGACCGTCGCGTCGATCTGACGGCCAGGTGTGGGAGCGGCGCTCCGGCGCCGAGCTACTCCGGACGGCCGGGACCGGCCGGCTCCAGCCGCGGGCCGGACGCACCGGCCATTGAGGCTCAAGCGCGACGGTCTCCGGCGCGCAAGGCGTCCCGCCGATCGGAGAGCGACCTTTCCGCCACCGTACCGCGCCAACTACACTTGCGGGTTTCGATCATTCCGCCCGTGAGAGGTGGAGGGAGACGTCATCGATGGCTGAGCAGAAGGCAACCAACATCACCTGGCACGATCACGCGGTGCCCCGCGCGGACCGCGAGAAGCTCAACGGGCACAAGGGCGTCGTGATCTGGTTCACGGGGCTCTCGGCGTGCGGCAAGAGCACTATCGCCAACGAGCTCGATTACAAGCTCTACGCGGCCGGCCGCCGCACCTACTTGCTCGACGGCGACAACATCCGCCACGGGCTCAACAAGAACCTGGGCTTCTCGGCCGAGGACCGCGCCGAGAACATCCGCCGGATCGGCGAGGTGGCGAAGCTCTTCACCGAGGCGGGCTCGATCGCGATCACCGCGTTCATCTCGCCCTACCGGAAGGACCGCGACGCGGTGCGCGCGATCCTCGAGCCGGGCCGCTTCGTCGAGGTGTTCGTCGACACGCCGATCGAGGTGTGCGAGAAGCGCGACCCCAAGGGCCTCTACGCCAAGGCGCGCGCCGGCCAGATCAAGGGCTTCACCGGCATCGACGATCCCTACGAGGCCCCCGAGAAGGCCGAGCTGGTGCTCGACAACTCGGGCTCCAAGACGCCGGGTCAGCTGGCCGACGACGTGATCGCGTATCTCGACAAGAGCGGCGCGTTCAAGATCTGACGCTGGTCACCACCGTACGTCGCTGCCCGAAGAGAACGGCCCGCGGGAGGAATCCCGCGGGCCGTTTTGCGTCCGTGTCAGAGCGCTCGGATGATCTCGACGCGATAGGACGCGATCTGGCGGTCGGCGGTCAGGAACGGCAAGGTTTCGGTCTGCGCTTGCGCGATCAGCAGCCGGTCGAAAGGGTCGCGGTGATGGTGTGGGAGCGACCCCACCCGCAGCGCGTGGCCGATCTCCACAGGCAACGGGTCCACGCGCGTCCGAGCCATCCACTTGGGAACGAACGTCTCCGGTGGCTCGTCGAGCGTCAGCTTGCCGATCGAGTGCTTGATCGCGATCTCGAGCGCGCTGACCGCGGAGAGGAGCACCTGATTCTCCCGGCCGGCGATCATCGTCCGCGCTTCGGCGCGAAGCCGGTCCGGGGTCGCGATCCACCAGAGCCAGACCTGCGTGTCGAGCAGCAGCCTCATGCTTCCCAGTCGCGCAGCATGTCGTCGGGCAGCGGCGCGTCGAAGTCGTCGGCGATCTCGATCAGGCCGGCTCCCAGCCCGGGCTTTCGATCCTTGGGCACGCTCTCGAAGGGCACCAGACGTGCCACCGGCTTGCCGGCCTTGGCGATCACGATCTC
>CAZYWA010000013.1:25003-35193 GCA_964650975.1 uncultured bacterium
CGGCCGCCGCCCGCGCCAGCAGTCGCGAGAGATGCGTTTTCGCTTGATGGATGTTGACCTCGGTCATCGCCCACATGATAAGACTAAGTTCAAGACTTAGTCCATATGTCCCCCGACGAAAACGGCCCGCGGGAGCGAATCCCGCGGGCCGCCGTGTCTCCAGAAGACGAAGGCTCAGCCCGAGATCGCCGCGAACACCTTGGCGCCGGCTTCACCGGCCTGGTTGAACGTCACCGCGCCGTCGAGGTCCATGATCTGGTCCATGTTGTCGCGCACCGCCTCCGGCGAGACGTCGCCCTTGATGGTCGCGCCCTTCGCCTCGACCAGCTGAGTCACGGCGAAGTGGCCGGCGGCGCACGCGAACACGCGGCCATTCACCGTGCACTCGTCCGAGCACAGGTACGCGACGAGCGGCGACACCGCCTCGGGCTTGAGCATGTCGAGCATCGCTTGCGGCATGACCGTCGCGGTGAGGCGCGTGCCGGCCACCGGGGCGATCGCGTTCGAGAAGATGTTGTACTTCTGGCCCTCGAGCTTGAGGGTGTTGACCAGCCCGACGATGCCCATCTTCGCGGCCGAGTAGTTGGTCTGGCCGAAGTTCCCGTAGAGGCCCGCGGCCGAGGTGGTGAAGATCACGCGGCCGAAGTTGTTGGCGCGCAGGTGCTCCCAGGCGGCCTTGGTCACGAAGTACGAGCCGTCGAGGTGGACCTGGATGACCTTGCGCCAGTCGTCCTCCTCCATCTTGACGATGCTCTTGTCGCGCAGGATGCCGGCGTTGTTGATGACGATGTCGAGCTTGCCGAACTTGTCGAGCGCGGTCTTCACGATCCCGGCCGCGCCTTCCGGCGTCGACACGCTGTTGTAGTCGGGCACCGCTTCGCCGCCAGCGGCCTTGATCTCATCGCACACCTTCTGCGCCATCGTGGCGCTGCCGGAGCCGGTGCCGTCGAAGGCGCCGCCCAGGTCATTGACCACCACCTTCGCGCCGCGGCTCGCGAGCAGGATCGCGTGCGCGCGTCCCAGTCCGCCGCCGGCGCCGGTCACGATCGCGACGCGCCCATCGAATCGAATGTCCGCCATGTCGTTCTCCTCGGGCCCCGCGAAGCAGGTGCCCTGGTCGGTTGGTCGCATGCTCGGGAAGAGCGCGGATTCAAGCCGCGCGTTCGCGGCCCGTCAAGCGCCGTCCCCGTGCGCTCCCGATCCGCTTCGCTTCGGCTCGATTCGCTCCGGGGCGTATCCTGAGCGGGCGAAGAGGCCCGGAGGAACCATGACGAGCGTTGCGACGGCATCTCGCTGGTTACGCGTGTCCTCCTGTATCCCGATGCTGTTCCTGGGAGCCGCCTGTAGCCCAACCATCACCCGCGTGAGCCTGGCACCGGAGGGCGCACAGCTGAATGGCGGGAGCTCCGGGCTTGCACTCTCGGACGATGGAGGGGTCGTGGTGTTCGTGACCACCGCGACGAACCTGCCGCACTCGCCGCCCGGAGGCGGATACTCGCTGCTCGTGAACGATCGTACGCATGGGTCGATCACGCAGCTCGACCGGTCCAGTGTCGGCGGCGACCCGATTCTCTGGGCCACGTCGCAAGAGCTCTCGTCCGACGGCCGCGACTTCGTCTTCGGGGTGAGCGGGAACCCGTCGCAAACCTGGTCCTTGGACGTCACGACCTTCGCACCCACGCTGGTGAGCGCGACCCCGAGCGGGGCGCCGGGCGCAGGCGCCTCGATGAACCCGAGCATGTCCGCGGACGGATCGCTGGTCGCCTTCGAGTCGACAGCCCCGGACCTGGTGCCCGGCGACACCAACCAGGCGTCCGACATCTTCGTCTGGCACCGCGACACCCGCGCGATCGAGCGGGTGAGCGTCGCGTCCGACGGCACGCAGGCGAACGGTGACAGCCAGTACGCGTGGCTTTCCTCCGACGGAAAGATCGTGGCGTTCAGCTCGCGCGCCACCAACCTCGATCCCGCGAACACCTCGACCCAGGGATCCATCTACCTGCACGACCTCGAGACCGGAAGCACCCGCGTGATCGTCGACTTGCCGAGCCCGCAGGGCGCGCTGGAGCCGGAGATCGACGACGCGGGGAATCGGCTGATCTACGAGGTCTCCGAGTGCCCGTTCCGCTGCGGCATCGAGGTCCACGTCCGTGATTTGGCGACCGGCTCGGACGCGCAGCTCCTGGGAAGCTTCTACGGCCCGGAGGCCGCGAGGCTCTCCACCGACGGTCGCCTGCTCTCGTTCGGGACCGACGCGACGCTTTCGCCCGCCGACACGAACGCGGGACAAGCCGACGTGTACGTGGACGATCTCTCGACCGGCGCCCAGGCGCTCGCGAGCGTGGACGCGCAGGGAACGCAGGCGAACGGCGAGACGTTCCCGAACGGCATGTCGCGCGACGGCCGGCTCGTGCTTTTCAGCTCCTACGGCTCGAACCTGGCGAGCGGCGACACCAACGGCGTCGAGGACGTTTTCCTGGCGCCGAATCCGCTCGCGCACTGACCGCGCGCGAGCGCCGGTTCCGAGGTCCGCCCGATTTGGGCTAGGGGCTCGAAAGCCCCAGCCTCAAGTCAGACGCTCGCGTTCGAGGCGCACGACCTGCAGCAGGTTGATGTCCGTGGTGCCCGCGCCGAGCTCCAGCATCTTGGCGTCGCGCGCCAGCTTCTCGACGTGGTACTCGCGCATGTAGCCGTAGCCGCCGTGGATCTGGATCGAGTCCATCGCGACCTGCACCGCAGCCTGGGCGCAGTAGACCTTGGCGCCGCAGGTGAACGCGAGGTCGGGCTTGGTCTCGCGCGCCGCCCACGCGAGGCGCATCACCGCGTTCCACACGTTCTGGTAGTGGATGTACATGTTGGCGAGCTTGAGCTGCACCGCCTGGAAATCGAGGATCGGCTTCCCGAACTGGACCCGCTCCTTCGCGTACTTCATCGAGAGCTCGTAGCAGCGCTCGATGATGCCGAGGCACATCGCGGGAATGCCGCTGCGCTCGTGGCCCAAGTTCTGGCGGGTGTCGTCGCGGCTCGCCGACGGGTCCTTTTCTTTCTCGCCGAGCAGGTTTTCGCGCGGCACCTTCACGTCCTCGAGAAACACCTCGCTGGTGGGCGAGTCCTCCATGCCCATCTTGTCGAACGGCTTGCCGGTCGAGAGGCCGGGCATGCCGCGCTCCAGGATGAAGGCGTGCACGGCCTTGTACGGATTGCCGTCGCCGCGATCGAGCTTGGCGTAGAGCACGAACGTGTCCGCGAACGGGCCGTTGGTGATGAAGGTCTTGGTGCCGTTGAGCACGTAGTGGCTGCCGTCGGAGGTGGCACGCGCGGTGGTCATCATGCTGCCGAACGCGTCCGATCCGGCGCCCGGCTCGGAGAGGCACCACGAGCCGACCTTGTCGAGCGTCACCAGCGGGATGCCGTACTTCTCGATCTGCCGCTTGGTGCCCTTGCTCATGATGTTGAAGCCGGCGAGGCCGGTCGAGACGCCGAAGCTCGTGGCGTATCCCGGGGAGATGCGCGACATCTCCTTCACGAGGATGAAGGAGATGAGCGGGTCGCGAAGCGCCGACTCGACCTCGTCGCCGCCCCCCTTGTCCGCGCGTCCGTTTCCGCCCGCGTCGAGCGGTTTGCCGTCGTCGCCCATCCTGGCGAGACGCTTGGTGAGCGAGCCGCGCAGCGCGTCGCGCATGCCGAAGGTATCGAGCATCTTGCGCATCAGGTCGTAGGGCGGCTCGCCCTTCTCGAACGCCGGCACCCGCGGCAAGAGCTCGCGCTCGCACCACTGCCGGAACATGTCCTGGATCATGCGGTGCTGATCGGAGAGCTCGAACATCGTCGCGCACCTCGCTTGAGTTCCCTACCGCGCGGTAGGCAGATCGCGGATTGAAGCCGGACGGTCCGGCGGGCGTCAAGCCGCGGTTGATCGCCTCGCGCTTGGCGCGCGAATCGGCGCTGGGTAACTTCGGCGATTTCCCCACACCGCGACGATTCGCGACGAGGACACGATGACCACGATCGCTCCCGGGGCCAAGACCCTCGGCCCTCAGAACGGCACCATCCAGATCAAGAGCTTCAAGGAAGGGCTGCTGAGCAAGATGGGCCACGACCTGACCATCGACGTGAAGCAGTGGGGCGCCAAGCTCGAGCTCACGAGCGCCGAGCCGCCCGCGGGTTCCGTCGAGGTCGACATGGCGGCGAATTCGCTCACCGTGACCGGTCCAGGCGATCTCAGCGACAAGGACAAGAACGAGATCCGCGGCAACATCGAGAAGGACGTGCTCAAGTGGGCGAAGTTCCCGTCCATCCAGTTCAAGTCGACGGGCGTCGCCGACGTGAAGTCGTCGGGCGGGAAGGGCACGGCCGTCGTGAAGGGCCAGCTCACGCTGTGCGGGCAGACCCAGCCGATCGAGCTGCACACCGCGTTCGAGCCTTCCGGAAAGGGAGTGCGCGTCCACGGCGAGGCGCCGCTGGTGCAGAGCCGCTGGGGGGTCAAGGCCTACAAGGCACCGCTCGGCGTCATCAAGGTGAAGGACGAGCTCAAGATCGTGTGGGATTTCATCGTTTCCTGAGGGGCCACCCGCGATGGCACGAACGCCGCTCGTCGATCTCTTGCTGCGCGCTCACCGGTTGCACCGCGTCTCCCGTCAATCGGGAGTTCCGGTGCGCGAGCTGGCCGAGCGCTGGCAGGAGCGGCGGGCGGTGTCGCGGCGCGGGTTCCTGAAGGCGAGCGCGGCCGCGAGCGCGGGTGTGATGGCGGCCTCGTGCGGAGGCACCTCGCATGCCTCGAACGACGGCCGCGGGGTCGTGGTGGTGGGCGGCGGGATCGCCGGCCTCCACTGCGCGTTCCGCCTCAAGCAACTCGGTCTCAATCCGTACGTGTTCGACGCCAACGACCGCCTCGGCGGCCGCATGTTCACCGATCGCCAGACGTTTCCCAACGGCCAGCACTGCGAGCTGGGCGGCGAGCTGATCGGCACCGGCCACGAGACGCTGCGCGACCTCGCGGACGAGTTCGATCTCACGCTGCTCGATTACTCGACCCTCGATCCCAGCCTCAGCCATCTGCGCGCCCTCTTCGGCGGCAAGCTGATCCCGGAAGCCGACGTGCTCGAGGGCTATGCACCGATCGCCGCCGCCATCGACGACGCCCTGAGCGTGCTCCACGATCCCGACGGCTACATCACGTACCACGACCCCAACGGCGCCGAGGCGCTCGACCAGCTGTCGATGTCGGCGTGGTTCGACTCGATCGGCGCCTCGGGTCCGGTTCGCCAGCTTCTCGAGGTGGCGTACGTCGGCGAGTACGGCCTCGAAGCCGACGTCACCAACGTGCTCAACCTGATGCTCCTGATCTCGACCGACACCACGAATTTCGAGATCTTCGGCGATTCGGACGAGCGCTTTCACACCGCGAGCGGCAACGACTCGTTCCCGTCGCGGCTCGCGGGCCAGCTCGACCCCACCCGCATCTTCACCGGCCACCGGCTGATCGCGATCCGCCAGCTCGGTGACGGCCGCTACGAGACCATCTACCAGCGTGACAGCGGCACGGTGGCGGCGCGCTGCGATCATCTGGTGCTGGCGCTGCCGTTCACGCTGCTGCGCGAGGTCGACATCTTCCTGCCGCTTCCCGACGTGAAGCGGAACGCGATCCAGAATCTCGGCTACGGCACCAACTCGAAGCTCATGTGCGGCTTCGACTCGCGCTACTGGTACGGCCTGGGCTCGGACGGAGAGACCTACTCCGACCTCGGCTACCAGAACACCTGGGACACGAGCCGCCTGCAGGTGGGCGACACCGGCATCCTCACGAACTTCGTGGGCGGGCAGGCCGGCATCGCGATGGGCGACGGCACCACCGAGAGCCAGCGCGACGCGTTCCTCACGCAGATCGAGCAGGTGCTCCCGGGTGCCGCAGCCTCCTCGAACGGCGCCACGGTGCGCTACGTGTGGCCCACGTTCGCGCTCACCAAGGGCAGTTACGCGTCCTACAAGGTCGGCCAGTACAGCACCATCGCGGGCGCCGAGATCGAGCGGTTCGACAACGTGCACTTCTGCGGCGAGCACACCAGCCTCGACTTCCAGGGCTACATGGAAGGCGGGGCACTCACCGGCGCCATGGCGGCCGACGAGATCGCCGCCGACATGGGCCTGACACCGGCGGCCGCGACACTTTCAGCGCCCGCTCGACGGGTGATGCAGCGCGCCCGCACGGTGCGCGCCAGCCACAAGCGGCTCGCGGCTCTACGCCGGGCTCAGCGCGGCCGCTGACGGTTGGAGCGCGACGGTCTCCGGCGCGCAGCCGACCGATCGCGTCCGGCCGGGGACCGCTCGGCTCCACCGTCAGGCGGACGACGGCATCGGCGGATCCGGCGGCGGCGCGAACTCGCGTCGCCAGATGCGCAGGCACGCCTGCAGGATCGCCACGAACACCGGGCCGAAAATGAGGCCCGTCGGCCCCATGGTCTTGGCGCCGCCCAGGAGCGAGAGCACCAAGAGCACCGGATGGATGTTCACCCGGCCGCGCATCAGGAGCGGCTTCAGCACGTTGTCGATCTGCGCCACCACCGCGAGCCAGAAAATCACCAGACCCAGCGCCCATCCGCTGTGCCCGGTGGTCCAAAGGTAGATCGACGCCGTGATCCACACCGCCGCGGCGCCGATCAGCGGCACGAACGAGAGGCCGAAGGTCACGATTCCCCACATCAGCGCCCGGTCGATGGGCGCGACCCCGAACGCGATCCACACCAGGACGCCGTTCGCCGCCGCCACCGCGACGATCGCGATGAAGTTGGCGGTGATCATCTCGCGCACCTCGCGCGCGATCTGGAGCTCGTGCGCAGACGCGAGCGGCGAGAGATCCATGAAGAACCGGAAGAGCTGGGCGCCCTCGCTCAGGAGTACCACCACGAACAGCATCCAGAGGGCGGTGGCGAGGCCGATGTCGGCGGTCGAGGTGACCACCTTCGGCGAGTACTGGACGATGGTGGTGCCGAGCTCGTTCGCGGCGGCGATCAGCTTGCCCTTGAGGTCGATGTCCGTCGGCGCCAGCTCGCCCAGCTTCTGCGCCTGCTGGATCGCGAACTGGTTCACGTGGTCGAGGATCGTCGCGAGCTGACCCCCCTGGAGCTGCGGGGCGATGCCCTGGGTGAACCGGAAGATCTCGCTCGCCACGACCGCCGCGAGGGCGCCCACCGGCAGCAGCAGGAAGATGCACAGCACCAGCAGCGACAAGAGCGCCGCCACGTAACGGCGCCCCTTGCAGCGTTTGACGATGCGTTCGTGAATCGGCAGGAAGAGCACCGCGGTCACCGCGGCGATGCCCGCGGTGTTCCAGAACGGCCGCATCATCCACGCGAAGCCGGCCACCAGCACCGCGAGGAACACCAGGAACGACACGCGTTCGCTGGTCCGCCGGGGCTCGATCATCGCTGGTTTCGTCGGGGTGGTGCTGATCGTCGCGGACCTCGATACCTCGGGGGCGGGCGCGTGCGCCGCGGCTCAGACCTCGGCCGGCCGCGTCTTGACCTCGCCGCGCTGCTTCCGCGCGAACTCCTTCAGCTGGCGCTCCATCGCGCCGAACGCGTCGCGGATCGCGGTGTGGATGTCCTCGTGCTTCTCGTGCTCGCCGGGCTCGTGGCTCACCACCAGCTCCTGGCCCGGCACTCCCAGCTCGACGCGGATGTGGAAGAGCTTGCGCTCCTTGTTCGAATGACGATGGGGCGACTCGATCACCACCCGGCAGGCGGTGATCCGGTCGTAGAAGTGCAACAGCTTCTGGGTGCGCTCGTGCACGAAGGTCTCGATGGCATCGGAGCTCTCGAGCTCGTGGAACGTGATCTGCAGCGGGATTTCCTGCTCCTTCAGCGCGCTGTCCATGGTCGTACCTCCGATGTTCTCCCGGGGAGCGTTTCGAGCCCCCCGCCCCGCCCGAAGTGAATTCGGCCGGGGCCCCACCCCCGAGTCGGCTCGCCGAGCTCGCCGGCGCGCCTCTCAGCGCGTCCGTCTCGCTCGCCCGGTGATGGAGAGTATGTGGATGGAGCTGCGGAACGATGTTGGGCCCGCGCGGGGGCGAATGCGGCGGAACTCACGCTCAGGTGGTGCTTCCCGCTGCCGCGCCGACGAGCGCGGGAGAGCGCTCGAGGCCGGGCTTGTCAGGGTAACGCGTGAAGAGCTGTCCCCACGAGGTCTCCCGGCACCACTTCTGGAAGGTCTTCTCGTCCTTCATCGGCCAGCGGTAGTAGTCGTGGTAGGCCTCGCTGCCGAACACGAACGCCCACACCAGCGGGGTGTGGAAGAAGAGCTTCTGCGCCCACTTGAGCGGGCCGAACCACATCAGGTCGCCGATCATGCTGGCGCCGTTGTCGCCCACCACGAAACCCCAGCTCTCCTTCGAGACGTCGGCGCCCTTGATCTCGATCTCCTCGAACTTCCCGACGCCGAGCCCGGCTTCGTGCGCGAGCCGGATGTACTCGATCTTCATCGGGTCGAAACCCATCATGTGCGCCGCGACCGCGTCGATCGCAACCTGGTCCTCGGAGGCCAGGATGTAGTCCTTGATCACCGGGATCATGGTGCGCGGCCCCGGGCCGTTCCCGCAGGTGGTGCCGTCCATCACCGCGAAGAGCCCCGCGTGGATCTCCTGCTGGATCGCGAGCAGATCGACCAGGGTCTTGTGGATCCACGAGTGCGTGTAGTGGCGGTGGTTGTGCAGCAGCCCGCCGAACGCGTTCTTCATGGCCCCCGTGGTCTCGGTGTAGATGTGACACTTGACCGTGGGCAGATGGACGATGTTCTTGCCGTGGAAATACTCGGGGATGCGGATGCCGTCCGGATAGATCCGGTGCAGCACGCGCGTTTCCGCCTTGGGCTTGATCACCACCCACTTCATGTCCTCTTCCTTGAAGTTGAAGAGGACCGGGATCTCGTACTTGCGGAAGAGCGGCACGTACTTGTTGAGATCCTCGCCCTTGAACGCGTCGGTGACGACGGTCTTGTTCTGGACGCAGGTCAAGTCCCGGTAGCCCGCGGCGCGCAAGCTGAGGATGGTGCCTTCCAGCTGCCACGGGGTGGTGTTGGCCCCCGGAAACGGGAAGTGCCACGAGATGTTGTCCTTCAGAATGGTGGTCACGCCCGGCTTCAGAGCCTGGCGGTAGCCGCCCAGCTCCATCACCTTCTGCGTGTCCTCGAGTACCGATTCGGGCCGCGTCTTGACGACGGCCACGACTCCCTTGGGCATGACTGAGTCTCCTGAGCCTGAGTTGGCTCGACCTGTGGAGCTTAACCGTGCGCTAGCCTGGATGTCTCGGTTCGTGGGTGATTTCGGTGTCCCCGTGACGGCCATCGCGACGACCGCTGCCTCAGCGCTCGCACCGGGCGCGTTTCTCACCGCCCGCTGGGAGCGGCTGGCGATGATCAACTACGAGGTCGACCCGGCGCTGCTGCGCGAGAGGGTTCCCCCCGGCGTCGAGCTCGACACCTGGAGCGCCCGCTGCTTCGTGAGCATGGTGGGCTTTCTGTTCCTCGACACCCGCGTCCTCGGCCTGCCGATCCCGTTCCACCGCGATTTCGAGGAAGTGAACCTGCGCTTCTACGTGCGCCGCCGCGGCGCCCCCGACGGCGACCGGCGCGGGGTGGTGTTCGTGAAGGAGCTGGTGCCGCGCTGGGCGATCGCGACCGTGGCGAACACCGTCTACAACGAGCGCTACCAGTCGCTGCCCATGCGCCACCGGATCGAGTGGCCGGACGATGACGCGCGCGACGTCGAATTCGGCTGGCGCCTCGGGGGCCGCTGGAACCGGCTACGAGTGGCCGGCGAGGGTGTGGCGGCGATTCCGTCGCCAGGCTCCGAGGAGGAGTTCATCACCGAGCACTACTGGGGCTACGCCGGGCAGCGCGACGGCGGCTGCGTCGAGTACCGCGTCGAGCACCCGCAATGGCGGGTGTGGAAGGGCGCCACCGCCGAGCTCGACTGCGACGTCGAGCGCCTCTACGGCCGCGAATTCGTGAGTGTGCTCGCCGCGAAGCCCACGTCCGCGTTCATCGCGGAGGGCTCGCCCGTGGTGGTGCGGCGGGGAGTGCGCATCGCGTGAGCCCTAGTGTCCTGTCTCCGAAATTCGCAGAAGAAGTCGACGGGCATCGACAACGCAAGAGCGCATGGATTTCAGGGACTTCATCGTTTCGCGGCGACCGTTCTG